>CAZAKE010000253.1:0-5729 GCA_964485495.1 uncultured Spirochaetales bacterium
TAACTCTCTTATAACTCTCTCGCGACCTTCGCGACGGTTTCGATGGGAAGTGTCCAGGTATTCCCGGTCGCTCGCTCGTATACCTCGGCCTCCTCGTCGCGGAGCAGCCGCGGTGTGATGACGATGCGGTAGGGAATCCCGATCAGATCGGCATCCTTGAACTTGACCCCCGGCGATTCTGACCGGTCGTCGAAGAGGGTGATATCCGCGATCTCCTCATAGAGATCGTCCACCACCCGCTTGACCGACAAAGATTTCCCGATTCCCATCAGGAATATCTTGTACGGCGCCAGCTGTTTCGGCCAGCAGATGCCCTTTTCATCGCTGTTGGCCTCGACGATCACGGACATCAGCCTACCGATGCCGATGCCGTAGGAACCCATGTTGGGATAGACCACTCGCCCCTGGTCGTCGCGAAAACAGAGGTTCATGGCCCTGGAGTAGAACTCTCCGAGCTTGAAGATGTTCCCCACTTCGATTGCTCGGATCTCCTCGAGCTCACTCCGGCACTGGATACAGCGGTTCATGCCCCTGATGCGGACGATGTCTCCCACCATGTCCGCCTCGAAATCCCTGCCGAAATTCGCGTTCGTATAATGGACGTCACACTCGTTACCCCCGATCACGAGATTGTTCGAGTCCGCCACGGTGTCGTCCACGACTACCGGCAGCTTGCCCTGCATGTCGATGGGACTCACGAACCCGGGCACGAGCCCCAGCTCTTCGAGGGAAGCCGGCGACGCCAAGCCGAGGACCGGCTGTTTCAGGCACCTGGAAAGTTTCTCCGTACTCACCTCGTAATCGGCCCGGACCACCGCCATCACCGGACCGGACTTGGTGCGATAGATCATGGATTTGATGAGTCTCGATCGGGGGACGCCCAGGAATTTGGACAGCTTCTTCATGTTGGTGCAGCCTGGGGTGTCGATCCGTTCGAGAGAGTTCAAATCCTCCACCACGGGATCCTTGATGGCCCTCGCCACGTCCCGATTGGCCCTGTAGCCGCACTCACCGCAGGAGACCACGACGTCCTCACCGTGACTGGAGGACATGAGGAACTCGTAGGCCTTCTCGCCGCCCATGAATCCCACGCCGGCCTCCGCGGAGACGATATCGAGGCCGCACCGATCAAAGATGCGCTCATAGGCGGTGAACACCTTGGGGAAGAAGTTGTTGAGATCAGAGAAGGAACGATGGAAGGAGTAGGCGTCGCTCATCACGAACTCCTTGGCCCGGATCATCCCTCCACGGGTACGCTCCTCATCCCGGAATTTCGATTGAAACTGGTAGAGAAACACCGGAAGGTCCCGATAGGAGTTGAGCCCGATACGAAGAAGTTCGACCATGGCCTCCTCGTGACTGGGCGAGAGCACCAGGTCTCGGCCGGTGCGGTCCCGGAACCGCACGAGACCCTTCTCGATGAGATCGGTCCGCCCCGCCGACAGCCAGATGTCCAGCGGATTGACCATAGGGACGGAGACCTCCTGTCCCCCCAGCGCATCGAGTTCCTCCCGCACTATCTCGCAGATATTGCGGGTGACTCGGAGTCCTAAGGGAAGAAGCGAGAATAGGCCGCCGCCGAGACTGCGGATGAACCCGCCCTGAAGCAGCAGCGCGTAACTGCTGCGCTTGATGTTGTGGGAGACTTTTCTCAACGTTTTCCCGAACAGCCTGGTATACCGCATATCCGGTCATTGTAAACACCGTTTCCCCCCCGGGTCAACAAGAAAAAACTCTTGACAGTACTTCCGATCCTCTCCATATTCTAGTTCTAGAGAAACACCCCCCACAGGAGCATAGTATGAGTTTAATAGAGTACATCGAAGCCAGGGAGATACTCGATTCCCGCGGCAATCCCACGGTCGAAGTGGATGTCATGTTGGAAGACGGTTCGATGGGCCGTGCCGCGGTCCCCTCCGGGGCCTCTACGGGCGTACACGAGGCCGTAGAGCTGCGTGACGGCGACAAGAAGCGGTATATGGGCAAGGGCGTCCTGAAGGCAGTCGAAAACGTGAACAACGTGATCGCATCGGAACTCGTCGGCCTCGATGCACTCGATCAGGTAGACATCGACCGCACGATGATCGAGCTGGACGGCACGGAGAACAAGGGGAAACTCGGGGCCAACGCCATCCTCGGCGTGTCCATGGCCACGGCCCGTGCGGCCGCCGACTTCCTCACCGTGCCCCTCTTCAAGTACCTCGGCGCGTATCACGCCAACCTCCTGCCGGTTCCCATGGCCAACATCATCAACGGCGGGTCCCACGCCGATAACTCGGTCGACTTTCAGGAGTTCATGGTCATGCCCGTAGGCGCAGACTCGATACGCGGCGGAATCCGGATGATTACCGAGGTGTTCCACAACCTCAAGGGGATCCTCCATGAAAAGAATCACTCCACCGCCGTCGGCGACGAGGGCGGATTCGCCCCGAACCTGAAGTCCAACGAGGAAGCCCCGGAGGTGATCCTTCAGGCCATCGAGAAGGCCGGTTACAAACCCGGCGAGGATATCTACATCGCCCTCGACCCCGCCTCCTCGGAGTTCTACGATGAGAAGAAGAAAAAATATGTCTTCAAGAAGTCCGACGGCAGGGAGCTCTCGTCTGAAGAGATGGCGGAATATTGGACCGAGTGGACCAAGAAGTACCCGATCATCTCCATCGAAGACGGCATGTCCGAAGACGACTGGGACGGATGGAAGGTACTCACCGACAAGATCGGCGACCGGGTCCAGCTCGTGGGTGACGATCTGTTCGTGACCAACACCAAGCGGCTCTCCAAGGGAATCGAGATGGGGGTCGGGAACTCGATCCTGATCAAGGTGAACCAGATCGGTACCCTGACGGAGACCTTCGAGGCGGTGGAGATGGCCAAGCGGGCGAAATACACCGCCATCGTATCACACCGTTCCGGCGAGACCGAGGACGCGTTCATCGCCGACCTGGTAGTGGCGCTGGAGACCGGGCAGATCAAGACCGGTTCTCTCTCCCGCTCCGACCGACTCGCCAAGTACAACCAGCTCATGCGGATCGAGGACCTCCTTGAGAACGTGGCCGACTATCCCGGCATGAAGGCGTTCTATTCGATCAGCAGATAATCTGCAGTACATCCGGCAAATCGACCTGTGTCGTGCTCCATTATGGACGGCACAGGTTTTTT
This sequence comes from uncultured Spirochaetales bacterium, assembly GCA_964485495.1. GTDB lineage: Bacteria > Spirochaetota > Spirochaetia > CAZAKE01 > CAZAKE01 > CAZAKE01. The sequence goes on from CAZAKE010000253.1 coordinate 3,160, forward strand.
TCTGTTCAATATTCGGCCTGCGGCTGCGACGCTTACAATTCGATGGTGAATGACCGATATGTGCCGGTGGGTCGGATACGGTGGGAATCTACGGAGCGCACGGCGGCGCCGGGGGGGCCTTCATGCAACCAGTCGAGAAATCCGTCGACACCGTCGCGGGATCCCTCGAACACCGTCTCGACGGTTCCGTCCGGATTGTTCCGAACCCAACCCGTCAGCCTGAGTCGTCTCGCCTGGCGTTGAGCCGTATAACGGAATCCAACCCCCTGCACCCTGCCGCGGACCACCGCACGCACCGCAGATACCCCGGGTGGGCGGGAAGGTTCAACGTTGTCCGAGCCGGCGGTATTCAAACCGACAGCGCCTCCGTGATCATCTCTGCGAGTTTAGCATAATCGAACGGCTTGTAAAGGACGGGAAATGGGATGGAAAACTCGGGGGCGAGGAAGCCACTGGTGACGAATATCCGGATATCCGAACAGTATTTACGAAGGAATTTTACCCAATAATCGCCGCCTAATATATCCATGCGGTAGTCGCTCACGATGAGGTCTACCGGATTGTCTATGAGCTGTTTTATGGCGCCGACACCGTCGGAGGCCACGAGAACCTCGAATCCCCGCTTCCGAAGGTAATCGCGCAGCGTCAGACGAATTGCATCTTCATCCTCGACGACCAAGATAACTTTTTTTTCTTCCGGCATCTGATTCCTCCGGTGTCGGTACGATGTCTTACCGGGACTCGTTCAGAATATTCTCAGATCAACGCCTTCAGCTTCTCTACCAGCGCATCGAAATCGATGGGCTTGGGAAAGAACGCGTCCGCTCCCTCTTCCAGTATCTTCTGCTCCTCCGCCGGATCGTTCAGACCGCTGATGGAGATCACCACCGGCTCCCCGAGGGAGGGATCCGACTTGATCTTGGCGCAGAGGCTGTGCCCGTCGACACCCGGAAGGTCTATATCCAGGATGACCGCCTTGGGGCCGGTCTCGGCCAGGAGCTTCCCCGCCTCGAACCCGTCGAACGCTTGCGCGATGGCGTATCCGTTGATCTTGCTGCTGAGGATCTTCTTCAGCATGCTGTTCAATTCCTGATCGTCATCGACGATGAGAATCGTGCGCTGCCCTCCCACCTTGGTGAGTTCATACAGCTCATCGGGTATGCGCATTCCTCTCGATTCGAGAAACTCGAGGAGGTCCTCGGCGTAGATCCTGTACTGTCCTCCGGGGGTCGTAAAGGCCTTGAGATGGTTGTTCTTGATCCAGTTTATGGCGGTCTGATTCACGACTCCACAGATGTTCGCGACTTCCAGGGCGGAAAAAATTCGAATCTTCTTACCGTTTTTGGCCATTTTCGATTCCTTTACAGTCGGTTTTGATCGCCCATGAGGTCAACTACGGCGGAATTTGCCGACCGGATGCCTCTTGCGAGTACTATGGACGCCGAATTCCGCAGTCTGAACTTCTCACAGGTAACCTATAGTATAGTAGCAAATATATCCAAAAGGTCAACCTCTAATTCGTCTATTTCGGACTTTTTTACGAAAATATTTCAAACCGGCTTTCCTCCGATTCTCCTGATTCCGTTCAAGTTCACAACTGCTCCTCATCCTCTGCCCGGCGGGAGAGGAAGTCGATGATCTTGGACCCCGAGAAGCCCTTCCGGGATAAGGCTCGCGCAATCGATTCCTTCGACCGGCCGGTGCGGCTCAATCGGGCACAGGCCTCCTCGAAGGCCGCTTCCTCCCGCTCCGGGTCGACGAGATCGGCTACCGCCCTCCCCGCGATCTCCCGGGAGACACCCTTTTTTACAAGACCGGCGAGGAGCTTGACGGATCCCTCGGGACTTTTTCGATACCTGGATTCGATCCAATTTCTCGAAAACCTCTCATCATCCAGATATCCGGCTTCCCGCAGCCGCGAGACTGCCCGCGAGACTGCATCCTGCGAGAAGTCACGCCTGAGGAGCTTCCGACGAAGCTCCAGAACCGAATGATCACGGTAGGTAAGGAGATCGAGACCCTTCGAATACGCCTGTCTGAAGGTGTCGGAACCCTCGAGTGATGCAACCATCTCCTCCGTGACGGGATAGCCTTCGACGATTTCGAGATCGAGATAATCCTGTTCCGGAATAATAAAAACGGAACCATCCGAGATTACGACTCGGACGGTCCCGCGGCTGTCTGCCTGAATGGAGTCGACCCGTCTACCGTTTGGAGAACTGGAACTTCCGGCGCGCACCGCGCTGCCCGTATTTCTTTCGTTCGACCATGCGGGAATCACGGGTCAGGAACCCGTTCGCCCGCAGGGCTGTGGTGTTGGTCTCATCGTATTCCCGCAAGGCCCGTGCCAATCCGTGTCTGCAGGCCCCGGCCTGACCGCTGACTCCGCCGCCCCGCACCTGCATGAGGATATCAAATTTACCGTACGAGTCGGTTACATCGAGCGGCTGTTTGACGACGTAGATCAGCGTGGGGCTATTGAAGTAATCTTCGGGGCTCTTACCATTGATCCGGATCTGCCCGTTGCCCTCCCGTAGATAGACCCGCGCCACCGCTGTTTTTCTTCTGCC
>CAZAKE010000254.1:0-5680 GCA_964485495.1 uncultured Spirochaetales bacterium
GCGGTGTACTACCGTGTCTCGAATCCGCCCAAGAAAGATTGGGAGCGTGACTACAAGACCGCGGCCGAGGATGCCAACAACATCTTCCGGCACTGGTTTTTATGGTCGGCCATCGAACGGTCGCCGGGAAAATATACCTGGGACGATTACGATCGGCAACTCGATCTCTGCGCGCAGAACGGCATAAAGACGATCATCGCCGAGATGATCACCGTGGCACCCGAGTGGACCAGCCGTCTCCATCCCCATGCGCGGATCGAGCACGCGGACGGCTCCTTCACTCACCAGGGTATGCACAGCAGCTGCGCCACCGGCGGGATACGCATGTGTATCGATAATAATGATCTCCAGGAGCGGGCCAAGGAGTTTTTAACCCGTCTCGCCGACAGGTATAAGGACCACCCCGGACTGGGCGGATATGACATCTGGAACGAATGCAATACCGGAGCGTGTTATTGCAGCGGAACCTTAGAAAAATTCCGTGAGTGGCTGAAGGCCAAATACGGCTCGCTCGAAACTCTACACGAGGCGTGGTGGCGTCCCGGTCTGTCGGACTGGGAGGATGTGGTGCCGCCCCGCAGTCTGTTGCCATACAACGATTCCATGGATTGGTTGCAGTTCCAGACCGAACACGCCCACACGATGATGCAGTGGCGGCGTGATATCATCGCGGCAATCGATCCGAATCACCGGATCACCGCCCACGGCCTGGCAAAATCTCTACAGAAACATGCAATCAGTGCATTGGATGACTGGAAGGCCGCCTCTTTAGTCGACAGCTTCGGCTTGACGTGGGGGTCCTCCCGTCATGGGGACGAACCGTGGAAACAGGCCCATGCCATGGATCTGACCAGGAGCGCGAGCCGTGGAAAACCCTTCTGGCACGCGGAGGCGTATGGCGGACCTCTCTGGCTGCAGTCCAACGTCCTGGGAAAACCCCGTGACGAAGGCCGGATCTGTTATCCGGAAGATATTCGGTATTGGAACCTGACCAGCTATATGCACGGAGCCACCGGTACTCTCTACCTCCGATGGCGGCCCCTCTTAGATGGTCCCCTGTTCGGCGCGTTCGGTCCCTATGGCATGGACGGGAGCCGCACGGATCGATCCGAGATGTCCACCGGCATCGCCCGCTGGGTGCAGGCGGATGAACAGAAGGAGATGTGGAAAAGCCGTCCCATCAAGGGTGAGGTGGGGATCTTGTTTGTGCCGGAATCACAACAGTTCGTATACACTCAGCAGTACAGCACGAAGTTCTTCTCCGACTGTTATGAAGGCGCCTACCGTGGGTTCCACGACAACAACGTCCAGGCCGATTTCGTACATCTCGATGATATCGACCAATACGATTTCCTCTATCTCCCATTTCCGGTAATGCAGAAGAGTGATACTTCCCGGAAGATAAAGGAGTGGGTGGCCGCCGGAGGAACGCTGGTGAGTGAAGGCTGTCCGGCGTATTGGGGTGAACGGGCACACGTCGGTGAGGTGCAACCGAATCAGGGCCTGGATGAGATGTTCGGCGCCAAGGAATCATACGTCGAGTTCACTCCCGATATACTCGATGATCTGGAGGTGAATGTACTCGGCGCCGACACATACGGCGGACTCTACTTGCAGGCCTATACCCCAACCACCGGCAAAGCCGTGGGATGGTATAAAGACGGCCGGATCGCGGCGGTACAGAACGACTTCGGCAAGGGGAAGACCCTGCTCATCGGAACGATGCCGGGCCGTGGGTATATGGTACACGACGGGGCCGGATGCGGCGGATTCTTTCAGGAAATCTTCAGGTTTTCCGGAAAATCCCAGTATGTCACTCGAAGTGACAGCCGCATTCGTGTTAGAATACACGAGGGAGCCGGCGGAACCTACCTGTGGATTGCCAATCCGAAACGGCAGGAGATTCCGGTGATGGTGACCGTGGCGGGCGACTGGAGCTTCACGAAGGCGCACGTCATGCGTGGTGTAGAAGCAGAGGTTGCGGGAAACACACTGTCTCTTACGGCACCTGCTCGTGATATAACCGTTATCAAACTCGTGGAATAGAATACGGGTACTGCAAGGAGAGTACGAATGAATGGAACCGAAAAGGGTAGATCGTTAATCGACGAATTCAAGGGTGACCGGTATGTATACGGCCCCGGGGTCCTGGATAAAGTCGGGACCGTTGCCGCAAAAATCGGAAAGAAAGCGGCACTCATCCGAGAGAATTTTCCCGGCAGTGATGCGTACGTAAAGAGAATCCAGGATTCCCTGACCACGGCGGGAGTCGACGTCGCCGCCGTAATAATCGGCGCCAAGCCGAACTGTCCGCGAGAAGACTTACGCCGGATCACCAAGGAACTCATCCAAGCCGATTCGGATGTGATTGTGAGTTTCGGTGGAGGGAGTACCATCGATGCGGCCAAGGCCGCCGAAGTGCTGCGTACTCTCGGGGGCGAGATAGATGACTATTTTGGAACCGGATTGGTCACCGAGGCACTCAAAGAGAAGGGGGCAACGCTGTCTCCGCATATCGCCATCCAGACGGTCGCCAGTTCCGGTGCGCATCTGACGAAATATTCCAATATCACCGATACGGCCACGGGACAGAAGAAGTTGATCGTGGATGACGCGGTTGTTCCGTCGAATCCGTTGTTTGACTATACGGTGACCTACGGGCTCCCGAAGAGTGTCACCATGGACGGCGCACTCGACGGCATTGCCCACTCCCTCGAGGTGCTCTACAGCGCGGCGGGAAAACCCTCCTACGATAAGACGGCGGAGATTGCGGACGCGACTATCCGTCTGGTAGTCGAAAACCTGCCCAAGGTCATCGAAAATCCGGAAGATCACGAGGCTCGGGATGCCCTGTGTCTGGCAACAGACCTGGGCGGGTACGCGATCATGGTGGGCGGCACCAACGGCGGGCATCTCACCAGCTTTTCGCTGGTAGACGTGTTGAGTCACGGCCGGGCCTGCGCCATGATGAACCCCTATTACACCGTGTTTTTCGCGCCGGCGATTGAGGATGCCCTCAGGATGGTGGGCGGGATCTACCAGGAGGCCGGGTTCGGCGATGCCGATCTGTCGAAGCTCTCCGGCCGTGATCTCGGGGTCGCAGTTGCCGAATCGATGTTCAGCCTGGCGGATGCCATCGGGTTCCCCAGGAAGCTCGCAGATGTGCAGGGTTTTACCGACAAACATATCGAACGAGCCTTGACGGCGGCCAAGAATCCGCAGCTGAAGATGAAGCTGCAGAATATGCCCGTACCGTTGACCGCGGAGATGGTGGATGAATATATGCGCCCGATTCTCGAAGGCGCTCGTGACGGTGATATCAGCAAGATCAAGACCGTCGCCTGACAGAGGCGGAGGGATGCAGTATTGTGAGTCTCGCTCAGGCATGGTGCAGTGCTGAAACCGGCGAGACTCACCACCGAACAATCATTCCGGGGTTTGAGCCGATCCCCACCGAAGCCGTGCAGATTCTATTGACTACTTGAAAATTACATGTAATATTCAAGTAGTGGTTGAATATTACACGCGAGCCCTAAAATTACCCGAACCCGGTACCGAGACATTCTTCCTCTGGGGTTCTCGTCAGTGCGGGAAGAGCACACTACTGAAACATACGTATCCGGATTCAGAGTATATCGATCTGCTCAAGTCGGAGGAGTTTCGCCGGTACACCGAGAGACCGGAGGTGTTGCGGCAGGAGATTGAAGAGGGTCATATCGACTTCGTAATCATCGATGAGATTCAGAAAGTTCCGGCCTTGTTGGATGAAGTTCATTGGCTCATCGAAAACCGTGGAGTCAGCTTCGCCTTGTGTGGGTCCAGCGCGAGAAAGGTAAGGAAGGGACAGGCGAACCTGTTGGGTGGCCGGGGCATAAATTTCGAGATGTTCGGGTTCTCCGCCTGGGAACTCGGAGGAGATTTCGACCTCGTCAGGCTGTTGAATCACGGATACCTTCCGTCGATCTACGCAGACAAGAATCCGCAACGCCGGCTCAATACGTATGTTTCTCTCTACCTGAAAGAGGAGATCGCCGCCGAAGGTTTGGTTCGAAGGCTGCCTGTCTATTCCGATTTTCTGAGCATGGCTGCGCTGTCCGACACCGGGATCGTAAGCTACACAACCATTGCCCGAGAGACCGGTGTGTCGAGTGAGACGATTCGGGGCTATTTCGATATTCTCTGTGACACGCTCTTAGGGCGGTTCCTTCCCGCGTATCGCAGACGACCGAAGAGACGGATCGTGAAGGCACCGAAGTTCTACTTCTCCGATGTAGGGGTTGTAAACTTCTTGGCCCGAAGGGGTGAGGTTCGGCCGGGTTCGGAGCTATTCGGTCAGGCATTCGAAAACTGGATCTTCCATGAGCTGTGTGCCTATGACGCATATCACGAGCGCTTTGCCGAAATCCACTACTGGCGGCTGTCGAGCGGCATAGAGGTGGATTTTCTCATCAACCACATCGACTGCGCCGTAGAATGCAAGAGTGGGACGCGTGTCACGAGTACTCACCTGAAGGGACTGCGACAGCTGAAACTAGAGCATCCGGAGACGAGACGCCGGATAGTCGTAAGTATGGAACCGAAAAACAGGCGGACGGACGACGGGATCGAAATACTTTCGTACCGAACCTTTCTAGAAAGACTGTGGCGAGGAGAGTTGTTCTGAGGTGTCAGGACTCTCCGCTACTCCGGAATATTCTCGTGGACCTCCTGCAGGAAAAACCACTGTTCATACGCGTCGGCCACATATTTTTCGTAGATTGAAAACACGTCTTGAATATAGTCGGTGTTCTTTGTATCGACTTTGTGAATGTCCAGCCGGTACGAATCTCCTTCACGTACCATGATGCTGAAGTAGACTTTGATGGTATCGTGACCCACCATTTCGATGATGCTGTCGACTCCCGCTCCGCCGGTGATCTTCTTTCCGAGGAACTCGATAGTCTTGCTCGAAGACGTATGCTCGTCGATCACCGTGTAGAGCGTCCTCCCCTGGGCCAGGGTGGAACTGACCTTGGTCATCATCTGCTCGTCGGGCTGGATGAAGGTCAGTCGTCCGCTGTTGAGGGTTCTGCGGATCTGTTTCAGTTTGTCTTCCTGCTGCTTCTTGAATTCGGGAGAGGGAAACCGGACGACGGCGCTGATGGCCATCTGATGATAGTTGAAGGTCCCGACGACAAGTGGCATGGCGCCGTAGTGGGTACACAGAATAAGGGTCGGTTCACGATCCTCCTGGTTGTTGAGTAGCTCGTAGATCGTATCCTTCGGACAGGCGACCTCCTTGAAAAAATCGGGATAGAAGTGGGGGTCCTTCACGAAGGCGAGAAACTTCTCATGATAGTGGAAGCCGATATTCCGGATTGCGTTCTCCACCGCATCTGCATCGTCGGGCAGGTCGAAGTATCCGAGGTTTTTCTCGATGGTGGTGGAATACTCTTCGTGATCTTTGGCGTAATCGAGGGCTGCGTTCCCGAAGTACTCTCTTCCTTTTTTACAATCATACTCCGCTGCTGAATCGAAGTAGTGCTGTGTATGGAAAAATTTCGATAACGACATACGGTATCTCTCTCACAGATTGGATTTATGCTACCTTATAGTCCGAGGTAGGTCGTGTCAATGTTTGTATCGGCAGCAGTTCGAAAAGTAAGTAGAAAGGGAGTCGTACATCAGTCCCTTTTCTGCG
>CAZAKE010000255.1:0-5575 GCA_964485495.1 uncultured Spirochaetales bacterium
ATAGGCGGCTACGACCGTTTCCTGTACCGGTCGTTCCCCGATGTTTCCTCGGAGATCGCTGTATACTGGTATTACCTGTTGGAATGAGATGCATACTGGAAAGGAATCCGCCCTGATGAATTCGACTCTATCAAAGCCCGTTCCTCCACAGGCTGCCTGCTCCCGTCGCCACGGAGAGAATCCGGCTGCGGATCGATGCAGCTGTTGCAGTACTCTTGATACGGAGACTGGCGGTGCATTCTTCAGATATCACGACCGTTTGGGCTCAAAGTAACGAAGGATGGGATAGGAGGGCTGGATGCAACCGAAGACTCCAGACATCGAGCGTCTGATGATGGTTCTACGTGGAGGAAAGGCCGACCGGGTACCCAATTTCGAGATAGTCATAGACAGCCGCAACCTGCGGGCTATTTTAGGTCGGGAACCCTGCGGTAAGAGTCTGTGGAGCATCTCTGCGGAGGAGGCTCTCTCAGTAGTGACTACGATCGGTCAAGATGCCGTCCCGTGTCCACTCCAGTTTCATCTACCTCAGGCATCCGTATGTGGACCGGCCGACATCGAGTGGGTGACATTACCCGATGCCGATGAGCGGCGAAGGAAGCTTTTACACTACTTGTCAGTCACAGCCGGCACCGGTGTCGGGGTATGTGCCTGTTTGAGTGGGCCATTCACGGCCTCCTGCATGGCATCGGGACCGATTCCGATCCAGTCCTTCCTAGAAATGATTTATTGTGATCCGGCTACAGTGGATCGCTTATTGGACTTCTATGCATCCTATTCGATCGCCGTCATCCATGCGATCGACGACCTACCGTTTGATTTTTTCTATATCGGCGATGACGTGACGGGGTTTGTGAGTCCGGAGCACCTCGATCGTCTCTGGGCACGTCGTCATGAGAAGATCGTGCGTGCGGCCCTGGATACCGGGAAGCCGGTTTTGTGTCATTGTTGTGGCTCTCAGGAAGAGGTACTGCCGTATTTCGACCACTGGGGAGTCCATGCGGTTCATCCATTGCAGCCTGATATGAACGACATCTACGAAGTCCGGGCACAATACCCAAGGATGGCGTTGGTCGGCAACATCAGCGTGCAGGAAACCCTTAGTTTCGGTACGCCGGAAGAGGTGTCCAAGGACACACTCGAACATCTGGAACGGCTGGGACCACTTGGTGGGTATGTCATGTCCAGCAGTCACTCCATAATTGATTCGATTCCGCCCGAGAATTACCGTTCCATGATCGAGACGACATGGCGGTTTGGCGATCAGGGAGTATCACGATGAACATAACTTATCGCGTCTTCGTTTCCACGGACTTAGGCGGCGATCCCGACGACATACAATCGCTGTACCGGATTATCCATTTCTCCGACATCTGCCGCTTCGAGGGCATCATCTCCAGTCCCGGCCCGGGGGCGAAGAACCGTGCCTCGTTGATCGGAAATTGGATCAGGCGCATCGATCCCGATCATCTGCGCCGTAACGGCCATTCGGAGCTGCAGGATGAGGCGAGTCTGAATGCGTGCCTGCGGCAGGGAGCCGTTGGGACGGGCGGGCCGGCGCCGGGGAAGAACACCGAAGGATCCGATCTGCTGATCGAGCGCGCCTCGGTCAACGACGGCAGGATACGGCTCTACTCGATCGGTTCCTCCAATACCGAGGCCGATCCCGAGTCGCGCGACTATGTCTTCCGCTTCATGCAGGAAGAGTATTCGGAGTTCTGGTGGATCGAAAACGGCGTTCTGCCGAAGATGAGCAGCGACACCTTCCGGGGCGTATACATCGGCGGGTATCAGCAGGATGAGTACGCTGCCGACCGATACATCACCGAGGTGATCCGCGGCCGGGGCAGCACTCACGACGGTGAGTTCACAGAACGCTGCGGCGACGTCTTTCCGCCGGCCAATTGGCCGGCGGGAGTATTAAAGGAAGGTGACTCGCCATCGTTTCTCTACCTGCTCTCGTCGGTACTCGGGAGAGTCGGTGACGTGGACGATCCGACCTCAGAAAGCTGGGGCGGGAGTTTCAGGCATTTCGACGCCGAACGGTTTCCCAATTACTATGTCGACCTCGCCGGCGGCATGGAGCAGTGTATCGCCACGATCAATAAATGGCGCCGTGAGTTTCTCGACGCCTGGACTGTGCGGTGGGGTTGGTACTGAAAAACTGTGGCATTGAGAAATCGGCATCTGAAGATTCGAGATAAAGAAGGAGAACAGTATGATATCGGTCAGGCATTATAATCAGCAGCGTGGATTCACCTCGGATTTTCATGCCGTCAGGGATTTCCTGGTACGGGTGAATTGTAATCGGTCCGTTCCGTTCGATTTCACCTGGGACCGTTGGGAGTGGATACTCTCGTTGCCGCGTATGGACCAGAGCAAACTCGGTTCAATCGGATTGTGGGAGGATGATGGGGAAATCATCGGCATGGTGACGTATGAGGAATTTCCGGGCGGCGCCTACTTCATCGTCGATGACGGATATGCCGACCTAAAGGCCGACATGCTGCAGTATGCCATGGAGCACCTCACTCATGAGGGATCTCTGAAGGCGCTGATCCCGGATATCGACGCGGAGTTCGGCCGCATCTGCCGGGAGGCCGGATTCCATCCAACCCACGAGAGGGAGGAGAACTCAGTGCTTTTCATCACCCCCGGCAGCCTCGAGTATTCGCTGCCGGACGGGTTCACCATCACCTCGCTGGCCGAGACCTACGATCTCACCCGCTACCACAGAGTGATGTGGAACGGATTCAACCACGAAGGTGATCCGCCGGATACCGAGGAGGCCATGGAGGAGCGCAGGATCAGCCTCTCCGGTCCCCACAACGATCTCTCATTGAAGATCGCCGTCGTGGCTCCGGACGGCAACTTCGCCTCCTACTGCGGGATGTGGTACGAGGAGGGTACCGGTTATGCGCTGGTCGAACCCGTGGCTACCCATCCCGCCTACCGTCGCATGGGCTGTGGCAGGGCAGCGGTGCTCGAGGGAATCAGCCGGTGTGCCCGTCGTGGGGCGGATCGTGCCTACGTCGGTTCAGACCAGATGTTCTACTACAAGATCGGGTTCAACCCGCTGCCTGCATCCACGTTCTGGCTGAAGGACGGGTTGTAGATCGTCTCTCAGAAGAAATCGAATTCTTCGTTCCCCAACACCGCCTCACGCATATAGCGGGGAATTCTCTGAGGTTTGTGGGTCTCCTCGTGGATCAGGAACATCATCGCCTTGGCACGGCAAATAGTCTTACTCTCTCCCAACCGGAAATGCGCATCGAAACGCATGTGCGAATCTGAGATCTCCGAAATACTTGAGTCGATGGTGAATTGACGATTCATTCCTAATGGATTCTCGAAGTAGAAGTCGATGGCTCCCACCACCGGAATCCGTTTGTGGGTTTCGCGAAGTTCCTCCAGGCTGCAGTTGACCCGGTTGAAGGCCTCCACCCTGGCGTTCTCGAACCATTCGAAGAAGTGGCCGTGCCAGACCGACTGAAAGATGCCGACATGCTTGTAATTGGTTTTCGCTTCGAGTGAAACGTCGGCATGGGATTCGCTCGGTTCGTCGTAGTCGGCCATCACCGTCCGATCCGGCGGGGTGAATTCCGTTACGCATCGGCAGATCTCTGTCGGCTCCTCGGGCTCTTCCTCTCGTGGATCCCGGGTGATGACGGTGTCGATCCGCAGGTGTTCGGCGGTGTGGGTGTGGACAGTGGACCGGGCCGTCAGTCGATCGGTGAGGAGGGCCGGGCTCTTATACTGGATGCCCATGTGCCGCACATCCGGGGAGATTCCCAGTTCACTCTCCATCTCAGTGAATTGGATTCCGGCCGATTCCAACAGCGCCGTGTGGGAGTCCTCTACCCAGCGCACGTAATTTCCGTGCCACACCACGTAGGTGGCGTCGACATGTCGCAGCTTGGGGATCGTGACTATTGTTGCTGTCTGTGATTCTAATGATTGCATGTGTGTCCTTTCGATATAATCTTCAGTACCCTAGTGGGAGCAAAAGGGGAATTGTCATGATGGTACCGCTACCGCTCCACCCAATCGAAGGCTGATAGGTTCCGCAGTTCAGGATCGAAGACGATACCCAGCTCGTAGACGCTCCTGTCGGGCATGCCTTCGTATTTATCCGCATAGGCTCGTTCCTTGATCTGAGTGAGGGCGGGGTTGGATTTCTCATAAGGCTCGGAACCCGATGCCGCAACCACCTTTATCTCCATCACATAGATGTTTTTTCCAAGTTTGACCGTCAGGTCGGCCTGTCCATGATTGCTGATATCCTCCGGGATGATCTCTCCGTCTATGGCGGCGAAAAAGGCGTAGAGCACCGAGGCATAGTACCCTTCGTACTCCGCCAGTGGATTGTGAGTGTAGTTCCTGTACCCGATTGCAGTAAAGAGTCTACGGATGGTCTGCTCCAATGCAGGAAGGTCGGCATTCATCAGACTGTCATAGAGACCCTTCTCGTATTGATACCGCTGGGCGGCGAGTCGGGTGTATCCGGCGATAAGATAGCGGTGAAACGCCGTTTTCACCTCGAAGTTGGGAAACCCGAGGGAAAATACCTGTTGGCCCATCACCGAATCCACAGCTTGAATAGTCAGATAGCCGGACTGAAAGAGGAGGGTTTCGACCTGAATCTGCTCGATCTCGAAGGTGCTTAATATTTCCTCCCCCACCTCTATAGTATCAAGCTCCGGGAGAAAATATCGGTTCTCTTTGAACAACTGCATGATGAAGCCGGGAGTGCCCGTCTCGAACCAGTAGTTGCTGTAACTATTATTCTTGGAAAAGAACAGGAGGATGTCGAACGGGTTGTATACCTTTTCCCCAAGAAAATTGTAACCGTTGTACCAGTACTTCAACCTATCCTTGTCGACCCCCGCCATGTGTGTAAAAAAATTTTCTTCTAGTTCAGCCTGTGTATAGCCACAGATGGCCGCATAATTGGGATCTAGCGTGAGATCCTCGAGGTTATTGATCCCGCTGAAAATACTCACCTTGGAAAACTTACATACCCCGGTGATGAAGACCAGCTCCAGGTTTGAATCCTGTTCCTTGATGACGGAATAGAAGTTTTTGAGTCCATCCCGTATCTGTTCGGAGACGGCCGTATCGGTTATGTTATCCAGCAACGGCTTGTCGTACTCGTCGATGAGAAGGACTACCTTGCGTCCGGACTTTTCTCTCACTCGAAGGATCAGCTCCGTGAAGCAGCTGGAAGCCTCGCTTGCCTCGATCTCGATCCGGAATTCTTCGGCTAGCTGCCGAATTTTATAGAGGATTTTTACGTCCAGCTCTTGGCGGTTTTTTATGACACCCCCGGCAAAATCGAACTTCAACACAGGATATGGCGTATCCCAGTCCCAGTGATCATAGAGATAGAGACCCTGAAAGAGCTCCTGTCTTCCCTCATAGGCCTGTTTCAGGGTGTCTACGAACAGCGACTTACCGAAGCGGCGGGGCCGGGCGAGGAAATAGCGCATGCCTCCGGTGGATGCCAATCGATCCACGTAGGGGGTCTTATCGACGTAGACCATCTCCTTTTCCATGATGATGGAAAGAGTCTGGA
>CAZAKE010000256.1:0-2494 GCA_964485495.1 uncultured Spirochaetales bacterium
CGCTCAGTCCGTAAAGTGCCGATGCATACGCGCACATCTCTTCTCCGAGCTGTTTCGTAAGACCGTATAGCTCGGCCGGTTTCCTGGGCAGCTCCTCGTCGATGGGCAGGTATTCCGGCGACGGATCACCGTGTCCGGTGGCCCAAATAGAGGATGTGAATACCACCCGTCGGACGCCGGCCTTAGCGGCACCCTCGAGGATGTTCTTACAGCCGGTGACGTTCACCTCGAATCCTGTGTCGTCACCGGCGGCCGCCCAGGCCTTGCCGTGGAGGGCTGCCACGTGCAGCACCGCGTCCATTCCCTCGCACGCCTCGGCCACCGCGCGGGAGTCTCTGAGGTCTCCCTGGATGAACGGCAATCCGTCATCCGGATCCTTCAGGTCGAGATGAGTGACCGAATAGGATCTCTCCAGTAACGGCGTGATAGTGCGACCTACCAAACCGCCTCCTCCGGTGACTAATACCTTTTGTGTATTCAATGTGAACCCCCAAAAGCCGTCGCGGTCGCACATCTCTCAGAACTCATGATTCGTCCTGGCAATTACCTCGTCCTGCATCTTGCGGTTCAGGTGGACAAAGTAGTCGGAATATCCGGCCACCCTGACGAGTAGGTCGGGGTATTGCTCCGGATGCTCCTGTGCTTCCATCAGTGTCTCGGTGCCCACCACGTTCACCTGGATCTCGAATCCGCCTCGTGAGAGGTAGGTTTCGATCACCCTTCGGGCGGCATCGAGGGCGTCGGGTGTGTCCAGCACGCTCCTCGGGAACTTGATGTTGTGCACCAGACCGCCCAACACGTGACGATGGGACCATTTGGTGGTAGAGAGTACGGCGGCGGTAGGGCCTTGTGTTTCGCAACCTTGAGATGCTCCGGCACCATCGGCTAAGGGGAGGCCGGCTTTGCGTCCGTCGGGAGTGGCTCCTGTTTGAGACCCCAGCTTCTCGTGCTGAATCCAGCAGAAGAATCCGGGTACATATCGATGTAGCCCCACCGTGTGTTTTTCGGTCTCGTCGATGAGAAACTCGGCCCATTCCACTGCAGTATTGTCGGCCTTGTCGTCGTCGTTGCCGTAGTGCGGGATCGATGAGACGATCTGTTGCCGGAGTGCTTCATGGCCTTCGAAATCCTCTCTCAGGATTCGGAGAAATTCCGACAGGGTAATGTCCGACTGTTCGAACACGAGGATTCGAATCGAGTTGAGTCCGTCGACCAGATTGGCCAGCCCAACGAAAGAGTTTTCGACCCAGTTGTATCTCGCTCCCCCGCGGTCGAAGTCCATGCCTCGATCGAGACAATCCCGTATCAGGCAACTTGCCAAGGGGAATCCGCCGTACCGCTCTCTACCGCGCCAGACCGCATGCAGTCGTGCCGCCGCCGCGGCGACCTTCGAGCCGATATTCTTTCTGACCAGCTCTTCGAGTTCGGCGTAGGAGTCGATCCCCGCATCGACAGCGGTATCCATGGCCTCGAGAAGAGAGCCCGCCAGGTTGAAGTATGGCTGGGTCACCCACATGTTGGACCGGCCGACGACCTTGATCTCGACGCAGGTCGAGTTCATGTAGTTGCGGCTGTCTTCGGGAGTTACTCCATGGTCCTGAAGTCCCAGCGCGATCAGGTCGTCGTTGAACAGAGCCGGGTCACCGATGCCGGTGGAGAGCATCTCCATGATGAAGCGCATCAGGTCTTCCGGGAGGTCTGTGTGCCACGCCACCGCCACGGTGGGATACACCAGGGCCGTTGCCATCCGTGCCGCTAACGCGAGATAGGTGAGATCGTTCGTCACGTCCCGGCCATCGGCGTCACGACCGCCTACCATAACGGCGACGGCGGATCCCGGCCCCAGGATGTTGTTCATATGGATGAAGAGGCTACAGAGGTATTCGAAGACCTCGTGCCTTGATATGGACCCGGCCTGAATGTCGGCCCGATAAAATCTATACAGTGTCCTGTCGATTCGTCCGGGACTTGTGAGACCATGGTCTTCGCCGAACCAGAGACAGATCTGGGTGAGGAACATGAGCTGGATCGCCTCACGGAACGTCTTGGGAGGGCGGTGTGCGATCCGGCGGCAGATGCCCGTGGTGTCTCTAAGTCGTTCGGCCTGCGCGGGTGACGCCGTTCCGGCCGTACGCTCACATTCCTCTGCTACTCGCTCTGCATACGTCTGCATTCCTTGAAGTGCGATTCCGCAGGCTCTGTAAAATGCTTCCTCCTCCGATGCAAGGTCCTCCCGATGGGAATACTCTGTGATACGCTCGAGGATTCCGTCGATGCCGAGTGCGAAGAGGGTGTCGTAGTCCGGATGAAAGTGCCCGGGATCACCACCTGGGAAGGGAGGTATCTCCGCGAGGATCCGTTCCGCTGCGGCGGAGTCCTCTGCCGATTCATCCTCCGAAGGTGACAGGAAGAGGGGTTTGCCGACGAGGAATTCATGCGGACCGACGTCTATCGGCATCCGCTCGAGTCGCCGGGCACATCGGTACGCCCGCCA
>CAZAKE010000256.1:2594-5515 GCA_964485495.1 uncultured Spirochaetales bacterium
CCTCGGAGCAGACCGATTGCCAGGTGGCCGCGTCGATGGCCTTCAGCCCGGGAATGGTTAGTCTGTGTCCCTGGGTGCCCTGGATGCCGAACTGTGTGTGAAGGTCCAACGCATCCTGTCGTGCGTGCGTGAGGTCCTCCGAAAGGCGAAGTGAGAAGGGCCCGTCGAAACCGGGGATCTCCACGCATCGCTCCGTGCTTGTGTTCATATCGGTCTCTATTGTAGTGTAATCGGGGTTACTGTACAACTTCTGCATGATACTACTAACAGGAAGGAGAGATCTATGCCGGACATGAAAGACGTCAAGATACTGAGGGAGCTGGCCGCGAAGACCGCCGAGATCGCCGCGCTGCCCGTACAGGAGGAGAAGCGGCGGCTGTGGCGCAGTCTGAACGGACTCGAGCCCGAACGGCCCATGGTGATGATCGATCAGGTCTGCTGGAACGAGATGGACCGGGAGGAACTCTCCTTGACGTGTACCGACCCGGAAAGCCGCGCCTACGAGGAGTCCCTGCGCAAGCAACTCTATCAGTGGGATCACTTTCCCGTGGACATGGTGGTGGAGTCCTTCATCCGGGTTCCCACGGCGATCACGAATACGGGTTTCGGAATTCATGTCACGGAGAACACTGCCGTCACCGATCCTGCCAACTCGGTGAAGGGTCATCTCTATCTGAACCAATTTGAGACTCAAGAGGACATAGAGAAGATCCAAATGCCTCGGGTACGTCACGACGAAGCCGAGACCGGACGCCGGATCGGCGTGGCGGAGGAGATCTTCGATGGAATTCTCGCGGTGCGACCCTGGGGTGTCGACCCGTATCTCTCCTTGTGGGATCCTATCAGCACATGGATGGGCGTGGAGGGAGCCCTGTATGCCCTGGCCGACCGTCCCGAGTACGTGCACCGGCTGGTAGGGCGGGTCACCGACGGGTATCTCGTCATGCTCGATCAGCTCGAGGCCCTGGGACTCCTCTCCGGCCCCCAGTCGCTCATCCACTGCACCGGCGCGTATACCGACGAGTTACCCGCCCCGGGGTATGATCCGTCGAAGCCCCGCACAAAGGACATGTGGATGTTCGGGCTGGCGCAGATGTTCTCCACCGTCTCTCCCGCCATGTTCAAGGAGTTCGAGGTAGACTATGCGACGAAGATATGTGAGCGATTCGGGTTGGTCTACTACGGCTGCTGCGATCCCCTGGATCGGAAGATGGACGAGGTGCGGCAGATTCCTAACGTTCGCAAGGTATCTATGAGTCCCTGGGTGGATGAGGAGCTGGGCGCCTCGGAGATCGGGGGTGATTTCGTCTACTCCCGGAAGCCCAATCCCGCCTTCGTGGCCATGGACTCGTTCGACGAAGACTTGGTCAGGAGGGACCTCGAGAAGACCAGGGATCTCTGTCGCGGGAACGGCTGCCCGGTGGAGTTCATCCTCAAGGATATCAGCACGGTCCGGTACGAGCCGGAGCGGCTCACAAGGTGGGCCGACATCGCCATGCAGGTCGTGTGCGACTGAGAGAAGGAGGAACACCGTGAGTGAGAAGTATGGAATACAGCTACTACCTGATTTCGGGTCCGTGATGCCCGATGGTGTATCGTGAATTTTATTGTCCTTGACAATATGGAAGAACCGTTATACCGTTAATTAACGTCATAAAAAAAGGAGCGTAGATGGCCCGAGTAACCATGAAAGACATCGCCGTCGTCCTCGGGATCTCTACCAACACCGTCTCCAGGGCCTTCAGCGGCAAGGCCGATATCAACGAAGAGACCAAGAAGCGCATCTTCGCGAAGGCTCGGGAACTCGGCTACCGAAGGGAGCCCTTCGATCCGCATGCCCACCGGCGACAGTCTCATATCATCGGAGTCGTCATCAGCGACATCACCAACCCCTTCTTTTCGAGGGTCGTTCGGGGCATCGAGGACGTACTGATCCTCAGGGGATACAGTATTCTGCTCTGCAACACCGACGAGAGTTACGAGCGGGAGCGGAGCAGCGTGGACATGCTGCTGAAGCGCAACGTCGACGGCATCATCATGACCCCGACCCAGGCCAGTCACAAAGACATCGACGCGCTGTTGGAGATGGGAATCCCGGTGGTGCTCTTAGGGCGGTACTTCGATGATGTCTCGGCCTGGTCCGTGGTTGGCGACGACACCAACGGCGGGTATGCCGCCGTAGACCACCTGACGAAGCTCGGACACAGCCGAATTTTGTTCCTGAATGCCCGACCCTACATCTCCAGCGCCAAGGAGAGACGAATCGGGTATGAAAAGGCCCTCAGAGACAACGGTCTCGAGGTGTTCCCTGATCTCGTCCGGGAGTGCGATCCGAAACCGGAGAGCGCCTACAACCTGATGCGGAGCATTCTCCTGGAGAAGCTCGAGTACACCGCCATATTTACCTTCAGCGACCTCATGATGCTCGGGGTACTCCGCTGCCTGAAGCAGCAGAAGATCAGGGTGCCCGAGGACGTATCGCTGGTAGGATTCGACGATATCGAATATGCGGGAATGCTGGATCCGCCACTCACCACCGTTCGTCAGCCCCAGTACCGGCTGGGGGCGGAGAGTGCCCGGATGCTTCTCGACCAGCTGGAACGGAGAACCGACAGTCGCCGGATCCTGCTGCCCCTGGATATCGTCATCCGCGATTCCACCGCGCGACTCGGCGGAGAAACTCCTTGACAGCTACCGGTATCCGTGAGAAAATAACAGAGTAACGTTAATAACGTTATCATTGATGAATCGAGTAAGAAAATAGATTTCGAGACGATCCACGGCATGCCCGGCGAGGGAGTGTTTCGTGGTTCCGCGCAGGACCTGCGAGCCTGCGAAAGGAGGTGCGCCGTTCCGGAGAGAACTGAGATTAGACAGGTTTATCGTTCGTTCACAATCATGAAGGAGGATTTTTCATGAAA
>CAZAKE010000257.1:0-5496 GCA_964485495.1 uncultured Spirochaetales bacterium
TATGCGGGACCTTCTTCGCATCCACCGTCAACCGTATAATGATCAAGGAATCTGTCAAGGATTCGGAGTGATTTCTTCACTGCGGCAATTCTTTGTTCATGAACACCTTCAAGCAGAAGGAGCGTGGTGAGACATGTCGAGACACACCATGGAGTCCAGTTATTTATATGGTGACCTTCGGTATGAGTGATCCACATCCACCAGATACTTTCACTGTTCATGTAGGGATCGGTTACCCGACGCTGGACTTCTGATTGTATCCTTCGGCATATCAATGGTTCGATTCGGTCTAATGCCATCTTGTGCAGTCTGTAGATCCATGCCAGGAGTGACGCCGTCTCACCCGCAAAGAGATCTATATTGGTGCGATCAGGATCCGCCAGAGATGTCGGGAATACTCCCAACCGAACATAGTTATGAGCGGGAACGACCCAAGTGGACTCCTCACAGATAGCCCAGATTCCATTTATAATATCATCTATAAAGCGGCCGTCACCTTCTGCAGCTTCAGCCAGGGTCAACGCCGTAAGGACACGGCGCCGAATTTTGGAGGGTCGTTCATATGTCGATCTGTCGCCTTCGCGGGAGTATACTATATATGCCGTTGCAGTCAGCGGTGGCCATTGAAAATCTATGTATCTTTCTCCTTCCAATATGAGAGCGTCTCGCACAGCTCTGTCTTGTATCGACCACGGAAGGGTATCGATGGATTCATCGATCGGGTTAATATCGCCATCTTGTGTCAGTAGGCTTGCGATTTTTTCCCCGTACTTCTCCAGCAGCATCCGCGACTCCGATTATAGAATGGAAAGACCGGCCCTATTCTCTTCAATATAGACCTCGTCATTGTTTTCCATTGTATCACCCTGCTTGCTGTCGGGACAGAAACAATATTTTGATTCTATGGTGAAAGTATTGATTATACGCATGTGCCGAGGTAATTTGTGCGTATGAGGAGTAGCGAATGTCCAGTATGAATCTATCTCTGCAGGACGATATTAAAGAGTTCGCCCAAAAGTATGCGAAGGAGCATGGGACAAACGTTTCGGCAATAGTAGAACGCGTATTCCGGTTTCTCCGAGATTTTGAAGAGGGAAATGTTACAGAGAAATCCCGCATTGCTCTACTGCGAGAGTCTCTACCGAAAATCGAAAACCCGAATAATCTGGATTATGATACTTTGAAGCGCCAGGCGCTGCAAGAGAAATATCTTCATGACTAAGGTGTTCGTTGATAGTGATGTGATTCTGGACCTCTTAGTCGGTAGAGAATATGCCGACAATATAGATGCCTTATTGATTCGAGCTACCACAAGGTTCGAGGGCAGCGAAGATTCCTGTATTGTGTAGTCGGATAATCGTGTGTATTATACACACGTGAAAAGTGCCGAGATACTCAAGTTGCTAAAAGCCGACGGATGGTATGTATTCAATATTCGTGGAAGACACCATCAATTGAAGCATCTTTTGAAACCTGAGAAGGTAACGGTACCGCATCCCAAGACCGACCTTCCTCTGGGGACTGTCAAGAGCATCTTTAAGTAAGCAGGACTGAAATGGGAGAGATGACATGAGGTATGCAATATTTCTCGAGAAGGATCCCGGGAGTGATTATGGGGTAACCGTCCCTGATCTTCCGGGATGCTTTTCCGCCGGGACTACGGTAGAAGAGGCATTGGAAAATGCCGAAGAAGCTATCCTGACTCATATCGAAGGGCTCATGATGGACGGCGACGCGATCCCGAATCCATCATCAATCGACCTGCTCAAGGATCAAAATCAGTCTTCCGATGTAATTTGGGGTATCGTGACTGTAGATATCACTCGGCTTTCTACACAGATCAAACGAATCAATATTACATTGCCGGAATATATTCTCTCGAAGATCGATACATACATCAAGGAAGAAGGTGAGAATAGATCCGGATTATTGGCGACGGCCGCACTCGAATATATTTCACGGCATAGGATGTAATAATTTTGCGTCAGGACTGCAGAACTTTCGACCCTTCCGCCTAAATATCCGTGTCCACCGGGTCATGTATTGGCTCGAGCTCTTCCGCAGGGAGGGCGGCCGGCTGCATTGGATCGGTCAGACCGCCAACATCAGCCGCATCGACCGGCAGAGCCCCCTGGCCGGGGGGGTGGAACGGTTCGACGAGCCCTTCTTCGCCGAAGACCCGCCGCGAACCTTTCACGAGGCCCTTCAATTCACCTGGATCGTCCATCAGCTCATCGAGATGGAAGGCGAGTGGGTGCGCTCCATGGGGCATTTCGACCGTACCCTCTACCCCTACTACGCCGCCGACATCGAAGCGGGACGTCTGGGTCGTGATACAGCCAAGGAACTCAACAAGTTCTACTGGATGAAGTGGTATTCACGGACCAGGGGGGAGCACAACGGGAAAAACTTCCTCTTCGGCGGGCAGTATCGTGACGGATCACCGGTGGAACTTATGCTCAACGACGGCATAGACCCGGGAACGGGGGATTCCCTTGCGGCGGTGAAACAGGTGGTCTTCGAAGATCATTGGTTCACCACGGAGGAGATACTTGAGGCCGTTCGCTCCGACTATGATGGTAACGAGAACATGCGGCGGTATCTGCTGGAGAGCTGTCCGAAGTGGGGGAACGACAACGGAGTAGCCGACGCTCTCGGCAAGCAGGTGGCAGATCTATTCTGCGACACGGTCCATGGCTTCCGGAACGGGCGAGGCGGCAGATGTCAGGCCGCCCTCTTCACCCTTACCTTCGCATGGGAGGCGGGTCTGAAGACCGGGGCCCTCCCTGGCGGCCGCAGAGCCGGAACTTCACTGGCCCCGGGAACCGGCGCCGCGTACGGTCGTGATCGAGAAGGAGTGACCGCGCTGCTCAAATCGGTCTCGAAACTCGATGCGAAACACATGCCCAACGGTTCCGTGTTGGACGTGACCCTGCATCCCACGGCCGTCGAAGGTGATGAGGGGTTGGATGCCATGGTGAGTCTCATCCGGACCTACTTCCAGGCCGGCGGGTACGCCCTGCAGTTCAACATCTACGACGCCGATCTCCTGCGGGAGGCGCAGCGGGAGCCGGAGAAGCACGCCAGTCTGCAGATTCGCCTCACCGGCTGGAGCGTCTATTTCGCCGGCCTCACGAAGTTCGAGCAGGACCGGTTTATTGTCAGGATTTCACATCGGATGTGAACTTTTCGTCGGAGAGAAACCGGTCTCGCGGAAAATTGACCACCTTAGCTGCCCATCCTACTGCTGCGGCCAGATAACCGTGTAGGGTAGGCGCACCAACTCCCCGTCTTCCGGTGTCACCAGGTAGACTCCTCCGGCGGCCTTCTTGTCTTTGATTATTACCTCATCGAGTCCGATGGTGCCGGATATATCTCCGGTGACAACTACAGTTCCCGTCATCTCTCCGTCGCCGTTGAAGCCGGCGAAGGTAGTCTGAGGTCCGTTCAGCACGATGCCCGGTATATCGGAATACTCGTAGTATGTAATGGTGGTCTTGGCGGTGAATCCCTGGATCTCTACCTCCACGGTGAGACGGCCTGAGATATTGCCGTCGACGGAGAAGGGTTCCTGGCCCTCCTTCACCTGGTAGCGAAGCATCTTGATTCCGCCGAACCCGGGGATTTTCTCCTGGCTGGCGAGGATCGTCGCGCGGAAACCCTTGAGAATCTCTACGCACTCGTTCCTGGCGCTTCTGTTATCTCGCTCATGCTGTAGTAGCCGCCGGCTGGCTCCGTCGTCGGCGTCGGATTGAGCCGAAAGGGGAATGGCACTGAGAAGTAGGGCAGCCGCCAGGAAAATACCGACACGTCGAATGCAAAATATAGTTTCAGTCATATCCCCATTATTGAATATTAATGGGGATTTGTTCAAGAATGTCACGGCGCATCATCCCGCCGCCTCCCGCAGCCCTTCCGTCTCCGGTTCGAACTGGCTGTTGTACAGGTCGGCGTAGTGGCCCCCTGCCGCCAGGAGTTCGGCATGGCTTCCCTGTTCCACGATGTCGCCGTCCCGCATCACCAGGATCAGGTGGGCGTTGCGGATGGTGGAGAGCCGATGGGCGATGATGAAGGAGGTCCGGTCGGCCATCAGGTTGTCCATGGCCTTCTGAATCAGGATCTCCGTGCGGGTGTCCACCGAGCTGGTAGCCTCGTCCAGGATCAGCATCCGGGGATTCGCAAGGATCGCCCTGGCGATGGTGAGAAGCTGCATCTGGCCCTGTGAGAGGTTGTTGGCCTCCTCGTTGATCACCATCGCGTAACCCTTCGGAAGCGTGCGGATGAAGTGGTCGGCGTGGGCCGTCTCGGCGGCCTTGACGACCTCCTCGTCGGTGGCTTCCGGATGTCCGTAGCGGATATTCTCCATGATGGTGCCGTTGAAGAGCCAGGTGTCCTGCAGGACCATGCCGAACATGCGCCTGAGCTCGCTGCGCCGGTAGTTGCGTATGTCGTTTCCGTCGATCAGGATGGCGCCGCCGTTCACGTCGTAGAAACGCATGAGCAGCTTCACCATGGTGGTCTTGCCCGCACCGGTGTGACCGACCAGGGCGATCTTCTGTCCCGGTTCTGCGACTGCCGAGAAGTCGTTGATGATGATCTTCTCCGGGGTGTATCCGAAGTGTACGTTCCGGAACTCGACCCTTCCATCGAAATTTTCGATTTTCACAGGTGTCGTTGTTTCCGGAATTTGTTCCTCCTCGTCCAGGAATTCGAAGACGCGCTCTGCCGCGGCCGCCGTCTGCTGGAGCACGTTGGAGATGTTGGCTAATTGGGTGATTGGCTGGGTGAACCGGCGGACGTACTGGATGAAGGCCTGGATGTCGCCCACGGTGATGCTTCCCCGTATCGCCAGATAGCCGCCTAAGATACTCACCGCCACATAGCCGAGATTGCCGACGAATCGCATCATCGGCATCATCATCCCCGAGAGAAACTGGGCCTTCCAAGCCGCGTCGTAGAGGGTATCGTTCAGAGAACGGAACTTGGCGATGCTTTTCTCCTCCCCGTTGAAGGCCTTCATGACCTGATGACCGCCGTACATCTCCTCCACATGCCCGTTCACGTGTCCGATGTAATCCTGCTGTCGGCGGAAGTGCTTCTGGGACTGCTTGATGATGAGACCCACCAGTACCATGGAGATCGGGATGATGACTAAAGACACTACCGTCATCAACGGGCTGATGGAGAGCATCATCACCAGCACGCCGATTACCGTGGCCACCGATGTCACGATCTGACCTAGGCTCTGACTCAGCGTCCGGTTCACCGTGTCTACGTCGTTGGTGATGCGTGAGAGTACTTCTCCGTGGTTGGTGCCGTCGAAATATCCGAGGGGCATGCGGTGGATCTTCTCCTCGATATCCCTGCGGAACCGGTAGGTGATCTTGGCTGAGATACCCGCCATGATCCATCCCTGCACGTATCCGGCCAGCGCCGAGAGAAGGTAGAGCGCCAGTACCGTCAGGATGATCCTGGCGATGTATTCGAAGTCGATGC
>CAZAKE010000258.1:0-5434 GCA_964485495.1 uncultured Spirochaetales bacterium
ATCTATCACTATACTTCACCCCAATGCACAGACTACCCGCAATCTCCAGAGAGCCGCGGAAACCATGAAAACCGTCCTCATCGATGACGAGCCGGCCAACACGCAGTTGTTGGAACGGATACTGGAAAACTACGAGACCGTCTCCTTCTCCGACCCGGTGGAGGCATACGAGTACTGCCGCAACAACTACTTCGACCTCCTGATCGCCGACCAGAAGATGCCCAGGATGACCGGAATCGAACTCGTCCATAAAATCCGGCAACGCCGCAACAACTTCATGGCCCTGATCATCTCCGCCTACACCGACGCGGAAGACCTGATCGACGCCGTCAATTCAAACCTGATCTACAAATACATCGTTAAACCCTACGATCCCGGGTTTCTGCTGCAGCAGGTGTACCGTGCCTCCGAACACCTGACCCTGACACGCAGACAGAAGGAACTGGAGGAAGAGCTCCGCCTGAAAAATAGACGGTTACAAGACGAAAATGCCCTCCTCAAATCGGAATATGAATCTCCATTGGACAATTTCATAGGATTCTCACCGGAAATCCTCCACATCAAGGAATCGGTCGGGATGATCGCCCGTTCCGAACAACCGGTATTGCTCCTCGGGGAGACCGGTACGGGAAAAGAACTCTTGGCCCGGGCGATTCACGACCTATCAAACAGACATGACAAGCCGTTTTATGCGGTGAACTGTTCGGCGATTCCGGAAAGCCTGATCGAGAGCGAGTTGTTCGGCTACAAGAAGGGCGCGTTTACCGGAGCCGTCGCCGGCAAGAGGGGAATCTTCACCCTGACAGACGGAGGCACGCTATTTCTGGATGAGATCGGCGAAATACCCACCATGTTTCAGGCGAAGTTATTGCGAATCCTGCAATTCGGCACCTTTTTCCCGGTGGGATCGGAACGCGAAGAAACCGCCGACGTTCGGATTATATCCGCGGCAAACATCGACATCACCGCCGCGGTCGATTCAAGCTCGTTCCGCCAGGATCTCTATTACCGCATCAACACCTTCGAGCTCGACATCCCGCCGCTGCGGGAACGCAGCGAGGATATCATCGCCATTTTCGAGCATCTTCGCACGAAAAAACAGATCACCCTGCCGCCCTTCTCGGATGACGCACTACAAAAAATGACATCATACCCGTTTCCGGGTAATGTGCGGGAGCTCGAAAACGTCCTCGAAAAACTCAATATCCTCACGCGGGTCCGTAATGCATCAGTGATCGATACCGACGTGCTATCGGAAAGCCTCGGGAAACAGAAACCGCCACAAAAGACCGATCATCCGAACGACGAGATCAAACAAGAACCGATATCGTTACAAGAACAAGTCGAGGAGGTTGAGCGTAGTATCATCAGCACGTGCCTGCGGAACACGAATGGCAATATCTCGGAAACTGCGCGGCTCCTCTCACTCTCGCGACAAGGTCTCAAGAACAAGATGCGGCGCTACGGACTACGCCCTCACACCGAAGAGAAACCATGAAAATCAAACTGTATTACATCGCCATGGGAATGCTCCTCACCCTCAAACTCATCCTCGCCCCGCTCTCGGTGCCCAACTACGTCCCGGTACTCATCGGGAACGGCGCGTGTCTGCTGCTCCTGGTGATGACGGCGGCGAGTCCGTTGAGAAAACTCACTCGGACCACCGTCCGCTACGCCCTCATCGTCGCGCCGTTGATCGTATCCTATCTGGAAGTACTGTCCTTTCTACCCTATCTCTACTACCGCAACGTGCTGCTGAATATATTTTTCATGACCTGTATCATCCAAACCTATACCGTATTCATCATGGGATCTCAACTCCTCGCGAGACACGCCGGCATAGTAGCTCTGTGCGCGATTGCCGTAGGCTACCAGTTCCTCCTCTTCGGACGCATCTCCGACATGACCCTTCTGTCACAAGGTGTGCTCTATATAGTGACTACCCTGGTGGCGGTCATCATGATACTGAACCGTAACATCACCAAGAAGAACGCCCGGGTGGAGGGGTTACTCGCCGAGAAGACACGGCTGCACGAGGAACTGCTGCGCGTGAGCGCCCGTCTCTTCGAGGAGAAACGGCTCTCAGGATTAGCGCTCATGACCGCCGGACTGGCCCACGAGATCAACAACCCGGTGAACTACCTCTCCGGAAACCTGCCCTTCCTCCGACGCTATACCGGAAGGCTTATCAGGATGGCCGAAAAAAACGAAACCTCCGACGATGATGACGGTTCGAGCAATTTGACGCTGCAGGAGATCGTACGCGAACTGGAGTCCATCTACGAGAATTACGACCAGGGGCTCTCACGCATCCGCGACATCATATCCGGCATGAAACAGATCTTCCTCGGCGGTCCGGTGAACGACCGACGTGTCGGTCTGCGGCAGATTGCCGACTCTTCCTTGAGTTTCTTGGGACTGAAGGGGCACGGGAAGTACGAGATACTGAACAGAATTCCCGAAACCATCGAGCTGCGGGGACGGCCGGGAGACCTCTACAGTCTCTTTACCAACCTGATCTCAAATGCCGTGGACGCAATGCCGGAGGGCGGCCGGATAGAGATCGAAACCACGTTGACGAATTTGGACACCACAGGAGACGGACTCGTTCTCTCGGTCCGCGACGACGGCAGCGGTATCGATCCGCAACGCATCCCTACACTCACCGATCCCTTCTACACCACCAAGACCTCCGAGGAAACCGATGGGAACATGGGGTTGGGACTGGCCCTGTGCAAGACGATCATGGAGAGTTACGGCGGCACGATCCGCATCGAGAGTGAAAAAAACCGATACACCAAAGTCGAACTACACTTCCCAAAGGAGTCGGTATGCGACGGAAAACAGTAACAAGAGGAACAACCGCATGGTGTATCGGAATCGCGAAGATTCTACTTTTCATGATGTCGGTCCTGCTCATAGGTTGTACTCAATCTAGGTTCGTCGAGGAAAACAATGCGATACCCGGAAACCTCGTCGACGCGACGGTTTACTCGAAACCAGCCTCAACATACTTCTCCCCGGTTACCGAAGCGCAGGTGGGAAGCGTCTTTCAGGAGATGCAGGTCGGCGACGTCACCGGTGGTCCCGAACCGGAAATTCTCCTACACCTGAACGGCACAACCAATATATACAGCACCACCGGCGCCTTGATCCAAAAGATCGAGATCGAGGGGCTCAAAAGCCGGCTGGGATTCCTCGCCGATATCGACCGTGACGGCAAGAAGGATATCATCCTCGGCGGGAAGGACGACTCCGGCGCCAGGATCATAGTGATGAACGGCCGGGGCGACGTGATCATCGACGAGACATTCGTCTCCATGATCCAGGGCCACACCTATCCACAGTATTTCTCCGGCGGCCGCATCTTCTTCACCGCCTACTCCGCACGCAAAATCGCGCCGAAGATCGTCGGCGCCTTCGACCCGGGCTCCCGCACTCTCGACTGGGCCTATCACATGGGACCGGCACCGGTCTCCCTCTCACCGTCGGCAGACTCAAAACACGTAATCGTGTCGAACCAGGCACTGGATCGGGAGTGGCCTGAGGTTCAGATACCCTACGCCTCATCGCACGAGCGGCATGGGCTCTTCCTGCTGGACTCCGGTGGTGAGGAACTCCTGTACCATTCGGTGGGACCGGTGGTGAAGCACGGCTATCCCACCGAGGGACAGATCTCGAGCCTCTTTACCCGGCTGGTGGATGCCGACGGCGACGGCGAGGACGAGATCCTCTGCATCCACGAACACCTCTCCGAAGTGTATGGCGGCCCGTCCAGGATCGAGGTCAGAGAACCGGACGGTTCCGTCATCGCCGAACGCGAGGGACCGGCAGGGACGGACGTCTCCGTCGGCTGGTATCATGACGGTGGCGACCTGCGGATAGTCTTAGCTTGGGGACGGCTCGGCCTCGTGCAGGTCGTGGACGGCGCCCTCAAGCTTCTCCACGAAGTACGACTCGACGGCACGTCCCATGAGACCAAGGTCAGGTCGATCATGGACATGGACGCCGACGGAAGCCCTGAGATCCTGGTGACCGATCACAACCGCATGACCGTCTACACCCAAGACCTGAAACCGGTCTCCTCGTATAGAACAGCAGCGAGGATCATGAACGCCCATACCTTCGGAGCCGAAGGCACGATTCGGATCGCCCTGCTCTCCGACAGGCTCACTATCCTGCAGCCGTCCGAGGAGGAGGCGGCATATCTTGAGATCCATTCGCGCCCTCCCGGAGCACGCATCGAACTCGACGAAAAAAATTTATCGGCCGAATCTCTTCCGGTTGTCTCCGGAGTACAGCCTGGTAAACACACCCTTACGGCCATATTCCCGGACGGCACGCGTGTGACCGAATCCGTCACCCTGCAAGCCGGGTCCGCTCCGTCGATCCTACTCCAACATCCGGCTCCGCCGACCGAGGAACCGGAACCCAAGAAGACCTTCCATGACACTCGGGTCGCCTCCCTCGTAACTCCGGAGAGGCCGATCGACGGATACGGTTCACTCAGGCGGTTGGATCACATAGAGCTGCCCGAAGACTATCACTTATTGGCCGTAGAGGATCTACTTGGTGATTCGAAACCGGAATATCTCCTCACGAAACGCAGAACATCCAAAGATCGATTGTACGATTTCACGGTGTGGAATCGGGAGCAGGAGATACTCAGTACCTTCACCGTACCGATCGTCGGACAGGTCTTCACGATCTTCGGCGACATCGACGGAGACGATAAGACCGACATCTGCCTCACCGAACAGGACGACAATCAGGTTCTCTCCGTCTACAACGGTGAAGGGGGGTTGCTGCTGCGCAGGCCGTTTCTCCGAACCAACGAGATGGACTCCAATATGCAATTCATGGGCTGGTTCGGCGACCACATGATGCTCTACGTGATCACCGGCTACATGCTCTCCCCCCGGGGATACTACGCCTACGACCCGGCAGGGGACCATATCGATTGGTTCCATCCCACCGCCGGTTTCTCTGCCGGTTTTACGACTACCGACGACAGAATTTTGCTCTACTACTACACCCCCGGCAACGGCGCGGCGGTGACTCATCCGGACGGCACCGTCGAGACCGACTCCTTCGACTTCCTGCATATCGTGGATAGAGAGGGCAATCTGCTTCCGGGTTCCGGTCCACTGACCGATCCTCCGGAGAAAGGCGGCCTCACGCCGTTCGTGGTTGAGACCGAAGGAGGAACAGAGATTTATATTGCCGATCATAAGAGCGAACACTACCCGGGAACCGGAAAGATATTTCGCCTACACGATGACGGAACACGGGAGCCGGTGTTTTCCGGCATCGAGAACAACGGTGTAATTGTACACGGTACCTTCACCCATCTCGGAAAACCGTACATCGCCTTCCTCTGGCAGCGAACGAAAGAGCTCATCCTCCTTGACCACGAGTTCCGGGAGATCAAATC
>CAZAKE010000259.1:0-5431 GCA_964485495.1 uncultured Spirochaetales bacterium
GTGTTACGGATACCGGAGAAGTCGCCTCCGATCTTACCGGTCACCATGGCGATCTCGGTTATCCGTGTGAAGTATCCGTTTACCGATTGCAGGTCCCATCCGTTTAGGGGCAGACCGTCGAGGAACGACGGGATCACCGGATGTTCTCGATGCCGCGGAAGCGGGTGATAAAACCGCACATCGTCGGAAATTCGATCGAGAAAGTCCTTCCGGAAGGTTACGGAAGCCCGGAGCGCTTCGGCCTTTTCCAGGATCTCGTCACCCATCCGCTCCAACTGGAGTCTCGTGAAATACCAGATGTCCGCCACATCCTTTCCGGCAAGGTACTCCTCGATGGAGGAGTACTCACGCACCTCGAATCCGTTTCTCCGCATCTTCTCGGTATAGTACCGCGGTAACGCCAGCTCCGTCGGCGCCACCAGATCGACCCGTACGTCGTCGAAGACCCGCAGCCCGTCGGCCTTGCTATGCACGGTTCGGCCGTGAAACAGATCACCCACCAGTGCAACATGCACGTGGGAGTGATCCCACGCCTTCTTCTCGAGGAAGGTGAATTCGTCTAAAAACTCCTGCGTCGGGTGTTCGTGTTTACCATCTCCGGCGTTAATAAATACCGGTTTCGGCTTCCCCAGGCGTTCGGCATACTCGCTTACCGCGTAATCGAGCCAGGTGCACAACCCCTCGAGCTTGCTCCGTACGACGAATAGGGAGCGGTCCGAATAGCCGAAGAGCATCTTGACCGTGTCGGTGTTGCTCTCCTTCTTGGTGAACGATGAATCCACGGCGCTGAAATCATTCACCTTGGCATTATGGAACTTAGCCGCGTTTCGGAACGATTCCTTGGTGCGCGTACTGGCCTCCATGAACATCAGGTAGATACCGAGGGCGGGATCATCGATCCGAAAGTCACCGGCGTCATCACCGGCAGCCAGCAGCCGCTTCAAATCCCTCGTCCCGGCATAGAGATAACGCTGTTCGTCGATGGAGAGATCGTTGACTACACGGATAGATCGTCCGACAAGATCCAGCTCCATGCCTATTCTCCCAATTCCTCGACATCCAGGACACGCACCGTGCCGTCGGACGCCTGTACGAGTACACCCTCATCGGTCATCCGGATCGCGGTGAATGGGAGTATCTCGGTCTCGGATATTGCCACAGCGGTAAGGTCGGTTCCGAACTTCCCCAGCCTGTAGGCCCCATCCTGGTCCACCGCTGCGTATACGAAGTCTGCATCGACGTGTACGTCGGTATCCGGATAGATATCGGTATCTCCGTCGACCCCCAGACTCTGGAAGGAGTCGGCATCGAGCAGCGTCAGTCGCACGGCTCTTACTCCATCCTTGATGCCGGCGACGACGAGGATGGCGTCGGCGAATTCGTAGACCCGCCGCCCTCTGATGGTGCGCACCCCGGAGCTCCCTACGACATCGCCACTCTGTACGTCGACCGTGGCGAGTTGGCCGAACACGGCGCCATCCTCCTCACGAGTGAGAAGAAACACACCGGTCCGTCGTTCTTCGGGTTGTTCCGCCCGGGCCGCACGCTCCTCCTCGATGATACCCTGTTCATCCTTGGCAATCTGCTCTCGTTCCTCCTTGATCCGGTCCTGGCGCTCCTCCTGAGCCTTCTCATCCTCTGTGAGCTTCTCCTGCTCCTGGGTTATCTCTTCCCGCTCGGTCTCCAGAACCTCCTTCTCCTGCTCTACCGTCTGCTTCTGCTCCTCGAGTCGGCTCTTTTCCTCCTGGATGGCCTGCTCCTCCTGCTCCAGCTCCTCCTGCCGCTGCTCATCCTCAGGAGTCCTCTCCTCCCTTGCGGCGATCTCGGTTTTCTCCTCCTCGACTTGCCCCTGTTTCTGCTCGACTTCGGCGAGAGACTCGTCGACAGCCTGCTGTTCGGTCTTCTTCTGCTCGATTGCCGAATCCAATTCCTCGGCCTTCTCATCCAGCCGGCCCTTCTCCTCCTCGATACGGGCCTGCTCCTGCTCCACCTCTCGCTCCTTGAGTTCGGTCATCTCCTTTCGTTCCTCGACGCCCTTGCCCTCCCGCTCGCGCAGGTCTTCGATGACCTCCTTCTCGGTAAGTTCGTCGGTGTGCAGTGCCCCGATTCCCCCTTGCATCGCCTTGGTGGTCAGTGGAATCACCATCTGGGTCTTCCCTGGCCACTCGGTATATCTGGTGGAGAGGCCGACCGTTGCGGGATCGAGTGCCGCGACAACCTTGTCCTTGTACTTGTTCCGAAAGTACTCCATGTTCCCCCGGAACACGGCGTTGTAGAAGGTGATGAACTCCGCAACCAGCCGGGCGTCCTCGAAGGTATAGTCGTAGGACTGCATGAGGTACCCGGCAAGAATACGCCGAATGTTGTCGATATGATCGACTTCGGCGGTGGCGTGTATAGTGAACAGATCGGCGTTCAGTCCCTCAGGATCCTCCTCGTCGATTATATGGAGGACGGAATACTTACCGACGAAATCGGCGGATGAGGTGGTCGTGGTATCTAGTGATCCGAGAGACTGGCCAATCCCGCGTATCTGCTCCCTGGTCTCGATCTTGGCGTGTGGGCCCTCGTAGTTCAAGAACTCGACGGAACCTCGCTTCACCGTGAATAGTTCCTCCTCGTAGACATCCACGGCCCCCGCAACCACGGCGACAGCCAGAAGGCGAACAACGATTGTCGAAATTTTTCTCATCCGATACCCCTTTTCCGTACTCATGCCGAACCTTGCGGGTTTTCCGAAACCGTGCAGGACGGTCCGCGGCCTACAACCTCAGACAGTACGACCGCAATCATAATACAATCTGCGGAATTCTACATCCTTTCCTCTCCGACGACAAGTAGTTGGAGAGGACCTCACCTGTCTCCGCCTAAAAGACCTCTCCCGGTTCTTCCATCGTTGCGGGTGCACCGACGACGATGCCTCGCAGGGTTTCCAAAGCCTTCTCGCGGACGCCTCGGGGATTGTCGGAGGAGAAGATCGAGACCAGAAGTTTCCGGTTCGTGCCGGTAAATCCGGTATATCGGCCGATCCGATCCAACGCGGTGACCATGGCCGATAGCGTCTCCGGCGTGCCGATCCCGTCTTCGCGGTAACGCATCTCGAACAACTCCACGACCTTACCGTCCGTGTCGTTCCCGAGCATGCCGAGTGCCTCGATCCCGGCACGAAAGGCGGTGGCATCCCACTCGATCTGCAGCAGATCCAGGAGCACCCTCCTGGTGTGGAGGTCACCACACACGCCTAAGAGCAGATATGCTTCTGCACGGTAGGAGGGGTAACTCTTCTGTCCGGCGACTCCGCGGGCCACGGTACGAAGATCGGAAGAGGCCGACTCCTCCAAGAGCAGTGGAGAGAAGAGCTTGAAACTCTTCCGGGCCGGATCCTCCAACGAAGCTCGTACATCGGAGAGAAACCGCCGACGCGCCGAGAGGTCGGTCGAAAAGGCGAGGCCCATCGAGTATTTGTAGTCGAATGTGTCCAGATGCTCTCTTCGGATACGTGTCCGCAACGGCTCACCCGCTACGTTGGAATCCGCGGTGGGGCCGCCGCCAAACTGAGGCCAGCCCGAGGTGTCCGGGGTTTCCGCGTCGTATGCGTACACGACCCAATCCTTCCCCCCTACGATGGCGGTGCCGATTCCGGTGAGAAGCGGCACCGCCCCGTTTGTAGCGCCCCGAACGGAACGTACCTCCCCGCCCGATTTCGGCACGGAGCAGAATTGACCGCCCGCGGAAGAGTAGTACGCCTTGGAGGAACCAAGACTCAACGGCGAGATAGGCGGGTCTCGGGGAGTGAGGGACCAGAGGAGGCTGCCGTCGAGATCGAACGCCGCCACACCACGACCCAGAGAGGATACATATACGCCTGAGGCATCGAGAACCGGTGCGCCGACCCGCCCTCCCAAGGGAACGTTCCAGTACATCTCGCCGTCTCCGGAAACCGCGACCAGGGTCCCCGAATCGGTACCGAAATAGAGCGTGGAATCGACACCGATAGCGACGGAGGTGGGTACTCCGGCAGCCAGGAAGATCCACGCCATCTCCCCCCATGGGGTGAATGCGTATACCCGACTGTCGGCACAGGGGACTATCACGGTGCCGTCGGATCGGATACTGATCGATCCGGACACGGCCGCCGGTAACTCTCTGCTCCAAAGGGGCCTGCCGGTGTGTGCGATGCAGTAGATGACACCGGAATCCGTTCCGCAGTAGATCATTCCGTTCTCACGGACGGCGGGTGATCCTACCGGAGTTCCTTCAGTCGCAAACCGCCATACGATTCTACCCACGGAGTTCACGGCGACGAGGCCCTCGGTCTTGAGTGTCACGTAGACGGTTCCGTCCGGAGACACCGACAGGCCGTTCCAGACCCGTGCCCCGATGTAGCTGCGCCACTTCAGCGTTCCCCTGCCGGTGAGGGCATACAGATACCTGTCTTCGGAAACCACATAGAGGGTGCCGTCCGGAGACCGAACCGGCCGTGCGGAAATCGTACCGCCGGTGGAGAAGCGCCACGCGAATGCGTCATCGGCGACAACACCACGGAAACCGCTTCCGCACAGCAGGAAAAAGGTGAGCAGGAAGAATATTCTTACGGTGATACGGGCGCTGATCTTTGCCGGCATGCCGCCGAAGGCGGTCGTCGGCACTTGGGGCAGAAGTCGTGCCGGAACTCTCACGAGAGAGTATCGCCCCTCCGGCGCGGCAGGCTGCACAGCCGACGGCGGTTCACTTTCCGCTCAGACTGGAGATGATGGCGTCCACGTCGCACTGGTCGGCATCGAGTTTCCGTTCATAGGCAAGCTCCTGATTCGCCTCTTGCAGTTTCCGCAGCATACTATGGATAATTACCATCAACACCTTGTTCCCGGCGGTAGGGTACTCTTTGATGAACCGGATCATCTCCCTCCTGTGGAGTTCGATGAGTATCGTCTTGGTGAGAGCCGATACCGATGCCGTCCGCCGTACCTTCAGAAAGAGACCGGCCTCGCCGAACACCTCCCCGTCACCGATGGTACTGATGTATACATCCTTCTCCTGCTCTTGATCGACAGACACCTGAACCGACCCTTGAATGATGGCGTACATGGTTTGATTCACGTCACCCTGCTGAACGATGACGTCACCCTCTTGATAGATCCGAAGCGAACTCGCCCGGAGTAGGTTTTCGATCTCGGTCTCGTTCATCACGCGAAAGAATACGATGCGCTTGATGAACTCCCGATACCGGGTCTTTAGGTCATTCTCCGTCATGAGTAGTAGTTTGATGCATGTGGTGGTATTTATGCAAGCGCAAAAATAATTTGTTCACAACACTAATCTGGTCACAGCAGTAATTCGAGAAGTAAATAGAAATGGCGGTGTATATCAGTTCCATTTCTGCGATATCGACTTCGTACCTCGTCGAATCGCCACGAAAAGGCATAAAACA
>CAZAKE010000260.1:0-5380 GCA_964485495.1 uncultured Spirochaetales bacterium
AATTATGAGTATTTATATAGGAAATAGTAACCATTTCTGCACAGATGAGCAAAACCTTGTGACCCACACCGATTTCCGGTAGAATACCGGAACCCATCGTACTGAGAAGGAGTTCCATCGTGGACAGGCCGAATCTCGTGATTCTCCTCGCCGACCAGATGCGCGCCCAGGCGTCCGGCTACGCAGGCGACCCCAATGCCCGCACCCCGAATCTCGACGCCCTCCATGAGCAATGCATCTCCTTCTCTACCGCGGTATCCAACTGCCCCATCTGCACACCCTACCGGGCCTGCCTGCTCACCGGGCAGTATCCGCTGACCCACGGCCTGTTCATGAACGACCTGTGCCTCGGGAACGACGCCCCCACCTTGGCACAAATCTACGCCCGAGAGGGGTACGACACCGCCTACATCGGCAAGTGGCACCTGGACGGCCATGGTCGCAAGTCGTATATCCCGCCGGAGCGGCGGCAGGGATTCGACTACTGGAAGGTCCTCGAATGCACCCACGACTACCTGAACTCGGTCTACTACGCCGGCAACGACGACACCCTCAGGACCTGGGACGGCTACGACGCCCTCGCCCAGACCGAGGACGCCGTAACATATATCGAAACCCGGGCAAACTCCGAAAAACCGTTCGTCCTCTTCCTCTCATGGGGACCGCCTCACAACCCTTATGATCAGGTGCCGGAGGGATATTTGGCGATGTTCCCGAAGGATGAGATCCGACTGCGTCCGGACGTGCCGGAGGGACTCGCATCGATCGCCCGCGAGGAGCTGTCGGGATACTACGCCCACATCGCCGCCCTGGACGAATGCACCGGGAGGGTGACCGCGGCCCTGGAGCGGACCGGCTTGGCGGAGAACACGATTCTTCTGTTTACCTCCGATCATGGCGACAGCGTCCGCTCCCACTGCGACATGGAGATTCAGAAGGTCAACAAGCAGCGTCCCTACGACGAATCGGTGCTGATACCGTTTCTGCTGCGACTGCCGTCGACCGTTGACGATACCGGCATAGATTCGGCCACGGGTACCGGATACCCGAGGGTGATCGACACGCCGCTGGCCACGCCGGACATCCTCCCCACCCTGCTCTCCCTCAGCGGCATTCTCATCCCGGAGAGTGTCGAGGGCCTCGATTTCGCACCGGCCATACTCGGGCAGAAAGCCGTCGAACAGGAGGGCGTCCCGGTCGCCTCCTACGCCCCCTTCGCCGATTGGGGTTTCCACAAGGGCGGCCGTGAGTACCGGGGCGTACGCACCAGACGCTACACCTACGTACGCACCCGCACCGCTCCCTGGCTCATGTTCGACAACCAACAAGACCCCTACCAGCTACGGAACGTCGTCGACGATCCGGCCTGTGCAGACGCACGCCGAGAGTGCGAAGAGTTGTTGGAAGAGATCCTGCGGCGGCAGCAGGACGATTTCCCCACGGCCGAAGAACTGCGGAAACGGTATAAATATTTCGAGGTCGACAAGACCGGAGCTATCCCCTATGGTCCATAATGCTCAGGTTCTCTCATAGCTCACTACTCTGATAGAGGATTGTCTCAATCCAGGGTTCGAATCCGCTTCTGTGCTATGATGATCACGACTACTATGGTGGAGAGGACGATCCCCAGATAGGCGGCCGATATCTGCGGACCGAAATATTCAGCCACGGCACCGGCCGGCAGCACGCCCAGGGGCATCAATCCGAAATTCATCACGTAGATGCTGCTCACGCGGCCCCGATAGGCCTCATCCGAGAGTTCCATGATGAGGGCCAGATTCAAGGCCCGGCGGATACCGTTTCCCAACCCAAGAAATACCAACGCCGCCGCGGCCACCGCATAAAGCGGGACCGACGCGATAATCAAGAGAGCTATTCCCGACATAATGCCGCCGCCTAAGAGAATCAAGCCCCTCCGGCGACGCCCCATCGAGGCGATGCCGAAGGAGCCGGCCAACGCCCCCAGACCGGCACAGCTCATCAATAGCCCGAGAGCCTCGGGACCCCTCTCATAGATTTCAACCACGAATACCGGCAGAAGCTGGAGGATCGGCAGGCCGAAGATAGCCAGAGAGAGTCCGAGCACCAGGAGCGAGATTATCACCGGACGCTGCCGAATATATCCGAACCCCTCGCCGATGTCTCTGAGCATGCCTCTACGATCTGTTCCGAAGTGGGTCTCCTGGGTGCGGATCGCCCCGGTAAACAGGACCGCGGATCCGGCGATCCCGGCGATCACATAATAAACGCCGGCAGGACCGAGTATCGAATACAGGTTGCCGGCCAGGGCCGGTCCGAGGAAGGTCATCACACTGAGGGCCATCGAGTTTAGGGCCAGGGCATTGGTCACTAAATCCTTCCCCACCAGATCCGGGATCATGGCGGTACGTGAGGGAACCATGAACGCGAACACGATGCCGTTGATGAAGGAGGCGATGAGGAGATGGATCCAGGTCACGATACCGGTTGAGACCGAGACGGCGATGAAGAGGCTAGAGAGGGCCACGATGCCTTGGGTTACCTGAATCACGCGCTTGCGCCGGAACCGGTCCGCTACCGCGCCGCCGAATAGGGCGAGGAACAGCATGGGGACCGAAAACCCGACGTTCACCACCCCGAGAAGCAGCGGCGAGGAGGTGATGTCGTAGGCAAGATACCCCCGGGCGACCCCCGCCATCTGCATGGCGGCATAGATACACAGGGCTCCCATCCAGAGGAACCGGAAATCCCGCTCTCGAAGGGACGTGAAGGTGGCGGCGAAATCAAACTGTTTCGATCCGGCTCCGCCGGGGACAGGCGCGGCGTTTTGCATGGGCACCATCATATATGATGCTCACGATTTGGAATAGCTTCACTCCTCGCGTACGTGCTTCGCATTGGAGTAAGGGACGGCCGTCAGGGCGATGATGCCGCCGAAGGTCAAAGAGAAAGACACCGGATTTTCCCTTAGTTCACTTAGTTCTCTGCTAGGGTACGCTCCATCCTGCGGCCGAGTAGTCCCACACCCATCGCCAGGAGGACGCTGATCCCGACACCGACCATCAACAACCCTAACACGTCGCCCAGGGTACTCCCCTCTACCGCCATGTCGTACAACGGGCTGAGGAAATAATAGGTGGGAAAGAGCATGGCGATCCACTCCGGCAGCGAGGGGAACAGGAAGAGG
The DNA here is from genome assembly GCA_964485495.1 of uncultured Spirochaetales bacterium. Taxonomy (GTDB): domain Bacteria; phylum Spirochaetota; class Spirochaetia; order CAZAKE01; family CAZAKE01; genus CAZAKE01. Next base: position 3,167 of record CAZAKE010000260.1, read on the forward strand.
ATCGCCGGGGCGAGAATCAAGATCGCCCCGGACTTCCAGACCGTGAACATGGTGGTCATATCGCCGGCCGTCGCCCCGAGCATCAGACCGAACTGGACACACATCAGGGCGGCCACGGACAGCACCACGATCTGACCGGCGATGGCGGAACTGAATCCTCCGTTCAGCAGCAGCGTGAGTATTCCGAGCACCAGCGCCATCAGGAAGCCCACGATTCCCTTGGCCAGGAAGAACTCCCCCGTACGGGCGGTGGTGGAGAGCACAGCCCTGATGGTTCCGGACTCCCGCTCTCCGACAATATTCGACGCCGTGAGGAATATCCCGGCCATGGCCACCGCGAAGAGCACCAGGAGCGGTACCAGCCGGTCCTGGATGGGCACCTGCGATCCCTTGCCGACGAGTTCCCGCTCCACCGTCACCTCCGTGGTCATTCCCGCGGCGTTCCTCACGGCCGACGTCACCGCGGTGCTCAGGATCATGCGGTCCGAAGCCAAGCTCTCTCCGGAGACGAAGAACTCAAGTTCCGGCCTCTTGTTCTCCCGCAGGGCGTCGACGAAACCGGCACGCAGGATCAAACCCGCATCCAGGCCGCCGTCACGGACTCTCTCTTCGAGCAACTCGACAGAATTGAAGCGGGTAACATCGATGCCGGGGGTAGCGTCCAACGCAGACCACACCTCCGCCGCTCCCAGGTCGACCACGCCGAGTCGTGGAGACGAGTCTATCAGGCCGCCGAATACCATCCGGACGACAAGCGTGATGATCAACGGAAACATCAGGATCCAGATAAACAGGAAGGCCCTGGATCCCGCGGTCAGGTCCTTTCGTACGATTATCAGGCTCCTCCGGATATTCATAACGATTCGGCCCTCCTCTTGAGCACCAGGGATCCCAGAACGAGCAGTCCGACCGTCCATCCCGCCAGACTCAGCAGGCTGTCGGAAACATCCGCCCATCCACCGCCGTGTACGGCGGCGTCCAATATCGCCTCCGCCAGGCCGAATGTGGGCAGCACCCGAATCCACACCGCCTTCTCTCCCGGCAGGAGGACGGCGAAGGTGGGAATGCAGAGTGGAATCAGGAACAGCAGACCGAAGAGCATCGTCCCCATCAAGTCCTTTCCCATGGAACCGGCAAGCATGGCGACCGCGGTGATCAGCACGGCACCGATGAAGATCGTCACCAACACGATCACCGGAGATTCCCCATACCCGTTGATCAGCACCATGACGATCGCGGCCTCCGAAAACGCCACCAGGGTCCCCACGACTACCTTGGCCGTCAGGACGTCGCCGATACGGGCCGGTGTTGCCAGGATGGCGGTGATGGTCCTCCGCTGCACTTCCGAGGCGATCAACGCCCCCAGGGCAACAGCCTCGAGCACCAGGATCATGAAGGCATAGAGGGGCCGCATCTTCTCCCGGAGGGAGATCTGATTACCGGCCATGTCCTGCCCCAGCACACGCACAGCCCCCCGATCCATTGAGACCGGCGGCGGGGTTCCGGCAAGGGTAAACCCCAATTCCCGCACCAACCCCGCTATGACGGTAGTGTACTCCTCGGGCAGTTCCGGCCGCGTGAGGAGCGTGACGCCGGAGTCCTGTCCGGAAGTGATCCCGGCCACGAAGCCTTCCCGGAACTCCAAGCCGACTTCCACGTCTTTCTCCTCTACCGCACTTCGGAGGACCTCTCCGTCGTCGTACCAGTACAGGTTCAGCCCCTCGGACGCCCGTTCGGCGTACATCTCCAGGGCGGGTCTGATATCGTCCCCTACTATGCCGAGGTCGATGGTCTCATCCACGTTTCGAGGCAACAGCCAGTAGAGTCCCACGAAGGTAGCCATCCCCAACACGGTAATGAAGACGAACATCCTGTCCCGAGAGAACTGAATGAGATCCTTCCTGAGGATGGCCCACACCGAACCGAGCCGTGAGTATCCGGTTCGCCCGGCTGCCGAATCTGCCGTATCGTCTCGTTCGGTCCTCATATCAACCCCCTTCCGGTGAGTTCGATGAAGATCTCCTCCAAAGAGGCCTCCTCGGTGTGGATGGTGAGGAGCCCCGGTTCGGAGACCTCCTGCTTCAGCCTCTCACCCGCGTCGTCCGACTCGAGGGCGACGATCCTCTCTACGACCTCTCCGTTCACCCGGCTCCGCACCCGCACGGTACGCGTACCGTGCCGGATTTTCAGCTCCTCCGGGGTATCCAGAGCCAC
>CAZAKE010000261.1:0-5368 GCA_964485495.1 uncultured Spirochaetales bacterium
TGATTTTATGGCTGGCCGCAAAAAAACTGCTTAAAAACGAAATTGTCGTGCACCCGCTTTTGTGTAAAAGTTGATGATCCCATTTCATCTGTCATTTAAACATGATAAGTTATTCATGTAATACTATGCTTGAATCTTGACTCTAGATACAAATGTGATATAATACCGATCAATGCATGGATCCGGCGTGTAGGCAGTGGCCGTAGATCAAGGCGTAACCGATACGGATGATTCCGGAAGCCTGCGGTCTCACGGTGGGCCGTGGGAGGAGATGAATCTGAGTGATATGACGGCGAATCCTCCGCATTGGACATTCTTAACAAATCATTCGCATGTTCTCTTGTGCATCGCAAAGAATCCGGATTCACGCTTGCGGGATATTGCCGATCTGGTCGGCATAACGGAGCGTGCCGTGCATCGAATCGTTACCGACTTGTCTGAAGCCGGATATATCGATGTGACGCGCGATGGGCGCTGCAACGTCTATGTTATGCACCCCGAAAAGAAACTGCGACACCCTATTGAGGGTCACCGCCAGGTGGCGGATCTTATTCGCCTCATAGAGGGAGGCTAAGCAGCATGCAGAGGAAACCCAAGCCATGTAGTGTTTCTACTCCGCGACCGGCCGTATTTCTGGATCGGGACGGAACCTTAATCGAAGATGTAGGCACGCTTGATTCCGCCGAACGGATCGAACTGTTTTCAGATACGGTTGAAGCGTTACGCTTGCTGCAACGCGAGTATCAGCTTTTTGTGATCACCAACCAATCAGGAATTGCCAAAGGTGACATTTCGCGGGAACAGGTTGATCGCGTCAACAATCACCTGAATGAAATACTTCGCCGGGAAGGAATATTCATTCACGAGTGGTATGTCTGCCCGCACACCCGGGAGGATGGCTGCTCCTGCATCAAACCAAAGCCTGGATTCTTGCTCGAGGCACAACAGGAGTATGGAATTAACCTCACGCGGTCATTTGTCATCGGAGACCATCCGCATGACGCGCTGACCGCCAATGAGCAGGGCGTTTTCGGCCTTTTTCTGCTGACTGGACATGGCGGCAGGCACCTTTCGGATCTTCCCAGGGACAAACTCGTTTTCCACAGGATTTCAGATGCGGCCGAGTGGATCCTGCGTCATCCTGAGCCTGCTGCGAGTCTCACTCGACAGATAGAAGAGGGCGCACTGGCGATTCGCAATGGAGGTGTCTGTGCATTTCCGACGGAGACCGTATATGGTTTGGGTGCCGATGCGTTTCAAGCCGAGGCGGTGGAGCAGATATTCAGGATAAAGGGCCGTCCCCACTACAATCCCCTCATTGTTCATATCGCAAACATCGACCAGCTTGATCAGCTGGTGACTGAGGTACCCGATGCCGCGAGGCGCTTGATGGATGCCTTTTGGCCGGGGCCGTTGACAGTAGTGTTTCCAAAGCGTGCGGAGGTTCCCGATATTGTCACCGGTGGACACGGCACCGTGGCGGTGCGAATGTCGGCGCACCCGATAGCCGATGCACTGATTCGGCTTTCCGGCACACCGGTGGCCGCTCCCAGCGCGAACAGGTTTACCTGCACGAGTCCGACCACCGCGCGGCACGTGAAAGATCAGCTGGGCGACCTCTGTACTATCGTCATTGACGGTGGCGCATGCCGGGTTGGGTTGGAATCCACCGTGATTTCGTTTACCGAGGGATTTCCCGTCATTCTACGCCCGGGAGGCGTGCCTGTCGAAGAGATCATGCTGCAGATCGGACATGTGGATGTGCGCACTTCGTCGCCGGAAAATTCCCTGGTGTCAGAGAGTCCCGGGGCGATGGCGAACCACTACGCGACGGCGACCCGGCTTTCAACCTTTGCAGAGATACCGTCAGATTGCGAAGATCGGCATGACATCGGCGTGCTCCTATTTCAGCCGGCCGGAAGGACCTTCGCCGGTAAGGTCGAAATTCTCAGTCAGACAGGAAACAGCAGGGAGGCTGCCGCAAATTTATACACGGCGCTTCACAGGCTGGACAAGTTGGGACTGCGGGAGATTGTGGCGGAATACGCCCCCGCACATGAGCTTGGGCACGCCATTAACGATCGACTCTCCAAGGCATCAATGGGAAGGATGATACACCATGAATAAGCGATGGATAGTTCTGGCAGCCGGATGCCTGATCCAAACGATATTGGGCGGAATCTACGCGTGGAGTACGTTCGTTCCGTATCTGAATAAGGACTACGGGCTTACCACAGGCCAGTGCGGTTTCATATTTGGATTGACGATTCTGACGTTCGCCTCGGCCATGATCTTCGCGGGGCGTGTGCTCGTTAAGAAGGGGCCGCGATTTACCGTCTCTATTTCGGCGGGGCTGTTTGCTCTTGGGTATCTGGTTGCTTCCATTTCCGGCGGATCTTTTCTGCTGTTACTCCTGAGTATCGGTGGTATTGTCGGTTGCGGAATCGGCTTCGGATATGTGTGTCCGCTCTCCATCGGGATGAAATGGTTTCCCGATAAGAAGGGATTGGTGACCGGGGTGGCTGTTGCGGGGTTTGGAGCCGGCGCCATCTTACTCTCCTCCATCGCGGAATATTTTCTGCTTGCCGACACGGCTGTACTTGCATTTTTTCGGTGGTACGGCATCTGCGCCGGCGTCATTCTTTTCGTGGTGGCCTTGTGTCTGAGTGAACCTGCTTCGGCGAAGGGCGTACCCTCTCCACCTCCCAATATGTCGGTTCTTTTCAGCCGGCCCTTCGTTTTGAGTTCAATCGGAATCTTTGCCGGAACGTTTGCCGGATTGTTGATTATCGGGAACCTGGCTCCGATCATTCTCAAGGCCGGTCTGACTGAAACGCAGGCGGCGCTGGCCGTATCCATGTTTGCCGTCGGGAATGGGGCGGGAAGGGTTATCTGGGGGAGACTGTTTGATCATCTGCATTACAAGAGTATACCAATTTCGCTCGTTGGTTTTGCCGTTGTTGCCGTCATTTTATTGCTTCCTGTCGTCGAGTGGCTGCTGTTGCTGACGGTCTTCCTGATCGGTTTTTTCTTCGGGGCCAACTTTGTAATTTATGCTTCCGCCATCTCCGGATATTTTGGGATGGATTCCTTTCCTCGTCTGTATCCGATCTGCTTTCTGGCGTACGGGGTCGCCGGGGTGATCGGGCCGGGTCTGGGCGGATTTCTGGCAGATACAACCGGCAGCTATACGGCATCTATCTATATCTGCATCGTCCTTGTCACATTGGCCGGAGCCTGGGCTGCCTTGAAATTGCCTGTCTTTTACACCCAAGAGAACGTCTTGGAAACGAGTAGTGGCTGACTACTTATCCGCGGCGAGTGGTGACACTTACCGGAAGTGGCAAAGCAGTGTACTATAGGGGACGAGATAGATGGTGCTGTTTTATCGAGAACGATGCATTGGCGAATAGAAACAGGGAATGCAGTTTCAAACTCGACATTTTGAAAGTGCCTCCGGTGAGAGTTCTATTCAGGGATTATGGGCATACAGTACCAACGAAGGAGAAACATGAAAGAGATCAAGATCGGAGTCCTCGGAGCGGGACCGTTTGCCAACCATTTCATTCCGTTGTTCAAGGCCCACCCGCTGGTCACAGACGTGTACCTGGCGGAGCGTATGAAGGAACGACGCGAATCCACGGCGGAGAAGTTCGGACTCCAAACAACCTTCGACGAATTCGACGATCTGCTCGAGAGTGATGCGGGCGCGATCGGCGTGTTCTCGCAGCGATGGACGCATGCCCCCTTTGCCATCAAGGCGATGCGGGCCGGGAAGCATGTGTTCTCCGCGGTGCCGGCGGCCGTCACGCTGGAGGACTTGGAGGAGCTGATCGACACGGTCAAGGAAACCGGTCAACTCTATATGATGGGTGAGACTACATATTATGAGGGCAGTTCTGTCCTCTGCCGAAAACAGTTTCGGCAGGGTGCCTTCGGCCGATTCGTGTATGCCCAATCCGATTACTGCCACGATATGGAGCACGGCTTCTACCCGCCATACCAGATTGCGAATGGACCTGAGTGGAAGAAGTTTGCCAGTTTCCCCCCTATGTTATATCCGACTCATTCGGTCGGCCAGATTCTCAGTGTAACCGGCGGACGCTTGACCAGGGTCGCATGCTTCGGTCAGGTAGACAGTCACGAAGATGGAATATTCGACAAAGCCGTAAGTTTTTTCGACAACGACTTCAGCAACGAGAGTGCCCTCTTCAGGTCGTCCGAAGGCGGGATGTGCCGTGCCAACGAGTTCCGGCGTATCACAGGAGGTGACCCGCTGGCGGTCCAGGGCACGAAAGCCGCGTTTATCGACGGAAGTTGGTATAAACACGACAGGACGAGTGTGGATCTATCGGATCGGCTGCGTACCGCACCCCGTGCACTTCCCGACGACTGGGAAGAACAGAAGAAGCAGGGTGCACAGGAGGACTTCTTCTGCGGTGTGGCGGACATACACGATACCGAGAGACTACCCACCGAGTTCCATGGGCTGCCCAACGGGCACGGAGGGTCACACCATTTCCTGGCCGACGATTTCGTCCGGATGCTCCACCGCGAACAGACGCCGGTGCTCAATGTCTGGACCGCGGCGCGCTTCTGTGCTCCGGGGATCGTGGCGCATCAATCCGCCCTGCGGGACGGGGAACCCATGGAGATACCCGATTTCGGAAATCCGCCGGAAGGTATGACGATTATGGATGTGGAGAAAGAACAGGGAAAGCCGGCTCTCGATCTCTGATCTTAACGGGGTCGCCGTCTCTTGATTCTCGGAAAATAAAGCCAGAGGTGTCCGAGATCGTCATCTTCTCCGAACACGATCTCCCCGTCTCGGCCCGTCACCGCATCGCCGTACTCGTAGCAGTACCGTCGTTGCTGTAGCGTGGAGGCGCCGACACCGATGTCGGCGACCGTACCGCCATCCGGATCGTAACAGAACATGCGCTGCATGTCGGTACCGGCGCTTCCGAAAACTCTGCCGTCGAAAGTCACCGCCATGGAGGTGACCGGGGTGTACGGAACCTGGGAGAGTGGCCCGTTCCAACCGTTGTCGACGGAATATACGAATAGCCGCCCCTCGGCGTCGGCGGTGTACAGGAGCCCCGCATCTGCGTCGGAAGCCCAGAGAAGGGTGCAGTCCCAGTTTCCTTGCGGAAGAGTACCTGCATTGAGCTGCAGGGTCCGTTCCTTGGGATCGCAGATCCATAGCGAATCCCCGTCGCCCCGCCCAATCACGGTGCCGTTGGGAAGGGCGGACAGCCTTCCGGAGCTGCGCACGGTGCCGATGACCTCGACGATGTCGGATGCGAACTCGTAGTGGAATACCGCACTCTCCGTTGTACCGACGACCCACTGGCGGTCGATGGTCGCC
>CAZAKE010000262.1:0-3721 GCA_964485495.1 uncultured Spirochaetales bacterium
GTTTCATATGGGCAACAGCAACCAAAGCACTATCCTCATCCTTTTCTATTAATAATTTCTTAAATACCTCGTATAAAGTTATTGATGGTACGATTACGGATTCTAAGTCTTCAATGGCAGTTGATACTGAGTCACCAACTTTTGAACCGGCAAAATATTCAAGCCAACAAGATGAGTCTACAATATTCATAGACGATCATCTTCTCTTTCAATATCAGTATTTAACCCCTTAAAAAGACCCTTTAAATTCTTAATTGGCTGAATTGGCACAAATTCTATCCGAGTCCCGTAGGTTATTACTTCCATTACGGTACCGACTTTTAGGCCAATATCTTCCCGAATTTTTTTCGGTATAACAACTTGAAATTTGCTAGAAACAGTTACAGTATTCATCGATATGCCTCTTGTCTTACTATAATCATATCGATCAGGCTTGTCAAGTTTTTCTTGTTTTGCGCCCGCAGGGTCCGTAGAACGTCAGGCATCAGGGGCGCCGGCGCTAGCCGGCGTCTCTTGCATGCCCTGGTTAGATTTCTCCTTTGTAAACATCCTTACGATTGCCGATTCTGAGGATATGGATATCAAGACCCAACAGGGCATAGATCACCCAATAGTCACCGACGCGGTACTTGCGAAGCCCCGCAAACTGACCCTTGAGCACAGGATTGGATTCAGGCTGCTTGATCAGATCGTTCTCAATGAGGTCAAGAATTCGTTTCGCCTCGGGCTTCGATAGCTTCTTGAGGTCGCGGTGAACCGACTTCTTGTAGACGATATTATAGGCCAAGAGACTTTCGCATCTCTTTGGCTGAAATAACCTCATCCCTCTTGTCATGGAGTCGGTCCAGGGCGATCTGGAGATCCGCGAAATCCTCGATATAGGACTCCAGGGCCTTCTGAATGATGAAAGAGCGAGGTCTTTCGGTCTCTTTGGCTATACTATCGAGTTTGCTGGCAAGATTTTTGGGAAGTCGTACCGATATCGCCGTATTCATGGCTCACCTTCTGTCATTTATGTATTACACTGTATGCAGGAATATCTATTTTGTCTAGTAGATTTTTGAAATCTAACATATTTCATACCGAGAACCCCTGAATAAGACACTCCCCCGTTCCGGATCTCCCTTCTCGGCGGCATAACGCTCCATATCCACCATAGTATACCGCTTGGCCGTTTTCGTGAAGCAGCATACCATGATCGATAGTAACCGTATGTGGAACTCGATAACAATTTTGGGAGGTTTCACATGTAAAACTACAGCGATTTCACTCGATACCTTTTGGAGGTTGAGGTCATTCCGGAAAAACGATTTCGCTACTATGTCAGATGGGTCCGGAAATTCTATCATTTTGCGACTACAACACCAAATTCAATCCTGCATTTAGAGAAATTTCTCGAATCGCCCTCACCGCCTCCAGGTCCAGCTTTTCTATCACGCTATCGATCACTGCCGCGGGATGCCCTGAATCAAGAAAGGTCTTTTTGTAAACACTGACAAAAAAATCTTGATTCTGATCATATGCTCGAAAGTTATCCGGACCTCGATCCTCTCCCACTTCATATTCTGAGGTGTCTACTGTCGCCGCTTGATATGATTCTGCCATCTGTTTCTTCAGCTCTTCGTCTATCGATATCAGATCGAGATGATCTGCGGCCGACCGCTTTTCACTGTGGGTTTCTGCCATGTCCGTATGCCCCCCTCCGCTGCATTCTGGTATCGGTTATACCAAATTACCGGAAAAAAGGCTATTTCATTTCCGCTTCGCGTGCTTGAACTAGGTTGCGGGACAGCCTGAATTACAGATTTGAAAAGGGCTGTTTGGCGGTGGTTTTTTATTCTTATTAATTTACCGGCCATTCTTGGGATTTATTCTGTACACCGCCTCTGGGCCTTCGGCGCAGGTCATTCCTTCGATACTCCCTTCAGAGCCGAACAGAATACGGACATTACTCACCTTCCGGTTGAAGGCAAAAATATCGGCATGCGGAAACAATTCACCGAAGGCGTTGGCGAGGTTCGTGCGCGCTTCCATACCGGCTCCAGTGAGACACGATTGCAGCAGCACGGGTATCTCTTGGGGATACGGATCGCGTTTCGAAAGCCGCTCCTGGATATCACCGATATCGAGTCTTCGTGCATCATCCGACAGTGTATTGGAGATAGACCAATCGGAAAGAGCGATAGATCGCGATTGGCCATGACCGAAGATTACGACAACCGCAATATTCGTGCGGGTACTATTCCGGTCTAGGGCGGAAAACAGCTCCTCGTCGGTGCATACCTCATAGTACAATATCTGGTAACCCATCTCGTACAGCTGGGTCAGAGCGTTCGAGGTCGTGGCGAACGCCTGATTGTAGTCGCTTCTACTGCCGATACATAGGGCAACGGGTCCCTCTATTGATTCGGGCTCCTTGCGGTTTCCAGCGATCATCTCGCCGACAAGCATGTTCGGGATCCGGGGGAATTGCCTGATGCCGGCACGGAGTAGGTCATATTGCAGGTTGATATAGTGACGGTACTCCGTTTCAGATATTTTTTTCCGTATAATTCGCCACACGCTCAACAGAACCGCTTTCCTCTCTTCATCCAGATGTTCTAGACGGAGATTGTGAACATAGGTATACGGGAAGCTCCAGCTATCTATTTCAATGTCTTCCGGTTCACATAGCGAATATCACGATCATCGGGAATTTCGTACGGAACCAAGGTCTGCGTCGATCCACCATAGGGCACAGAATGCGTCGCCGTATGAGATGGCGGTTCCGATTCGACACCGAAGAGCGACCGCATGAGGCTCTCATCCACATCCGATCTCTTACGAAGGTATGATTCTAAGCGGCTTTCTGAGGTAAAGCGACCGATAAACTCCATGTCGGTCACAAGAGCGGACGGAACGAACAGGATATTCTCGAGTTTATGAGTCACCGCGGCAGTACATACCTCTGTGGTTTTATATTTATCGGACAAGGTCTTGAAATCAAGACCATCCTGTTCGATCGCCGCGATCTGTACATCCGGATCTTTCTTCATATCAGCAGAGAGTCTCCGGTACACTTTACCGGTGGAGGAAAGTGCGGCCAAGACGATCTCCTTGTCATGTTGGAAACGCTTCGGGATTCGGTCTATCAAGTATCCATACCCCGATACCATACGGAGGACGCAAGCGCGGTCCTCTTTGATGTAATCCGGAAGTTTGTAGTATACTTTTACCCTGCAATAATCCAACACCAAATCGATAACCTCCGGATCAACACGTAGTTCCTCCGATAGTCCAATATAATAGTCGGGATAGTTGGGAAGCAGAAGTCTGAGCCACTTCTTCTCTCGGAGCAGTTCCGGATGGTCCTCTATGAGTTCTTCGATATGATCGCCAGGATTTACCAGTACGATTCGTAAGAGGGTATCGGTACGTTTTGGGATCGGCACGAGTTTGATACGCCACGGATAATCGGCGATGATTCGACTGCTCATCTCGGGATCATCCCAGGTGTACGATTCATCAGTGGAAAAATACTCATGAATCACATGCTCATTGTCTTTCCGCAACGTTTCCGACAGATGTTTCAGGAGCATGCCGCTATACTTCACCGCCTTGATCGCGAAGGCCCGGTCGTCACGGAATTCGTGGATAAACTCCCTGGAATACCGTGGATCCTCATCTACGGCAGCCATGAGGAGATATAACGCAGTTGCATATCGTCGTACCCACACGTTAC
>CAZAKE010000262.1:3821-5365 GCA_964485495.1 uncultured Spirochaetales bacterium
ACGGCAGCCATGAGGAGATATAACGCAGTTGCATATCGTCGTACCCACACGTTACGCAGCCACCTTGTTTACACTCCTACCGCATCCCACTCGGCAGCCCTCCCAAGCCGGTCGTGATCACCTCGCCGTCGTCGAACTCGGCCCTTCCGAAGAAGACACTGGCCTTCACGTAGCGAGATTGGTTCTTCATCTGGAAATCGAACTCCATCACCTGCGAATCGCCGAGTTCGAAGTCGGGTACGGCCACGATTCTGAGGGTGTGGGTTCCCCGGGAGACCGATGGGATACGCATCTGGTTGGAGTAATCGATGGTACGTCTGCTGATGCGGGACGGAAACATCGAGGTCAGGCCGATGTAGGCGCCGTCGAGAAAGACCGCGGAGCGGTAGGGGAGAGCTTCCACCCACAGGTCCAGTGGGACTTCGTCTTCCCGGGCGTTGATGACGTTACGGTAGCCGGCCTTGATCGGGGCATCACAGCGCCACATGCCGTTGTCAAATTCGACTTCTACCGAATGGGTGCCCGTGGCGACGCCGTCTAATTTTAAGGGGCTCCTCCCCTTGTACTCACCATCGATATATACCTTATGAGAGGAAGGCAGGGAAGAGATCGTGAAGGAGCCTGTGGTCGAGAATACTTCCTGCTGTTTCTGATAGTGATACCGTTCGATCTGGTGGTAGATGTCGGGGAGACGGCCGGAGGATTCGGCCACATGATAGCTGCCGCCGGTGGCATTGGCCAGGTCGCGGAGCGCGGCGTGGTCAACGTCGCCGAGTCCGATTCCGTACAGGAAGATGCCCTCGCCGATGTTCATCTGACGGATTTCTGAGAGTGAAAAAGTGCTTCCCGAGTCTCTGCCGTCGGTCATGAAGAGAATGACTTTCGTCCCGGCTTCTCCGGACAACATCTGCGCGCCTTTCGCGATCGCGTCGTAGAGCCTGGTGGAGCCTCCCGGACGGAGTTTAAATGCGGCGAAGGCGAGGGCGTCGGGATCAGAGGTAAACGATTGATCGAGGACGAGGCTACTCTCGAAGGAGAGGAGGGCCGCCGTGTCGTTCGACTTCATGCGGTACACGAACTTACCCAATGCCTCTTTCGCGTCCTCCAACGGCGCTCCCTGCATGCTGCCGCTCCGGTCGATGATGAGAACCATGTAGTTCTTCATCGGTTCCATCACTTGGGTGTCGCAGCTCTGCGCCGGAAGAGAGATCGTATGAATACCGAGTAATAACAGTATGACCGCCGGGAAGATATGATCTCGTCTCATGGTAATCTCCATTGCACCAGTTTTCAAAATTCCCCTCCCTTCCCCTCGCCTCCCTCCGGGTCGGGGGCTCCGCCCCCGCCGCCTCCGTACGCCTCAGGGAAGGATCGCACCAAACTACGGGGAGCGCACCACACGAAAGCCAAGGTAGCGGCCGCCACCGCCCGGGTAGGAGATGATCCGATTGGCTACACGACAGTACCGCGCGTAGCCGTTCCAACTGCCGCCGCGATTCACGCGGAAGCCGCCCGAGGACGCGCCGGTCGGGTCGGTCACGCTG
>CAZAKE010000263.1:0-5338 GCA_964485495.1 uncultured Spirochaetales bacterium
ATCGAGAGGACGGTCCGCTCTACGGTTTTCAGCTCGTTTTCGACATCCTCGACCGCCTGATGGACTAGTGCCTCCTCTTCGGCCATGGCCTTCTCGCGGAAGTCCCGCAGGAAGACCGAAACGATCAACACCCCGAATACGATAAACGGCACAAGAAAAATGCACAGATACGAGAGTAGATATCTGTAGAATATCTTATGCCACATAGAGGCATGGTACCAGCGGATTGGGGTAAGCTCAATAGTATGTGGAGGCAGGCGAAGCCACGGAACCGATGTCATGTGGAACACCCAATTTCATTACGAACAGTCCCATCGGTTCGAATACATATGTGACAAAATATTCAGTATCGCCGGCAAGTCTCGATGCTCAGAAACCACGCCGATAGGTGGTCGGGCTCATACTGTAGATCCGCCTGAACACGCGTGAGAGGTAGTTCCCATCGGAGAAGCCGGTCTCCAGGGCGATCGCGGTGACGGTCATCCGGGTTCCCCGGAGCAGCTCAGCCGCCTTGCAGGCACGGAGTGAGTTGAGATATTCGATGGGACTGGTACCCGTGGCCCGACGAAACACCCGGATGAAATGGTTTCGAGACAGCCCCGCCGTCTCCGCGAGTTCCGACAACGGAATAGTCCGAGAATACTCTCGCTCCATGAGGCCCATCGCCCCGGCAACCCTCAGCAGGTCAGCCGCCGACGGCGAAGGATTCTCCTCGTACTCCCTGGCGAGAAATACCACCAGATCGACGAAGCCTGCCAGCAGTTCGGCTTCGAAACCTACGGCACGACGAGAGTATGCCGATTCCAGTGCTGCGAGCCGCATGCGCACGGATTCCATGGCCTTTCCTCCGAGTCGTAGCCGGGCAGCAAATCCATGCTCGCTCCTGAATTTCGGCTCGAGACTGAACAGCGCGTGATATCCCGGTATCCGATCCAAGTAGGGGGATGGCAGAAGCAGCGTCTCAGGATCGAACATGATGTTGACGATTTCCAGCTTGTCCGTGTTCCTGAAGGAGTGTGATTCCGGCCGGTGAATCACGAACACGTCACCGGCACCGATGGGAAACTGCCCGTCGGATACTGAGTGCACGGCGGAACCCGCTACGATCACGAAGAGTTCGGCGAACTCATGGGAGTGTTCGGGGAACCTGCGATCCAATACGGCGCGCCCGATGTGGAAGCGGAAGTCCCTTTCCTGGAAGAAACTATCGGTGGTGTACCTATGCATGGTGATATTGTGCTTAAAGTTGGTTCTTTTATCAAGGACCGACTGTCTACCATGTGGTACAATCCCAAATAGGACATTTTGCCCGAGACAGATAACACCTGATACCATAACGACGTTCAATGGGAGGAAGAGAATGGAGAAGCAAATCCAAGAGCGATTCGACCGGTGGATACGATTCGTCGAGGAGGGGACGGAGCCGTTCATGTTCATCGTCAACTACCCGAACGGCGCCGGAGAGCGGCCCTTCCCGAACCACAACTACGCCGAACGCATCGACTGGGCCGCACGCACCTACGAGGCGGACCGCACACATATCGAGAAGGTCGATGACGACCTGGTCCCATGCCTGCGTACGGTCACCGGAACCGAAGTATTCGCCGAAGCCTTCGGGTGCCCGGTGGAACGGCCCGAAGATCACATGCCCTACGCCCGGCCCCTCATCGGCGAGACGAAGGAGATCGCCGGCATCAGGCTTCCCGATCCCTTCGAGACGCCGTTGGCGCGGCTCTTTGACATCGCTGAGGCATTACGTGAGCGGTTCGGCACCGACGTGCTCATGAAACTGCCGGACATCCAGAGCCCCATGGGCATCGCCGCGCTGATTCTCGACAAGTCCACCTTCCTCACCGCGTTGATCGACGAACCGGCCGCCGTGCGGGAGTTGGCAGGGATGACGATGGAGCTTCTGACCACCTTCATCGACGAGTGGTACCGGCGCTATGGCACCGACTACGCGGCCCACCATCCCGACTACTACATGCGGCGCGGCGTGACCCTCTCGGAGGACGAGATCGGCAGCGTGAGTAACGCCATGTTCGAGCAGTTCTTCCTGCCGGACCTGATATCTCTCTCCCGTCGGTACGGCGCGTTGGGGATCCACTGCTGCGCGGACTGCCGTCACCACTGGTCCAGCCTATTGAAGATCCCGGACCTGAAGGTCCTGAACCTCGCCACCAACTGGCTGCAGGAGCCGGATCTCACCTGCCGGGACGCCTTCGAGTTCTTCGCCGGAAAACTCGCGCAGTACCACCGCGGCCGCGAATTCGACGGGGAGTCCTGGACCTGGCCCGATCAGGTGCCGCCGAACGCACGTCCGGTATTCACCATCCCCGCCGAATCGGAAGAGGAGGCAATCGAAATCGCCGGAAGGCTGTCGGAGATTCGAGAGAGTCGAAAACGCGAGGGAGTTGCCTGAGTCATCCGCCCGAAACACGTAAGGCAGTTCGACGGCACAAGCGATTGTCTATCACCGCAGACAACAATAGACTCCTGGGGGAAGGAGTCACAGATGAGTAAAGAAGAGACGATTCGCGGCGGCTGAAGAAAGACCTTACGGCAGATACTCCTTCGGAAACCTCGCCGACACGGTGTAACAGGGATCTACGACATTCCCGATGCGCATGCTGCCGACCTGACCGCAGAGCTGCCAGGCCTCCTCACGCTGGAATCCGTACTCATCCACGAGCCATTTGAGGAGTTCCATCTGTGCCAGCCTGACGCAGTCCATCAGCGGCCGGGTACTACCAAGGGTCATGATGTGAGTTTCCGTCTCCAGGCGCGGCCATTCGGCACCGCTGCCTTCGACCACGTCGATGGTCAGCTCCACCTCGGCGGTCAGCCTATGTATTGTTCCCATCTCGATCCTCCTTTTAGGATTCATATATCATCACATGGAATCATCTATGATTGCATGCAGCCAGACTCATCGTTCCCCGGACCGTTTAGCGACAGTCGGAAACTCGGTGACCCGGAGGTTGGTACACCCGTATGGTATCAGGGTGATCTCCTCTGAAGGATCTTTGGCCTTGATGGGGCTGGGGGGCGGCGGTGCGGCGGCATTCTTTTCAACTCCCCATCCGGGTATTCTCCTGCCCTTCGCCCGCAGCCTCACCGGCGCACCTCCTGGGGAAAATAGTGAGTGACCGGAGCTGCCGAGACGGTCGGCCCCGCCGGTTCGATCGCTTTCTCTGTTCTCGAAGACGAACGATCCAGCAGGATCATCCTCGTCGATCTCCAGGGCGAAGTTCCAGGGTGTCGTGGGATGCACCTCGCTGTCGGGGTAGTCGGCAGCGTAGGAATGAAACTCGAGCCACGACGGATCGTAGGGGATCTCCCGCCACTCCTCGCCAATCTCTAGCGAATATACCAGCGGTCCGCAGGTGACGGCAACCGCATCGTTGTATCGGCGTTCGATACGGACACGCATGGGAAAGTGGAGCCGGATGGTCGTGACTCCCGACCAATCGCGCTCGATGCGGAGGAAGGTTCCCGGCCGCGACATCGGAATCCTCTCCGGACCACCCCGGATCTCACAACTCGCTCCCTCGGCCCATTCGGGAATGCGCAATAGCAGCGGGAAGCGCACACCGTCGGAAGAGGAACTTGCTGAGGAGTTCACCTCGATCTCGATTACCTCGTCGAAGGGATACTCGGTCCGGACACGGATCTCGACTCTCGACCCGCCTGCTTCGGTTTCGACCCGGCAGGGGGCGTAGGCCACCGCCGCCAATCCGCCGTCGCGGGTACGCATCCAGAGGTGGGAGGCGAACTTGGGCCAGCCTTGGTGCATGTCGGCGGTACAGCAGCCGAAGTTGGGCTCCAGGCCGAAGAGGTTGGCCCGGGGGCCGTTGTTGGTATAGACCCGGTTGGACCTGTCTTCCGGCGGTCCGGTCTCAACGCACATCACCTGATTGGCCTGCTGCACATACTGATGTTTCCACATGTCCGGGTTGAAGGTGGCAGGAAGGGCGTTAAATGTGATCTTCTCGAGCCGGTCGGCGAAGGCCGGAGTGCCGAACACCGCGGAGAGGACCTCCAACGAAAACATGTACTCCACCACGGCACAGAGTTCCGTCCCCTGTGAGGGACTCCTGCCGGCCAGGGTCTCGTCGCCGGAAAATACTCCGGAGGCCTGACCGTGGTACCGGTCGAGTTCATGTATCGCGGTAATGGCGTCTTCGGCACTTCCCAACTCCGGATCGAGCAAGGCGAGGACCGCCGCGGTCTTGATGCCCATGGCGTTGTTGACCACATGGCCGAGAGATTTCCACGGAACCAGCTTCTCTTTATAAGGTAAGTCGCGAAAATGATCCATCCAGTCATACCCCAGCCTGGCGGCCTGACGGGCGGTCCACAGCGGCGACTCCTCACCGGTTTCACCATACAGCCAGTACAGCCCCCACACCAGGTCCGGCCACCTGAATCCGGACCAGCGGGGCAGCGTCCAGTTCATGTAGTCCTGCCGCAGCCGATCCGCCATGCGTGACATGGAGGGCACGATTCTGTCATCCCGAGAAACCTGATGGTACTGTGCCATGCACTTGAGGATCAGGTAGAGGGGCCATGGGTCGTCCCGTACGGTGGTACGGTTCGCGTTATTACCGGAGCCCGAAGGTTCGATCCACCCATCGGTGCCCTGACCTGCCAAGATCGCGTCGATCCACCTGCCGACCTTGACCTTCAGGTCCTCTCGATCGAGGAGGTACGCCAAGGGAATCATGCCGTCCAACCAATAGGGTCCCCTCTCCCAGCTGTCGCCGTCACCGCCGATCCAGGCGCTGTCCTTCACATCCGGCCAAAACTCGTCCAGATGGCCCGAGAGACCGTCCGCCTGGGTCTCCAGCCGTTCGCGCAGCCATCCTTCCGGCTTGATGGTCCCCAGGGGGAGGGGTGCGAAGACCGGCAATCCCCTGTTTTCGTCCTGTTCCATATAGTTCGCCTCCTCGATTATTTACCCATACAAATCAATATATGGATGAAATTGCACTGTTCCAGTCGGTATTATATACTGACAAGCACCAGAGATGATACGAAACGACGAGATACCAAAGTGATGAATCCTACCGAACGCCTCCTAAAGATCTGCGACGCCGATCCCGGCTTCTACCTGGTCGGGCTGCACTCCTGTGTGGAAGATACGGTGCTGCGGCTGGAACCGGGAATCCAGGAGACCATCTTCTGGCGGATCCTGGCCGAGTACAAGGATATCCTCATCGCCCGGGCCGGCGGGGCCTGGATCAAGGACCTGAAGTATGTCGACAGCATCATCCGAGAGCACAGGCACACCAACGAGGTGCGCCACCGTTTCGCCGAACTTACCCGGGACGAGGCC
>CAZAKE010000264.1:0-5307 GCA_964485495.1 uncultured Spirochaetales bacterium
CCGTGGCCGTCTCGAGATCACTCCGTCTGACAGGGCCGAGTCGTACTATTTCCTCCCGGATTGCCTCCCGCCTGCGCAGCGAGACACAGGCGAGTACCGTCTCGATCGTTTCTTCGTCTCGGCCTTTCAGTACGAGGGCGATCTCGTCATCTTCGAAATCACGGAGTACCTTCTCCAGGTCCCTGCGGGTGAGTCCGGAGAGGCTCTCCAGAGAGAACAGCCGTTTCCGTACCGCGTCGGATACTTCCGGAACCGATGCGGTGAGATGATCGAGTATCGCCCGTTCACTCTTCGTATCCATCTTCCTGAGTATTTCTGCGAGCGCCGCGACGCCGTCGATCTCTTCGGTGTCGCCGGCCCCGAGTTTCCGCAGCCGTTGGCGCAGTCCGTCCTCGGTCGTGGCGATGGCTTCGGGATGGACCATTCCCATCTTGGCAATGCGTTTCACCAGTTCCTTTTGTGTATCCGGTGATAGAGCCTCGAGGACCCTAGACGCCGGGTTTGCATCGAGGTGGGGCAGTACGATACTCAAGACCGAGAGTGGCTCCTTCCGGAGGAGCAGGGTGAGTTGATCCGCATCGAGATCGGCGAGAAAGTCGAACGGGATACGGCCGCCGAACGGCACGGCCCGATGGAAGAGCTGCTCTCCCGACTCTTCGCCGAATGCGGTGTGGAGAATCTCTCTCGCCGTCTCCGGCCCGCCCTCGCCGGTTCTCTTGGATGGGGAACGCTGACCGAACTCACCCAGGATCCGGGCCGCTTCCGCCTCGTCGATGGTGTCGATTCTTGACATCTCTCTGGTTACGATTTCCAGCTCATCTTTCGAGAGAAACGGCAGGATTTCCGAACTCGCCTGCTTTCCTATGAGGAGGAGAAATTTCGCGACCTTCCTGAACGTATCGATGGAGGCCGATCCGGTCTTCACAAACCCTTCGGGTTTCTGCGGGGACGGTTTCGCGGTAGTACCGACATCGATACCATTCTCTTCCCGATCGTTCGTCGTACGAGTCCGCTTCTCCGGATTGTTTCCTAAAACCGATCGGTATGCATCTATCCCCTTTTTCGCCCTATCCATTATGGTATAATACCAAGCGCATCGCCGGGGGGTCAACAAATACCGTCTATATTGGCGACTCTCAACGTTTTTCGTATTTATCGGTGCCTTGAGATACCCGTGTGATACCCTTAATTATAGAGAAACCACAGCCCACGTTTAGCGGATTCCGGGGGTTTCGTTTCCCTTGACAAAACCGTTCCATACACGTATAAATACTGCGTTCTTGCCGCTGTAGCTCAGTCGGTAGAGCAGTGGACTGAAAATCCACGTGTCAACAGTTCGATTCTGTTCGGCGGCAAGCCGACATGAAGCGACGGAACTGCGGTTCCGTCGCTTTTCTTTATCCACAAGGTTTATCGTTCATCCACAAGGTTTATCGTCCACGGATTTTTACCGTCCGCAGGATCCTGCCGAAATACAACAGAAATGGATGCGCATGGGCCCGGAATTGTCGTCGCTCACTTCCAAGGATCCGCACTATGCAGGTGCACATCCACGACGGGCGGTTCACCGTCATTCGGAATCGTGATGTCGACGACGGCATAGCTCCCCTGTCTGAAGGGACCGGGATTTATTACTCGGGTGGCGCCGATCGTATCTACCGCTCGCGCCTCATGGGCGTGACCGCAGAAACACGCCGCGGGTTTCTCGGACTCGATGAATCTCCGAAGCGACGTGCTGCCGATGTGTTTGATCTGCATTACTCGATCGGTTGCCCCGCCGTGAGGTGGGGTGTGACAGACGAGAATGCTATTGGATACCGCGCCGCCTAAATTCTCGACCGTCTTTCGACCGCTTCGCAGGAACGACTCGAGTTGATGCTCCGAATAGGTCGTCGGTGTCGATGCCGGTCCGGAAAGAGACCCCTCCATGCCGAAAAAGGGAACTCCCGCGAACACTCGACCCGATGCATGGAGATTGATCCCCCGGGCGGTCAACTCCTCGGCCACCTCCCTGGTATCGCAGTTTCCAATTACTCCGAAGATCGAATCCGAATAGATCGATACCTCGTCGAGGATTGAAGCCGCCTCTCGCCGGCCGCCGAAATGGGTGATGTCGCCACATAAGAGTACCGCGTCCGCGTCCTGCATGACACCGGCGCATGCCTGCAGATACGTCAGATCACCGTGAATGTCGGATATCAAACAAAGCTTCATACCGAGGATTATACTATTTCGGAGGTGAGAATGGAATCATACAGTCTCTTCTCCAATGCGAGAATCTCCTCGTCTCTGAGGGTCCGTCGATCCATCGGAACCGTATTGACGATCTCCTCCTTCACCACCGCCGGCCGCCCGTCGATCACGAGTATCCTGTCACCGAGTATCAACGCCTCTTGGATGTCATGCGTGACGAATACGGAGGTGCGACGATGGGAGCGCCATGCCGTCCGGAAGGCATTCACCAGTGTGAGCTTCAGATTCAAGTCCAGCGCCTGAAACGGTTCATCCATGAGCAACAGATCGGCGGGATACGCGAACGCCCTGGCCATGGCGACTCGCTGACGCATGCCACCGCTCAGAGCCTCCGGATAATACCGGGCATACGCCTGGAGCTCGACCTCCCGGAGTACCGAATCGATTATCGCGTCTCGCTCCTTCCGCTCGATCTCGCTACCCAGCACGAATTCCACATTCCCGCGCACCGTCCTCCATGGAAGCAACCGTGGCTCTTGAAAAAGGTAGCTGATTCGGCGATTCCGGACTCCCTCGATCATGCCCGCATCCGGTTGAAGAGTACCGGAGATCAGATTCAGGAGGGTTGTCTTTCCGCAACCCGACGGTCCCAGTATTGCGGTGACCGAATCTTCCGGAAGATCGAGGTGAAAATCTCGAAACACCTGCAGGTCGCCGAAGGCCATGCACAGTCCGGTAATCCGAATCGACATCACCCTCTCCTCCAGGGGATCCGTGCCCCGGCGAATCGCAGAACCCACTCCGAAATACCGCTCACGAGCACGGCGGTGGTGGTCCATACCATCACGTCGGCGGTTTCCAGCGTCAACTGTGCGGTCTGCATCTCGCTTCCGATGCCGATCTCCGGCAGACTCAACACCTCCGCCGCGATAACCACCTTCCATGCCAATCCCAGCGTGGAGTGAGCCGCCGCGAGTAGGTATGGAACCATCGCCGGCAGGGTTATATATATGATCCGTTCAACCCGCGACACGCCGAAGACATCTGCCATCTCGAAAAGCCTCCGGTCTATCTCTCCGACGCCCTCAATCACCGTAGTGCAGACGATAGGAAAGGACATGAGAAAAGAGACGAACACCGGCACCGTCTCGGTTCTGAACCAGATGAGAGCAAGGAGGATCACCGCCATTACGGGTGTTGTCCTCAACACCGACAGCAGGGGCATCATTGCCGAACGCACTACCGACGAGTATCCGGCCCATAGGCCGATGATGACGCCGGCTGCAAACGCACTGAGGAAGGACCAGAATACCCGAATGACGGTAGCGCCGACGGCCCCCCAGAACCTGCCGTGTATCAGGATATCGACCAGGGCCATAGCCGCCCGTTCGGGCGGCGGCAGAATCAACTCGGCATCGACAAAAAGCGCACCGATCTTCCAACCGGCGAAGATACCGATGATCATGAGAATCGAAGGAAGTGGAGTCGGGAACCGGACCCGTGACCGCTGCCGCAGCCTTTTCCGGTCTTCCGCGTTCACGGACGCCGATTCACTCGAAGTAGAATTCAGCATCCGGTAAGTATCCGCCGACGGATACCGGATCGAATTCCAGCAATACGGAGAGGAACCGTTCCACAGAAGCCCTGGCGTCTACCGCGGGAATGAAGCGAAGGTTACACTTGGGAATCGCCGGGGTAGCCAGTTCCGTCGGTAGGATGCCGTATGTGCCGATGAGTACACCCGCCGCGGCGGGGTTTCCGTTCACACGTTCGATAGATGCCCGATACAGCTGCAGGAACTCCCGCACCAGCCGCGGATTCTCCGCGGCGAGATCGGGATCCACTACCAGGGCCGACATGGGATACGCGTCGGTCTGATCGGACACTTCGACCCATTCCTCCTGCATGTCGAAGAGCAGCGATACTCCGGTTCCTTTGGTGGTCGCCTGTGTGGCAAACGGTTCGGGAACCTGGATTATGTCGATTCTGCCGGAGAGGAACATCTGAACTAACTGTGGCGCGGCGTTATAGGAGAAGTCCAACGCGTAGTCTTGCTTTACCGTGAGTCCGTTTCGGTCCGCGATATACCGGAAGAGATAATCCGGCGTCGCGCCCTTGCCGACGGAGTAGATCCGCAGCCCCCGCAAGTCCGACCACCCGTCGAGACCGGGTTGGTTGGTCAGGACAAACAGCATCCCGAGACCGGTGATGGCACCCAGCTTGTATCCCGGTCCTGTGCGGTATAACTTGGCCGCCAGGTTGATCGGCAAGAGGGCCGCATCCACTTCGCGCGAGGCGATGCGTGCGACGATCTCCTGTGGAGTAGGATACACCACATACTCCGTCTCGATTCCGCCCTGGAGGACCGGCTTCTCCTCCATCAGATAGATGGCACCAAATCCGGTAGGTCCTTTGAGGACCGCAACTTTCAGCGAATCCTGCGCAGGCTCCTGTGCGGAGATGATTCCCCCGGCAAGTACCAGCCATGCCGCGACTAGAGAAAAAACGGCTTTCCCTATCGATATATCCATCGGTCGCGAGTCTGTCATCCATCTTCTACTCATGATTCTTTCATCCCTCCCTTACGCCACGAGGATCCGGAAGTACCGCTTCTTTCCCGCCCTGAGCAGTATCTCCCCATCCCGAACGCAATTTCCGTCTATAATCTCGTCGATGCTCTCCACCTTGTCGTCGTTGACGGAAGCCCCGTTCTGCTGAATAAGCCTACGGGCCTCCCCCTTCGAAGCACACAATCCCGTACGAGCGAAGAGGTCGACAGCATTGATCCCTTCCCGTAACTCCCTCATCGGTATCTCGATGGATGGAATCGCCGAGGTGTCTGAATCGGTGCGAGAACCGCCGAAGGCGCTTTTGGCGGCATCCAGAGCCTTTCGGGCCTCCTCGTCTCCGTGAACGATGGCGGTGAGTTCGTACGCCAGTCGTTCCTTGGTGTCGTTCACCTTCTCTCCTTCGATGGACTCCAACTCATGAATCTCTTCGATAGGCAGGAAGGTGTAGAGTTTCAAGAATTTTCCCACGTCTGCGTCTGCCACGTTGCGCCAGTACTGGAAGAACTCATAGGGAGATATCATCTTCGGATCGAGGAAGAGAGCG
>CAZAKE010000265.1:0-5245 GCA_964485495.1 uncultured Spirochaetales bacterium
GAGGGGACCTTTGAGTGCCAGGATGAGTGCCGGAACGCCGAACATGAAGACCAGGGCGTCCGCCGCAGGCAGTTCCTTGTAATCACCCGCCACGAAGGCGAATGCCGCCGCTACGCCCGCCCCGTAGATCCATCCGCCCAGGAGCCCCGCCTTGTCGAAGACGAGGCGGAAATACTCCCGCCTCGACACGGCGTTGATCCAGTTCAAGACGAGTCCCAGGCCGATGACGGCGATGCCGAAGTAGATCGTGATACCGAGAATGTCGTAGACGGTGTTGATCGAGGTCCCGCCACCGCCGGAATGGCCCGTGACGATACCGTGATAATCGAACCACACCGGAGGAAAGAGCGAAATTCCGAAGTATGATCCGAATAGGATGCCTGCCGCTATTGCCGCACCGCCGCACCAGATTATCAACGTGAAGAGGGACTCCTCCTTTCCCTGTCTACGGGAAAATACCGCTCCGAGAACCCCCACGACGACCAGTACCAGGCCATGTCCGGCATCGCCGAACATGAGACCGAACATGGCGAGGTAGGACACCATCACGAAGATGGTAGGATCGATCATGCCGTAGGCGGGTATCGCGTAGTTCTCCACCAACCGCTGGAAAGGGAACAGAATCTTTGGATTCCGGAACCTGACCGGAACGGTAACCTCGTGCGCCGCCTCCCTTCGGATCTCCTCGGGCTCGCTCCACTCGAGGTAGCATCCGCCTTCCGCCTTCCGCCGGATCCCCGTTTCCAGAGACTGCCTCTTGGATGCCGGGAGCCATCCGGCGAAGATCATCGTGCGGGCGGTCCCCGAGAATCGAGACTGTACGGTGTAATAGAGTTCATTCAACCGCAGCCGCTCCCAGCTATCCCGGAGCCGGTCCTCATCCTCGCGGATCTTCTCGATCGATGCCAGCCGGTTCTCCTCCCTGGCCTTCTCAAGCGACGCGATACGCCGCCGGATCTCCGCCGCGGCGCGGTCTTTGACTCGCTCTCTCGACCCACCGTTGGCCCGGGTCGATGAAGTACCCAGAACCCGTGCCGGATCCGTCTCCGACCAGGAGTGTGCGGTGAGGATCTTCTCCACCGTACTCTCGTCCCGTCTGAGGGTGATGAGGAGGAAGCCTTCCCGCCGCGCGGCGCTGCCTATATCGGAATCGTCCGGATGGACCGATTCGGGACTGTGTACCACCCGAGATGCATGTTCGGGCCTCTGTTCTTCGACGCCTTCGATCATGACCGCGGGTATATCCTTCAGGGCCGCCTCGAACCGCTCTCTTCCGCCCTGCGGAAGCGTGCCGGCACGTATCTGCAGGAAGGAGTAACGGCTGTTCGCGGACGCGGCACTCTGAAAATCATCGAAGAGTTCCACCTGCCGGGAGATGTCTTGTAGTTTCAGTATCTCCTGCTGAGCCTCTTTCTGCCGTTCCCGGAATTTCTGGATCGTGGCGGCCAGCCTGTCGAGGTGTTTTTCGACGGCGTCGAGGTCAATACTGTCGAGTTTTTCGATATTCAGCGGTTCACCGCGGGTCGGGTCCAGATCGAGGTAGTCGAGGAAATTTTCGATCCGCTTCCTGAGCTCTTTGAGTCTGGCCAAGGAGACCCTGTGCGAAACGGCCTCGAGGCGGCTGCCTGTTTGGGAATCGATCTCCCGAATGTCCATGAAATCCAGCAGTCCCTGCTCGAGCAGTTCTCGCGTAACCGCGTCTCCGTCGGCGCGCAGTATGATTCCTGTGAGGTGCACCATCCGAGTCGGAAACATCTACATCGCCTCCTGCACCCGATCTTCGGACAGTCCGTAATATTTCGCGTTCAATATGGTTATCACTTTCGCAATCTCGTTCCCCTTAAGAATGAAGTACGCCGACACGACGGCGATGGAAAACGGATATCCCCCCAACGCCTTGTGTACTTCGCCGTTGAGGATCTCGCCGACGACCCGTTCAACCAGGAGATACCTCGACAACGTGTCGCCGTGGTCTCCCTCCAATAGAGACGACCACTCGGGGTAACCCGATTTTATCATGGCGGACAACAGTTCCGGTACCCTGCGGTCGACCGCTCCGGAGCCCGTGGACCCTCCTTCGGATCCGGAGGTGTCGATGGCCCTCTCGAGGGTGGCGGCATCGAGGGCGAAACCCCCGGGAAACGCGTAGGCAAGCGCTTTCGACGGAGCCATGCCGTTGAACGCGACCAGCCTGATCATCCTGTTCATGTTTCGCATGTCGATCTCCACCCCGATCAACCGTTCCGCCGCCTGCCTGTCGCGAGGCGAAAGGTCTTCGATCCGTCCGAAGATCATCCGGTAGAACTCTCGGTCCAGGGCATTTTCCGTTTCGAAGAGACTCCCGGACTCCGCGGGGGGGGGGTGGATCGATTCGAGCACATCGGCGTAGGGTGTCGGCGACAGCAACGCTATGAGATCCTCCCACGTATCCGCGTTCAGGATATCGTCCACCGGGATCGCATGTACGATCCGATCGCGGTAGAGGTATCCACTCGCCCGGCTGATGTTGCGTTCTTTCACGATCCGCTCGAACCAGCACCGAAGCACGGCTTTGAGATTGTCGATTTCGAAACGAACGGCGAGGGTCAGGACGAAGGACTTCACCTCGTCCTCGGCATAGTTCGCCACCTCCGTGTAGAGATCCACCTCCCGGCCGAAGAGCTCGAGCTCGGCGGACTTCAGATCTCCGGTGCGTTCGTAGACGTCACAGGCGTGTGAAAAGGGGGTGTCTCGGAGCAGATGGATCGCCTCGGGCAGATTCTTCGCCGAGGCCAGTGCATCGAAGGTCCGACTCGGTGTCAGTTTACCGATTCTGGTCTTTAACTTTGCGTTCAGGAACGCATATTTTTTTAGCTGACCCGCCATCTTTTCCCTGTCCGGCCGTCGAAAATAATGACGATATCGAAAACGTCGGTTCTATCGGATGCAATGGCACCCGGGATTCGTGCGGGAGGTATCCTACGAGACCGAGTGGATGGTTTCATCGATCCGGTTCCCCGCCGCACAGGAGGTTGACGATCTGTACGGCGACGCGGCCTACGATCTCTTCGCGAGTCTTGGCGAGGCGCTCTTCGGTCTCTGCAGCCGAGGCTGCGGCCTGTTCGATCCGGGCTTCGGCGTCTCTCCGGGCCGCCTCCATTCGCTTCTCGACGAGTTTCCTCGCCTCATCGCGTGATCTGAGTAGAATCTGTTGCGATTCCCGTTCGGCTTCCGCCCTGATGGTGTCGGCCTGTTGCCGCGCGACGCGGACAAGTTCCTCCGCCCGGGCTTCCGCAGCCAGGATCTCTTCGATTATTTCCCGCACATGCTATTTATAATACAAATCGGAAACCGTTTCCAGCAGCCGCGGTTGAGATCGGCTGCTCTAGATCGGCGTACGATCATTACAATTTTGAAATACGCTTGACCGGACTCGAGGATTGATGCATCTTTTCAAATAGATCGAGTTGTTCTGCAGCGACGCTGCACAGATGAATAGTAGATACCGGTACCGGTCATCCGGCGCCGAGTCCTTACTACGGGAGGTGTTGAGAATGGCGACGAGACAACAGGTATTGAGCGTACCCGCACTGCGTGAACGGAGCATACTGAGAAACGTATACCTATGGATGACGGCCGGGTTGGGACTCACCGGCATCATCGCTTGGGGGATGGCTTCGGATCCGGCCATGGTCTCGAGGTTTGTCGGTTCACCGATCCTCTTCTATGGAGCCATCATCGGTGAGTTCGCCCTGGTCCTGTTTCTGTCGGCGAGGATCATGACGATGAGCGCGGGGGCGGCGACTCTGGGATTTACCGCATATTCGGCCCTGAACGGGCTCACCATGTCGGTCATATTCCTCGCATACACCGGGGCCAACATCTCTCTGGCGTTCTTCGTCACCGCCGGGACCTTCGCGGGCATGAGTCTATACGCTATGACCACAAAGCGGGACCTTTCCCGGTTCGGTTCCTATCTGGTGATGGGATTGTGGGGGGTGATCATCGCCTCGGTGGTGAACTTCTTTTTTAGGAGTGAATCCCTCTATTGGATCATCTCCTATGCAGGGGTTCTGTTGTTCATGGGGTTGACGGCGTTCGATACGCAGATGATCAAGCGATGGAACGACGAATACGGCGCGAATATATCCGAGGCGGAGTATGTGAAACTCTCCATACTGGGCGCCCTGAAGCTGTATCTCGACTTCATCAACATGTTCCTGTTTTTTCTCAGGATAGTCGGCAGGAGAAACTGACGAAGCGTCTCGTCCCGATTCGACCCGATACTCCGATACTAAGGTCGGCAATGTCACGAGTTTTTTAGAAAATATCCAATACTTTCATAGGAGCAGCCATGGGGCGAAGCAGCATGTCGTCGGGGAGATTCCTGTCGATGGTCGCGGCGTGTGCGATGTGTATAGGGCTCTTCGGATGCGCGGGATCGGGAGATTCCGTGGACGCCGGACCGGTGGGGAGATCGGCGGCGGGGACTCGTTCTACCGGAATCGGCGCGAGCCTGCGGGCTCCGCTTCCGGCCGCCTCCGAGATGGTGATACCGCGCCTTGACGGTTCGCCGGCGGATACGTTCGAAGCCGATAGAGACGGCTCCGGCATGACGAAACTCGATTTGGGACGAATCTCTCCCGCTGTACGCGGCGTGTCGGGAGTCGTGGCGAGTACTTCCGATCCGAACCTCTTCTGGGTCCACTCACGCCTCGGCCGAGGGCCGAGGGTGTTCGCCGTTGACCGCGGCGGGCGGGTGGTCGGTTCTCTCGACGGTTACCGGATACTGGGCGTAGGCAACGCCGGATGGTCCGATATCTCGACGGTGCCGGCAGTCTCCGGCCGGCGGCTACTGGCGGTCGCGGATACCGACAACGCCGGTCGGCTGCGAGAGGACGTTTTCGTGTACGGACTCGAGGAACCTGCCGTTCGGACAGAAATCGGGCCGGAAGAGTTACAGGAAGGAGCGGAGACGGAAACCGCGCCGGTCCCGAACGCGTTCAGGACATCAATCTCGTTACCGGCTCGCCGGTTTCACTCCGAGGCCTTCTATTGGGATTCTTCGGGTCCCGTGTTCTTCTCCCGAGTACGCGGCATGGTGGTGCTCTTCCGCGCCGACGGTTCCGGGCGTTTTCCTACGTTTGCCGAACTCACGCCCCGG
This sequence comes from uncultured Spirochaetales bacterium, assembly GCA_964485495.1. Classification (GTDB taxonomy): domain Bacteria; phylum Spirochaetota; class Spirochaetia; order CAZAKE01; family CAZAKE01; genus CAZAKE01. The sequence continues at coordinate 5,144 of CAZAKE010000265.1, forward strand.
GGGGCGCTGAAGGTCGATGAGAACCCGGTGGGTGCGGATAAAGGCGAACACGGCGTCCTGCTGCTTACAGACCGGGCGCTGTGGCTGTTCGAGCCGCCGGTT
>CAZAKE010000266.1:0-5234 GCA_964485495.1 uncultured Spirochaetales bacterium
CTACCTCTTCTACCTCTTCTACCTCTTCTACCTCTTCTACCTCTTCTACCTCTTCCAGCTCCTCGGGTTCCTCAACCGCCTCGGCCTCGGGAACCTCTTCGGCTTCCGATACCTCCTCCAGCTCCTCGACCTCTTCTACCTCTTCTACCTCTTCCAGCTCCTCGGGTTCCTCAACCGGTTCAACCTCGGGCATCGGTTGTTGCGAAACTGATACGGGTTCGGCGGTAACTGCGGTATGTTGGACCGCAGGCGTCGACGCCTCAACGGTTGCGCTGGGTCCGGTTTTGCCTTGTACGATATCGGCCTTTACCTCGAACGTCTTATTGGAGAGAATCCTTTGCAACGTCTCTTCGAGATTGGCTACCTCGATCTGCCTCGTGGAACGCTGCTCAAGCCGAGTATCGATGACTGATATCACCTCCTCCCAACTCTTATCGATCATCTCATCAACCGACGAAGCCTTCCGCAGCTTCCCTAAGCCTTTCTTCAGCTCTCGTTTCGCATACTCCTTTCTATTCTTTATATCTGATCGAAAACTCTCCGCATCGATATCCTCCCTGTTCTCGAAATACTCTTTGAGGAAATTTACCTGGAACTTCCTAATTCGATCGGCGAGTATCGCACTCCGATCCTGCCGAATACTAAGAAGGACAAACAGAATAAGAAAGAGAGTCGCAAAAAAGGAAAGCATCAGCAGAATCCGCAGTGTGTCATCAAGGAGAAACTGCGTCTCAGGCACCATATATCCGATAAAATGATCGCGTGATGTGCGACCACTGAAAAGGTAATAATTAATACCGTTACTGTCTTCACCGACAGGAACAGATATTCCCGCATTACCCGAATTCCAAGCCTTTTTTATCTCCTCCGCCAGTATCTCTCTGCCGGTCACATCTATATTGATGATGTATCCCTGATCGAGAAAGGATATCGGCCGTCCGATCTCCAGGAGTTGATCTTGCATCAAGGACATCTTGAGGTCTCTTAACGCCACGCAGAAAAGCGCGGAGCCGCGATACTGACCAAGAGTATCGTACACGGCAAAACTATAGAACACACGTACTTGACCGGCATCAATGATAATCTTTGAAGAGTTATTTTCGATTGTGGACAGTCTTTCGAACGATAATTCCGGTTCCACTATCTCATATTTATGATAGATGATGCTGTAATCGTCTTGTTGTTTCACGTCGCTTGAAAGTGTGCTGTAATGTATAAATCCCTTCTGATCGACAAACCGCACGAAAAGGAGACCCGGATATTCGGAAAGTAGCATATTAAAACGATTATTGATGTTGAAAATAGTCTCACGACTCTTGTTGAGATAGAAGATATCGGAAATGAAATCATTCCCAAGCAGCGAACGAAAGCGTTCCTCATTCAGAGAATGGTAGTTCTCTACGCCATCTACGAGTTCAGACACCTCCACCTCTATGAGTTGTGCGACTCGATCATTATAAAAGTGAGACTCTATATAATCAAAGAAACCGGAGTACGCAAACAGGATGAATCCGCTGAAAGCGATCACGGTAATGAGAAAACTAAGTGCTATCCTTAGAGATGCCCGCATTATAGAAGTCGGTTACTCCTTTATCTGAATCGGATGAAAAAACTACACTCGAATATGTTTCTACACAGTACAATACCAGCGATCGGATAGCGCCGAAAATGGCATTACGAAAGATCTGGGGTTCGACGGAAACGTTCTATCCCTATAGCACAATCATCCGACCGATTTTCCTCCTCCTAGTATCGGTTACTATCGGTATTTTCCTTACCCGCCATACAATACCACGTTACGGTTATCTAGTTTATAGCACAATACAAAAACAGGGAGCACATGCTCCCTGTTGATTACGCGAGGTTTTGTTGATTGACACAACTTTCCAGCGGGCGAATACTCTTGCACCGCCGGAAGTGGCCATGTCATTTGCAGGACTAAGCCTGCAGAACCTTACGGCCGCCTAAGCGCTCTCCTGCTCGGAATACTTGGGCTTCCGCTTGGGTTTTACTTTAGTATCTTCTTCAGCGACAAGCTCAAGAAGCACAACCTCTGCCGCGTCACCATTTCTATATCCGATCTTAAGGATACGAGTATAACCACCCGGTCTGTTCGTGTATCGAGGCCCGATCTCAGTAAACAATTTCGCCACAATAGCCTTATCTTTGATATCGGCAGCAATGATTCGCCGATTATGAACAGAATCGATTTTCGCTCTTGTGATCATCTTCTCCGCGACACGTCGTATCTCCTTGGCCTTTGCCTTGGTCGTACGAATACGTTCATGTCGAAACAGAGAAGTTACCATATTGCGTTTTAGCGCCTTCCTGTGGCTCTCTTTCCTTCCTAATCGATTGTATCCGATTCTATGTTTCATCCTCAGGTTCCTTTTCCTTCTTCGGCTGAATCTTTCCGATATTCTTAAGAACACTGTAATCGGTCATCCCGAGGGTAAGGTTCCACTCGGCCAGCTTCTCTTTTATCTCCAACAATGACTTCTTGCCGAAATTCCTGGTCTTGGCAATATCCTCTTCAGTCCTGCGAGTAAGATCGCCAATCGTCTTGATGTTGGCATTCTTCAGACAATTGCTGGATCGTACCGACAGTTCAAGTTCCTCTACAGGTGTATCGAGGATAGCTCTGATCCGCTCCTCTTCCTCGTCGAGATCTTCATCACCGGAGATCGCGTCTTCATCAAAGTTTATGAAAATTGTAAAGTGATCCTTCGCGATCTTCGCTGCCTCGGCGACAGCATCCACCGGAGAGATGGTCCCATCCGTACGCACTTCCATAACGAGCTTATCAAAATCATTTCGTTGTCCTACTCGCGTATTTTCTATGGAAAACTTCACTCGCTTCACGGGTGAGAATACCGCATCCAGTGGAATCGTACCCAGGATATCGATATATTTCTCGTTTGTCTCCGCCGGTATATACCCTCGACCTAAATCGACCTGAATCTCGAAATCGATGTTGGAATCATCCATCATCGTCGCGATTGCAAGGTCTTTATTCATGATCTTTATCTGATCATCTACTTCCAGATCGGCACCGATCAACTTGCCGGAACCTTTCTTTTCGATCATGACAGTCTTCTGCTCTTTATCATTCGCGAGCCTGATTTTGAGTTTCTTCAGGTTATTCAAAATTTCCGGTGTATCCTCGACTACGGCGTCGATCGGTTCGAATTCACTCGAGATGATGTGCGGAGTTCCTTCCTCATCATAGGAGGTAATCTTCGCCGCCGTGACAGCGTATCCCTGTATCGATGAAAGCAAGACGCGTCGGAGAGTATTTCCGATAGTAGTACCGTAACCGCGCTCAAACGGATACGCCACGAATGTACCGGTATCTTGATCGGACTCGCTGTGCTCGAACGTAATACCTTTCGGCCGTTTGAATCCCTTCAATAGGTTCTTTCGTGCCATTTATTCCCCTTACTTAGAATACAACTCTACGATCAGCTGTTCCCGGATGTCTGTTAGATCCGTGATCTCAGTTCTTCTCGGAATTGCAAGTATCTTTCCCTTCATGACATCCGGGTCTACTTCGAGCCACGGCAGAACGCCGGATCTTGTATATTCCTTGAGACTCTCCTTGACGGTCGTCAGTTTCTTGCTGTTCTCGCACAACTCGATTACGTCTTCGGCCCGCACCTGAAAAGAGGAAACCGTAACTCGTCTATCATTTACCTTCACGTGTCCGTGAGAAACCAGTTGTCTTGCCTGTTTTCGTGAAGATGCAAACCTCATGCGGTACACGACATTGTCCAAACGCCTTTCGAGCAGCGAGATCAAATTGTCACCGGTTCTACCTGGCATACGCTCCGCACGAGCAAAGAAAATACGGAATTGCTTTTCGAGCATACCGTACATCCTCTTCAATTTCTGCTTCTCACGCAGCTGAATACCATAATCCGACACCTTTCGCTGACGATATCTTGGATCCTTTCCGGGAGGCATCCGTTTCTTAGAAATCGGACATTTACCCCCATGGCATCGTTCACCCTTAAGAAACAACTTGTTATTCTCGGCCCTGCAAAGACGACACTGTGGCCCAGTATTTCTACCCATGTTACCCGTCTCCCTACACTCTTCTGCTTTTACGCGGCCGGCAGCCGTTATGGGGAATCGGAGTAATGTCCTTGATGCTTCGTACCCGTAATCCAAGATTACCGAGTGAGCGTATAGCCGATTCTCTTCCGACGCCGGGACCCTTCACGAAAACATGCACTTCTTGGAGTCCGAAATCTATCGCTTTCCGTACCGCCGTCTCGGCAGTAGTCTGCGCAGCGTATGGAGTAGATTTCTTCGCACCTCTGAACCCAAGCCCGCCGGCACTGGCCCATGATACTGTGTTTCCGTTCATATCAGTCACTGTCACGATTGTATTATTGAAGGTAGCCTGTACAAATACCTTCCCTTCATAAACCGTTTTCTTCTCTCTTCGTCTCTTCGCCTTTGCCAATTCTCGTTACCTCCGATTAGGCCTTCTTCTTTCCTGCAACTGTCTTGGGTTTCCCCTTTCTAGTGCGTGCATTGGTCTTTGTCCGTTGACCACGAACGGGCAATCCCCTTCTGTGCCGCATTCCGCGATAACAACCGATATCCATAAGACGCTTTATATTCAATGAATTTTCCGTTCTCAATCGACCCTCGACAGTATAATCATTGTCCAGGGCTTGTCGAATCCGCGACATATCGTCACTGGACAAATCATTAATCTTCACATCCGGATCAATATCGATTTTTTTGCAGATATCCAACGCTAAAGATCTGCCAATTCCATAGATATAGGTCAATGCGATCTTCGTGCTCTTGTTCGGTATGTCAACTCCGGCGATACGTGCCATCTCCGACTCCTTCGTATTTACTGAAACGGCTATTATAGCCGCTTTTCAACCACATGAAAACACATTTTTTATCCATTCGTATAAACACCAGATACATTACCGGCGTTACCTTTGTCGCTGCTTGTGTTTCGGATTGTCACAAATGATCCGTAATACACCCTTTCTGCGAATAATTTTGCATTTATCGCACATAGGCTTTATACTAACTCTTACCTTCATTGTATCCCCCACATTCCTTTCTCTATCGACACCAATCGCGCTACCGCCTACAGATTCCGGGATCGTATCCTGCCCTTCTTTACGAGTCCATCATGGTGATGCATCCTGAGATGCCCTTCGATTTGACTCATGGTGTCCAGATCTACACCAACCATGATCAAT
>CAZAKE010000267.1:0-5221 GCA_964485495.1 uncultured Spirochaetales bacterium
GGGTGAGAAGATCCCGAAGTGGGTACGGCTGTCGTCGGCGGTCTCGGGACCCGAGTGGCCGGCCACCCAGATGAACTTGCCGGTCTTGAAGGGAGAATCCTGGGCGATCTGGCTGAAGAGCCGCAAGGGGCCGTACTTGAGGTACGAGAAGGAGCCGTAGGTCGAGGTGGCCCCGTAAAACCCGAGGAACTCCTCCTCGGGTTTCTCCGCGAAGTTCACCGTCGCCAACGCGGAGAGGATGCCGGCGTTGGTGAACTCGGTGATCTCAGTGGGGAGCAGGGTACCCTCAGGGCCGCCCTTGCGCTCGTACCAGCCGTATCCCTCGAAGCCGCCGAAGCCGTCGGCAAAACCCTTGATGTTGGTCGACCCGGCCAGATCCGCCGACGCTGCCATCACCACCGGCTGTCCGTATTCGACGGCACCGAAGCCGTTTACCCATGCACCCCAGGATGCCAGCGCGGCCCGGTTGGCCGCACTCTCTCCCGGAGCCTTGAACAGCTCGTGTGGATAGGAGGTGGCGTCAGTCAGACGCGCGTCGGTACCGGGGTTGCCCTTCCTGCCCAGACGGAAGCCCTCGATCTCATCGGGGACACTCTCGCCGATCTCTACCAGGCGGTCCGAGAGGTATTCTACCAATCCGTCATCATCGGCCATTACCTTCGCGACGGCCTGCAGATTGGCTGTAAACTCGGTCTCCAAAGCCGAAGGTTCGGATGGGGCTGCGCCGCCTGTATTGGCAAATGTCACCCCGTACTTGTCCGCGAACTCCCTCCGTAGCTGCCAGTATTCCACGGAGTTCATCCCGTGGGGTGCGCCGTGTGAGGCGTTGTCATACTTGAGATATCCTCGTCCCTTTCGAGTTTTAAACCACGCCATGGAGGGCACACGGTCAGGATTATCGATGGTGAGAAGCTTTCTGAGCGTACCGGCGACCGGCTGCCAGCTGCTGCCCTCCTCGGTGCCGACGACCTTCCAACCGTGGGAGGAGAACCAGTCATCCGGCCCGCCGTACACCACGGTGCTCACCTTGTGGTCGTCGATGCCGTAGTCGTTCCAATCCACCAGGAAGTGCAGGTTGTCCAGGGCGAGGCCGTAGGCGGTGTTCAGTGTCTCGTGGGTCGCTCCGGGGGTGAGGCCAGCCTCCCCCTCAACGGCGAAAACCTTCACCTCACCCGCGCCTGCCCGTTTCAGGGCTAAGGCGATTCCGGCTGCGGCGGGAGTACCGTGTCCGGAGGGTCCGGTGTTGGTTCTCAGCAGCAGGGTCCTGCCTGCGGCCTCCGCGTGTCCTGAGAGCCCGCCCCTCCTCCTGAACCCAAGCAGGTGCTCCCAGTAGAGGGCCCGCTCGTCGGCACGATGGATGGCGTACATACCGTCGCCGGTCTTCGCCTGCCGGAGACGCATCGCCTCGTTGAGCGTCGCCAGGACGGCATATACCAGGGGTATCGTGTGGCCGGCCCCCAGGACGAACTTGTCTGCGAACCGTTTCTCCGGCTGTCGGATGTCCCACCGCATCGCCCCGCTCAGGAGCAGCGCGAGCAGCATGTGAACCTTGGACCGTGATCCGCCCGGGTGGCCGCTCTGGCGGTAATTCAGGATGATATCGATGAATTGGTCGACGATATCCTTGGTTTTTTCCCAGTATTCGAACTCGTTCTTCAGCTCGGGAGCGGTACGCATCGGTCGTGCCTCCTCATCAGATTACTCATCATACAATACCCTTTCAATTCTCACCATATCGTTTTTCACCCGCTACCATACCACTATTTCACCCTGGCTTCCAGACGCCGATCCGGTCTCGCAGTGCCCTTCGGAAGGGAAGCGAGAAAATCTGCTCGAGAACCTCGGAATCAAGCTGGTCGGCGTAGTATACCTCACGGTCTACACAGCAATTTGAAAAGCAAGTAGAAAGGGAGTCGTATATCAGTCCCTTTTCTGCGGAACTCGTTATTCGGGATAGTTTTTATCGAATCTCTATCAATATCCAATGGTACCCCGACACGCATAAAATAACGTACGAATGCCTGCGAAAGATGCTCGCGATATGGCGGTAAAAACCTTAGCCTTAATTTTTTTTTTGAAAAGATCTGTTCTAAAAATTTCTTTGGTAGAGAATAAATTTGATGAAAATCAACTACCGAATAATCTGTAGAAATCACATCTGACGTAAACTGATTAAAAGATGGTATGACGGTTCTTTACCTTGCCTGAGATTTTCTCTTGCTTTTGATGCCAGAAAATGTCTGTTTTCCTCTATGAGTTTTGATAACGGCCATCTTGGGCAAACGACAATAGAATCTATTTTTTCATTAAGAATATCACAAGCTTGTGAGAGGACGACAACATCCCCGGTAGCGGAAGGCCGACGTAAGATAACTGAGGAGGAAGCTACAAAGCATAAGCTGTGCAGATCCAGCGTGAGTGCGATCGCATATCTGCAATCGATGGTATCGGGCGCTTTCTCTATTTGTTGCTCAAGATCCATCTTGTTAGACTTGGTCTTCAGATTGTGGGAGCAATTACTATCGAGGCGTTATTAACAGGTGTTTATGGCTGGTACTTACTCTCCATCGGTTCTTCTCTGATCATTGTTGACGTAGCCCTTATTATAGGTCCGTACTTGCTACTGATTTGTGCAATAGCTCTTCTCCACTGTAAGAATAACAGCGTGTAGCATAACTATTGAGCCTCCCGACTTCTCGGAATCACCACAGGTGTTGCTATCCCGATCTTTGTTGCTACCGCGACATATATATCATTCTCAACTTCCGGCGTCTCAATAGTGACGATAAGACTGTAGCGTGTCATCTTATCCCAAAAACCTAGATGATCTCGAGTACGCCACCAACCGGTAGTTGGATATACAGCGAGCAGATTGGACTGTGAGAGGTCGATTGCGGTGCCTGTCCATATGTCGGAATGAACCGACCCGAGTCGTCGATTGTTGGAGCCAATCGTCCAGTAATCTGTTGCTCCGGTGGTCTCGATTACCTCATCTTCCTCCCGGGCCTGGACGTTAATTCGGTGGACAAACTCCTCCTCAGACTCACGTGGGCCGTTAACATCAAACCGCAACCCGTACGAAGGGTAGCGATAACGATTACCCCATCCCACTTCTCCTGGGCCAGGCTCGATGAAGTACGACAACGTAACCCTCATCTGTACCGGAGTCTCAGCCAGTCCGAGCAGGATTTCTGTTGGCCAAGGAAAATCGTAGAGGTGCATGTCTCGAGTGACAATTTTGCCTTTTTCCTTATCAAATGGCTGAATCTCCGCCTCGGAGATGAGTGTCAAAGAGTTCGAGGCGCAGTACAAGGCCTCTTCGATATTCGGGACTCCATAGCCGCACGTACGCAACAGATCCGCAATTTGGTGCTTCGTCGGGTTCTCGGCGTCAACGAAGCTTCGTTTCATTTCGTCTGTCCACTCAGCACTGTGAATCATCAAACCTCGAACCGTTTCTGGCCACGCGTTCGGATACTCCACCTGTATCCTGGCTGCCATTTCCGCCGCCAGTGCTGAAGCGGCACTCGTTTCACGAAAAGCAGAGAAGTGCGCCACCTGCGGATCGTGTGACGTGGAGATCAGTTGTAGATCCTCCGGGATAAACCGGGAGTCATTTGGCCCAGCCGCGACGTTTCCCCCCTCGAATACAACATCTGGCTTTATTGGCCACTTCGTACTTGGCCACGTCTTTGATGTAGTCGAAAATGGTGACAATCCCTGGAATGGAGCCAACGCTTGATAGCCCGATAGGGACCGGTCCCGGATTTCCGTCAACTCAGTAAAGGCTCCAACGGTCACCACGTTCCAGGCTTGCCCCGGGTCATGGATTTCCTCGACAAGATTACCGTCCGGATACGTCTTCCAGGCCGAGTCGTCGGTGTTCCCGGCTGCGACGATGAAGAGTCTCCGATGGCCGTCGTCTTGTCCTGAGGCCATTTTGTCCATGGCGGCTGACCATGACGAAGGGTGGCCCCGAGCGGCTGTCTCACGTGCAGTAACGGCTAGACAATAAACTCTCCTGCGGTTCGGCGCGTTTATTTCGGAGATGTTTGCGCCTTGGGACACACGATAGCCCCAGAGTTCCTTGGGGTTCGTCTCGGGGGGGGGAGGGAGGATTCGTACCGACTCTAGCCGATGTAGAATCTGAACATTCCGATTCGAGTTCAGGTGTTTCAGGAGGTTGCCGTACGCTACAGTGCCTGCCATCAGGGTCCCGTGCGGCAGTCTCGGTTCATCCGTGCTTGGCCAATCGGGATCGACAGCGTTGCGATCCCGATCACTCAAGACCGGCTTCAGCAGCGGGTGGCCGTTGTTCACTCCGGAATCCAAAATACAAACGACGACATCTTCCCTGTCGTCGAACCGGCTACGGCGGAGGAGTTCCTGTACTACCTCCGCCTGATCTGCGTTTTCGAGCTCGACATAGTAGGTGGCAAGTTGTTTCGCAAGCCTAAACTCGGCAATCTCATCAAAGCTCGCAATCAGTCTGGTGAGCTGTTTCCTATCGGCTTCAACTGGTATGACTGTTCGTTCAGGAAACCGCAGAAGTCCTTCTACCATTTTGATCCCTATGTCTGCCGCAACGGTGGCAAAACGGTCGGACAGTTCCGCCGAATCTCCGAGTAGCCACACTTCTATGCGTATAGGCTCTGCCGGGGGAACCGACTCGAACTCGTTCCGTTGCCAAAAGGATGCCAGTGTTGCTTCCCTAATTTGAGAAATGCTCTCCATAAGAGGCTGGTTCTTGGGATTGCCCGAACTCGTTTCTTCTTTCGCATACCGCTCAATCATCCTGAGAAACAGTGGTCTTTTGTCGTAAGGGACATACACTGTTGCCAGAGTGACTGCATTGTCTCGGCCTCCGGCTATCCGTACGTTTAGCAAGCGGATTCCCGATCGTCTCCGCTCCAGCCTCTCAAACAGTAAGTCGAATCCGGGCTCTCCTCCGAACTCGATATACACGCCGTTTCTTTCAGCGACAGAGACTGCACTCGCCTGGTTGGTGGCTTCGTCCCATGCCTGTTCGAAGCGGCGGTGCAGATACCCGCTGTGGCCTTGTCGTTCACGGGATTCTGGAATCCGAAGCCTCCCACCGCCTCTCTGTGGGTTCGTGTAGGGAAGAGAGCTTGGTTGGTCGGTCAGGAAAATGTTGCGATACCGGGGATCAGCCATCCGGAACCTACGAGCCTAATCGGGACTTGCGTTCGTCCAGCATCTT
>CAZAKE010000268.1:0-5193 GCA_964485495.1 uncultured Spirochaetales bacterium
GCGCGCGTGTTTCCTCCTGGCGTGCCGCAATCAGTAAATCTCGAGTGGCTTGCCCGGTAAGATAACTCACAACCGTTGTCTCAACATATACCTTTGCCTTCATAACAATAGTGTATCACTCGTGCCGTAAGAATCAATCCCGTTACTGTGGCCAACTGAACCGACACTCAGCATTTGACCCCGCACGCCACGCAGAGGGGGCAGCGGAATACTCCCCCGGACGTCCCGGCGGAGCGGGAGCGAGCCGGAGGAGACGTCCGGAACAGGGAGTATGAAGCGCGGGGGAGACCTCCCCCGCCAAATTCAGCAGGATTCTTCTTATTTCAGACCGAACAGATTCTCCTCGACGAACTTCCAGGTCTCCAGGAAATCGCCGGCGGCCAGGAGCGAATCCAGCCGGTCGGTCTCGATCCTGTGCAGCAAGTCCCAGATCTTGTTGGTCATGCGCACGTTGGCCTCGAAGGTGCCGACGATGTCCCACCTGGTGGGGCTCGTGTCCGACGTGACGTAGTCGGCGTATCCGTGCTTCTTCAGGTAGTAGAGGAACTCGACGTAGGCGAGGTAGTGGTGGGTTCCCACCATGAAGTCCCAGTCCCACTTTCCGTCGTTGTCGTTGATGTGGATGTAATAGGGAAATCCGCTGCCGGCCAATAACGACACCGCCTCGGCCGGGTTCTCCTGCCCGTAGGCGGAGTGCCCGAAGTCCAGGGTGATCCCGAGATTCGGCTTGCCGACCTTCTCCAGGAGATACAGGGTCTTGGCGCAGGTGTCGGCGAAGCAGCGCCCACGAGTCTCGCTGGGTTTGTATTCCACGAAGAGCGGCATCTCCGGTACCGCCTCGGCCGCCTCTTTCAAGGATCCCACCAGCCGGTCCCATGCCGCCCCGTAGTCCTTGTGAAAGCTGAACTCATACCCGTCGGCCAGCGGACAGCAGGTGACCTTGTTCGCGCCCACAACACTCGCAAACTCCTTCGCCTCACGGATGAACCCGAGCGCCTTCTTCCGGACCGCCGGATCGCCGGAGGTCAGGCTGCCGTCGCGGAATTCCGGCTCACCCTTGACGTTGACGTTGATCGCCGCCAACGACACGGCGTGCTTCTGCAATAGGCGTTTTAGTTCATCGGCGTCGGCGATATCGTAGGGATAGACGACCTCGGCGCCGTCCATGCCATCGATCTTCGTGAGCATCCCGAGCCGTTCGTCGAGAGAGAGTGATCGGTTGTATTCGTGGAAACGGTCCTTGGTTCGGCCGAGGAAGCCGGCGATCACGGCGTGTTTCATGGTATGTTTCATGTGCGCATCTCCTTGTAGTACTGCTTCACCCGTTCAACAGGAACCCTTAGCAGGCAACCTCAACAGGAGGCCTGCTTCTCGATGACCCGGCCGTCGCGCAGCACGATCCTGGCCGTCCACCTCTCGCCCTTGGGATCGATATCCACCGCGCCCTGGCGCCAGTTCGAGTTGAAATGAACCGAGAAGGGTTCGTCGAAGCAGGTGTAGTAGAGCGACCCGTTCCGAAAGAATTCCACGTAGTCGATGGTCTCCGGATAGAGAGAGGCTACGCGGGGCCAGCGCCGGCCGCCGTAGGCCATCTCCGGCTCGAAACCCTGAAAGTAGTATTGGTCTTCGAACTCGGGCTGCGGCTTCTCGATGCCCACGGCCGCGGCCATGCGCAGGGCGAAGAAGCGGTCCTCTCCCGGGAGCACCTCCCACCGCGTGGGCGGTTCCTGTTTGGTCATGTTGTTGTAATATCCCCAGGAGCTGCCGGTCTTGACCGCGACGGGGATCTGGCCGACGGCCTGGGAGTCTTCGTTACAGACGACGGGCTTGCCGGGGCCCCATTCCTGCACCTGCCGGATCAGGTTGTAGTAGTTCTGCCGGGACTGGCCGTTGCCGTGTATGAGGATCACGTCGGATGCCTTCACGATCTCCCGGTTCCGAGCGCCGCCGCCGCCGGAACACCCCACGGGCATCCCGCCCGATTCGGCGCGCGCCAGGTCGATGAGCCAGGCCATGCCGGCCCCCTCCTGAACCAGGGGATGATCGTCAAATGCACCGATGTTCTGCTCGTTGGCGACCTCGATGATGACGTTGGTGTATCCTCCGGCTTTCAGGAAGCGGGAGGCGGTGGTCACGGCGTTGCGAATGCCGATGCCGTCCCGGATGCGACGGGTTTGCGCGCCGTAGAAGTAGGAGACGATCACGACCATCCCGGCCTCGTCGGCGCCCTTGATCAGCCGGTCCATTCGGGCGGCGTAGGCAGGATCCAGGGAGTTCCCGTCCTCGCCGAAGGGGTTGTTCTCGATGGTGGCGTTGTCCACGGTGAAACAGGGACCGCCGCCCTGGAAGCCGACGGTGAAGGCCCTGAGCCCGTAGGAGTACCACTCGGGAAGCGCGGCGATGAGCCGGTCGGTCTGGGCGTCCGGGTCCCAGGAGTCGAACCCCCAGCGCGCGAAGCGGCCCGGGTCGGCCTTGTCGTCGAAGATCCCCTGAATGAACCGCGCGTTCATGAGGAGGCCCCGTGCGGCCTCGGAACTACCGGGAACGTCCGCGTAGGTCGGTTTTCCATTAACGTAAAATTTCTCTTCTTTGATGGAGAGCTGCGTCTTTCCCATGTTGTACTCCTTCTGAATGGGCAGATGTGCGTAGTCGCGATGATACTTGCGCGATTATACCGCTAGTATCAAAAAGTAGATGATGTAAAAGTAGACGATTCGGATCATCCCGGAATCTCACATACACAATCGTCGGTAGACGACCGGTAGGCGTATGTGGATGGTGGGACAATCTAAATTTCAAAAATTGCCGCATCTATGTAGTGGTTTCTCATATTATTCGACTGAGTAACCGGTTCACCCCCTCCACAATCCTCGCCGCCGAGATTCCATACTTGTGGATGATGCTCGGATAGTCTCCCGACTCGCCGAAGGTGTCATCCAGCCCCAGGCCGGCAAACGCCGGTACCTCGGCACCCTCTTTACGCTCCGTCATACAAAGATGAGCGGCCTCGTAGCCGAGTCCGTTCCGCCGCTGATGGTTTTCCACCACAAGCAGAGCTCCCGTTCTGGATGCCGATTTCAGCAGGGCAGCCGCATCCAGCGGCTTCAGTGAATACAGGTCCAAGACGTCCGCCTCTATCCCCATCCCGGAGAGCGTCTCGGCCGCCTCCAGCGCCTGGAATACGATGTCGCCGTAGGTTGCGATGGTCACGTCTCCGCCGCTCCGGAGGAGCTTACTGCCGCCCAGCGGAAACTCCTCGTCGGCCGAGTACAGCTCGAACAGCGGATCGCGCATGAGCCGGGTGAATACCGGACCGGGAGTCTGCATGGATACATCGAAGAGTTTCCCTGCCGAGACCGAATCGGACGGACAGAGGACCGTCATGTTCGGCAGCATGGTCATGATACCGATGTCCTCGGTGGCCTGATGGGTAGTCCCGTCGATTGCCGCGGTCAATCCGCCGTGGCTCGAGAGGATCTTGACGTTGAGCCTCGGATAGCAGACGAAGGAGCGCACCACCTCGAGGGCGCGCATGGTCAGGAACACACCGTAAGAACTGACCACCACCGTGCGTCCGTCCGCCGCCATGCCCGCCGCCGCGGCGACCATGTTGAGTTCGGCGATGCCGACGTTGAAGTACCGCTCGGGATACTTGTCGCCGAAGAGGCAGGCGTAGGTGGAGTACCCGATGTCGGCGTCAAACACGGCAAACTCCGAGTCGATCGCACCGTATTCGAGCATCCGTTCCGAAAAGGCGCGCCTGGTGGGCAGAGAAGCCTTCTCTAATGGTTTTCCGTTCATCACGGGAGTGCCGGAGGGGATTGTTACGGGTTTTCCGCTCATACCGCGCCTCCCGCCGCCACATCCGCGAGCGCCCGTTCAAGCTCCGCGTCATTCGGAGGAGCGCCGTGCCAGGAACGTACATGCTCCATGAATCCGACACCTTTGCCCTTTATCGTATCCGCGATGATGACCGTAGGCTTGCCGCCGTACTCACGCGCGCGGCGAAGGGTGGCCAGCACCTGTGTCATGTCATGCCCGTTGATGCGTATAACGTTCCAGTTGAAGGACGCGAACTTCTCATCCAATGGCTCCATGGGCATGATCCGGTCGGCATACCCGTCGTTCTGAAGACCGTTGCGGTCTACCACCGCTATTACATTGTCCAGCCTGAATTTGTGTGCCGTGGCGGCGGCCTCCCACACGATGCCCTCGTTGGTCTCCCCGTCACCGAGGAGGGTGTAGACGCTGTAGCTCCCGCCGATCATCTTTCCTTCTAGTGCCATGCCGACGGCCGAGGAGAAGCCCACGCCCAGAGACCCGCTGGTGATCTCTATGCCGGGGGCTTTATCCTGGACGGGATGCCCCTGCAGCATGGTCTCGAATTTGCGCAGAGTGGCGAGTTCCTCCATCGGAAAATATCCTCGAAGGGCGAGGCAGGCGTACAACACCGGGCAGGCATGCCCCTTGCTCAGCACGAACCGGTCTCTTTCGGGCCAGCGTGGCTCCGACGGACGCAGGTTCAGGACGTCGAAATAGAGGGCGGTCATGATGTCCGCGGCAGAGAGCGATCCACCCGGGTGTCCCGACTGCGCAGTGTGGATCATCTTCAATATCTCCGCGCGGATCTCTTTCGCCTTCTCCTGCAAGCGGGTAACGGTTGCATCGAACGAGGCAGGAAACAAATCTCCCATACAATTCCTTATACAATTACGTTTGACAGTACTCAAAATATAGTCTACCATATTGTTATATTGTATACAATATTTAGTTGTATTGTAGCTTGAGTTTTCCGGGTTGTCAATGTATTTTTTACCGCAAATCGTGTAAAATATGAGCATCATGAACAGGGACGATACATGTTTACAATTAAAGTGGAAGACTTGGTCGAAAAGGTCTACAATGAGATCAAAACCCTCATCCTCAAGGGTAAATTTCAACCTGGAGAAAAACTGGTCCAGGAGAGCCTGGCCGAACGGTTCGGAGTGTCCCGCACGCCGGTCCAACATGCGATCCATAAGTTGGAAAAGGAGCTTCTCGTTACAATCGAACCGAGGAGGGGGGCGTACGTCAGAGAGATCACGCTGGAGGAGATCATCCACATCGTGGATATCAGAATCCGGCTCGAGTCTCTGGCCGCCAAGAACGCCGCAGCGTCCATGAGCGACGTCGACATGATCGAGTTGGACGTCA
>CAZAKE010000269.1:0-5154 GCA_964485495.1 uncultured Spirochaetales bacterium
CTGGGGATCGGAGAGGGAGCCGAGATCTACGCGCCCCTGGGGCAGACCATCTCAGGCGGCCTGTTAACCTCGACCCTGATAACGCTATTCCTGATCCCGGTCTTGTACCATACAATGGAAACGAACCTCGCCCGAAGGCATTCCCGTAACGGGGAAGACGAAACCGCATACCGGAGATACGAGAGATTGGATGTGAAAGGAGAGAACGCATGAACCATACGAAAAACAACGGGAGCCGGAAGATCGTCCCGTTTCGCGGGATCTCCGGGATCCGATGTCGAGTCCTCTACACGGTTTGGACGGCGTGCACGATGTGCGCCTTGATCCTCCTCTCGACCTGTTCGGTGGTGTTTACCGCATCGATCTCCGGATCGGTCCTGGATGCCGAACGGTACGAGGAGGATCCCGAGGCGGAGGACAACGGGATCGAGGAGGTCGTCGTGTACCTCTACCTGGACGAGGAGAGCTGGACCGCCGATCTGGCCGCATGGAATCAGGGCGAAGGGGGCTTGCCGGATTTTCCGGCCGGCGGAGAACCGGCGTACTTCTCGAGCACCGTCAGTGATGCCGGTGGTGAATACATCTTCGGCGGGTTGATCTGGGAGCGGCTCTTCAGCGAGTACGGCAAGTCCGGCGACCGCTACCGGATCTACCTCCACTTCTACCACCCCGACTACGGTCTGCAGCCGAACCCCTACCCCCTCTACATCATCTCCGACGTCACCAACCAGCTGGCGCCTATCAAAATCGAGGACCGCAAGAACCACCAGCGCATCAAGGGCGCGGTATACGACTACGAGCTCTACGTCCATGATACCGAGGGGGCCGCGGAAGACGAAGACAAACAGGCGGAGGCGACACTGCAGGGGGTCACGGTCAACGTCTACGTCCCGGACGAGTGGGAGTACGACGCCGACGGAACCATCCTGTGGGATTTCGATACAGACGGGAACCTGACCACGCCGGTATTTCCCGACGAGCCGTCGTACACCCTGACCACCGATGCAGACGGCGAATACGAGACCGAGATCCTCTACTGGATGAATCCGAACAGGGCGAAAGACCGGGGCACAGTGCAGGTGCTCCTCACCTTCACGCTGGAAGGCTATGCCGCCGTTCCGGGAGTACCGCCGGGGGCCGTTCGCTTCCGGAACGATATCGATGTCGATCAGGACGGCGACATCGAGGATGACGACGTTTGTTACGTCTCGCCTGTAATCGACGTGGACTCGTCTTTCGCGGTGGCCATGGATGCGATCGACCTGGTGGCGGAAGTGAACGAAGCCACCATCACCGGAACCGTGTACGACCGTGAGGCCTACGACGAAACCACCGGCGACGGCGGAATCGGCGGCGTCACCGTTCGGATCTACGTTCCGGAGGAGTGGGAGTACGACGCCGACGGGAACATGGTTTGGCAGGTCGATGAGAACGGGATCCTGGAATCGCCGGTGGTGGGCTCGGAGCCCACCTATACGGCAGCGACCGACACCGCCGGCGATACGGCGGGTGAGTTCTCTCAGCTCATCGAGTACGCCAAGATGCCGGACGAGGCCGGTGACCTGGGTACGGTGCGGGTACTGATCGCATACCAGGCCGACGGCTACACCTTCGACCCCGACACCGACGAGAAGCTGCGCCACGACGTGGACCTGAACCGTGACGGCGAGATCGACGAGGACGAATACTACTACCTTTCGTCGTGGGTCTCCAAGGACACCCCCAACAACACCCTGGAGCAGGAGATCGGCGACATCTTCGCCGAACCGGTCTCCGCGGAAAACTCCGCCACCCTCCGCGGGGTCGTGTACAACGCCAACAACTCCTCCCGGGGAGTGGAAGGCGTCACGGTAAATGTGTACGTACCCGAAAAGTGGGAGTATGACGACACAGGCGCCCTGGTCTGGGAGTACGATGCCGACGACGTACTCGTCAATCCCCGCCTGCCGGAGGATCCGGTAACCGCCGTCACCGATGCCGACGGCGAGTGGGAGCTGGAGATCGCCTACCGCAAGATCAGCGCAGAGGACGCCTCCGGCATGAAGATCGCCGACATCAATGCGGGCATTGTGAACGTGGTGATCACCTACGAGCTTGACGACTACCGGGTGGACCCGGACGGTGACGACCTGACGCCGGAGACGGCGTCCTTCGACACCACCGAGAAGGGGATCGATCTCGACGGCGACGGCGACGGCGACGCCTACTATCTCTCGGAGAAGGTCACGGTCGACACCTACGCCAACATGGCCGACATGGATATCCTGCAGGTGGAGTTTACCGAGGTGCTGGAGGGGCAGATATTCGATGAAGCTACCGATTCTTACGTCAACGGTCTCACTGTCCGCCTCTATGTGGACCGGACGACGAACCCGACCTTCGGCGACACGGCCGATTACACCACTACCACCCGGTTGACCCCCGAACGGGGAGACGGCAGCAACGACGAGAAGGGCTATTTCGTCTTCCCGGAGGTGGAGTGGAGTGACGATACATACACCGGGAACCAGAGCAGCGTCCCCTGTTACATTCATGTGGCGAAATCGGACGGCACTGTCGAGCGGGACGACGTGCAGATCACCCTGTACTCGGATGCGGACAACAATGTCGAGATCACGTACTGACGCCGCCGGATTGTTCGGGATGGGTGGGGCAATCCGAACGGTATTTCTCCTCTTTGCTGCCCTCGTTTGCGCCGGGACACCGTTGTCTGCCGGCGGGCGTGCAGAGGAGCCGCCGGATCCGTATGAGGAGCGGGTGAAGGCCGACTCCAGAGGGATCCTCCTCCGGCGGGACCGGGACACGGCCGTGGGAGAGGTACCGCCGGAGAGTGTCGCCGCCGGACCCTTCACCGAAGAGGACCTCGTCGCACGGGCATTGGCCGATAATTCGGAGCTGTCGATTCTCCGAAGCGAATATCGGCAATCCCTCCTGGATGTGCGGTCGGCCAAGGCGGGGTACTCGCCAAAGATGGATGTACAGGTCTCCGCGAGCCATATCGCGAACCCCATGGAGATGGAGATCAAGCAAGGCGAGTTCGGCACCTATGATGTTTTCGGACAGGACACCCAGATTCCGCCGGAGACGATCACGATCCTGGAACCGGAAAGCTTCAACTACAACTTCAAGCTAATCGTCGAGCAGCCGGTCTTCACCTGGGGAAAGATACCCAACAGCGTCCGGCTCTACACCGCGGCATCCACCATCAAGCTGCTTCAGATCGAGAAGCTTGAGCAGGAACTGCAGACCAAGGTACGCGTCCTGACGAGAACCCTGGCGTTGCTCGAACGGATCGAGAAAGTACTCAATGAACAGCTCGAGCTCTCCGACCGGTTGATCTACATCGCCGAGGAGAGCTATGAGAACGGCTTCAGCATCTACTCCGACCTGCTTACCACGAGAATCAAGGTGAAGGAGATCAAACTCGGGGCCGCCGAGATCCGTGAAAAGATAGACAACGCCCTATTAGAGCTGGGCGAGGCCGCGTCGATTGACGATATCCGACCGGATGATCTTCGATACCCGGAGATACGTGACGATCCCGGCGCCTACACCCTCGGAACGAGAGAGGACCTCATCGCAGCCGCGCTGGAGCAGAGTGTCGACCTGAGGCTCCTGGACCGGCTCCGGGGTATCAGCGACCTCAAGGTCTCTCTGGCCAAGGGAAACTGGTACTTCAAGCCGAACCTCGCGCTCAGATTCGAACTCTCCTATGGCGGGCCGCGCTTCCCCTTCATCGAGAAGGGCTGGTTCGGAGAAGACGACTACGGGCTGATCAGCTCTCTCGCACTGATCACCACGGTGTGGGACGGTGGCACGGTGGTTGCCGATATCCGAATGAGCGAGGAGGAGCGCAGCGCGGCGGCATATGAATACGAGCATGGACGCAGAGCTATCGAGAAGTTCGTGTCTTCCACCCTCCTCAAGCTGGAGCTGCAGCGTGACAAGATCGAGTATGCCCGGCTGAAGGTGGAGAACGACGAACAGCTGGTAGAGTTGAAGCGCACCCAATTCGAGACGGGCGCCATCAACGAATCGGACTATCTGACTCAGCAGTTAGACACCCTCACCGACAGGATCAACCTATACACGCAGGGAATCGAGTTCTTCACCCACTACTATTCGCTGTTAAGCATCACGGGGGAGCTATGAACGATCGAAACGCTACGAATGAAACTCTGACAGAGATGCAAACCCGGATCTTGAAAGGGACACTGGAGTATCTCGAGAATTCCGGCACCGCCGGTTTCAAGATGGAGGAGATCGCCCGGTATATCGGCGTCAGCAAGAAGACCGTATACAACCACTTTCCCAACAAGCGCCGACTCCTGGAGGCCTCGATCGATGCGCGTATCGGCGAGATAGATACCGGCCTCGACAGCATCGCCGCAGAACCGAATGTGGATTTCATCGCGAAGCTGAAACGGCTCCTATCGTTCATCTTCTCCGAGATAGCCCGGAGCCAGGGAATCGTGTTGCTGGAGGCATCCAACTTCCCGGGAGACCTGCAGGATCGCGTCAAGCGGTTCATCACCGGCAAGACCGTAGAACTCACTCGCAGCCTGGTTGAGGAGGGCATCGAACGCGGCATGCTGAGGTCGGACCTGCACAAGGAGATGCTTCCATATTTTTGCATGAAGGTGATGGAGAGTACGCTGGACCTTACGAATCACGAGGACATCGGCATGCGCCGGGAAGAACTCCTGGCGGCTTCCATCCGAATAACCCTGGAGGGGATCTTGTCGCCAACGGGCCGGGAACGGTTCGGCGAGGGAGAGTGAACCGTACTGCATACGTGTGGGGTTCTCAGGAGTCCCGCCGATCGTCGGTCCTGCGCTCCCCACCGCTCCGTCGATCGGATTCACGTCGATCGCTGTCTCGGCGCTCCGCCTCACGCCTATCGATCTGACGGCGTTCACCCAGACGCTCCTCATACCAGCCCTTCTCCATGAGTTCCTGATACGTCTCCTCGGGCATGTGGATCCGTACGGTGTTGATGAGCGGACTCCCCTCCTCGTGTAGCCGGAACACGGCCTTCAGGATACCGATATTGGAGGCGGAGAACCGCTTTTCGAGCGCCTTGGTGAGTAGTCCCATACCCATAGTGTACCCCATTTTACCGATTTGAGAAAGTGGAAACAGGAATTCGAATAG
>CAZAKE010000270.1:0-5136 GCA_964485495.1 uncultured Spirochaetales bacterium
AGATCGTTTCACGTGACTGGAGTTCAGACGTGTGCTCTTCCGATCTGGGGTTCGACTACTGGCGGGGATACAACTTCCACATGACCTACTTCGATGGATGGATCAACGTCGATGACTGGCACTGCGAGCGATGGGAAGGCTACGAGACCGGGGTCCTCAACCGGTTCGCCTTCGAATTCCTAGAGCAGGTCGGAGACGATCCCTTCTGCCTGTTTATCTCACCCCATCAACCGCACTTCACCCCCGGGCAGTTCGCCCCGGACGAGTATTACTCACGCCTGCCGGAGACTCTGCGACTCCCTGCGAACGTACCGGAAGATATACGCGCACAAACGACAGCGATGTACCGCCACTACCTGGCGATGACCCTGTCGCTGGACGACATGCTGGGAGAGCTCCTTGACTATCTCGACCGAACCGGCAGGAATGAGAACACCCTCGTCGTCTTTACCTCGGATCACGGAACCCAAGTCGGCGCCCACGGCATCAACCCATGGCAGAAGAAACTTCCCTATGAGGAGTCGCTGCGGGTTCCTCTGATCATGCGGCTGCCGGGAGTCCTGGATGGTGGCCGCCGGAACGACGTCCTCACCGCGCCGGTAGACTTTCTCCCCTCCTTCTGCTCGCTCTGCGGAATCGACATTCCCCGTACGGTGGAGGGGTACGACATCTCCGAGGCGTGGCGAGGGATCTCCGACGCGTTCGAACAGGACGCCGTTCTCACCATGAACCACAGCGCCGTCTACGACTTCTTCGTCGAGGGGCTGGAGTGGCGCGGAGTCCGTACCAAGCGCTACAATCTGACCCGACGCCTTGACGGCACCACCACGTTGCACGACATCGTGGAGGATCCCTTACAGCTGCGAGACCGTTCGGAGGATCCGGACTCGGAGAGGATACGCGCCGAATTGGAGCAGAGGCTCGATGAACTTATGGCACAACGGGGGGATGAACTGGTTCCCTGCTCCGTCTATCGAGATTGGTTCGACAATCAGCGCAGGGTAATCAGAAACGGTTTTGGCCCGATGGGCGATCCCGAGGACGAACCCGACTGGTCGCTCTTACGATAAGGAAGGATAAGGAGAGAAACGATGAAAACATCCACACAATCAAGAGAATATAACGGGCCGTACCGCGACGAGTATCTGAACAAGACGGCCTTCCCTCTGGGGGGCATCGGTGCGGGCATGGTATGCATGGAGGGGACAGGCACGCTTTCCCACGTGTCGCTGCGGCACGAGCCGGAGGTGTTCAACGAGCCTCTGACTTTCTCGGCGCTGCATGTACGGGGTATTGAGAACGGCACACGGGTGCTGGAAGGGCCGGTGCCCTCGTGGAAGGTGTTCTTCCCATGGCAGCAAAACCAGCGGGGAAGTTCCGGCAACGGCGGCGGCGGATCCAGCTACGGCCTGCCCCGGTTTGCCGATGCCGAGTTCCTGCCTCGGTTTCCTTTCGCCACGGTCTCACTGAAGGATCCGGACATACCGGTTGATGTCATGGCGACCGGATGGAGCCCCTTTATCCCGGGGAACAGTCACGACTCCTCGCTACCCGTGGCGGCTGTGGAATACATTTTCCGGAACTCCTCCGACCGGCCTATCGAGTGTGTCTACTCCTTCAATACAAGGAATTTCCTGACCGGCGGATCCGGCGGCGACGAGGTCACTAACGGCACCAAAGGATTCATCCTGCGCCAGGCCGGTACCAAGGACAGCCCCCATTCCCAGGGAGCGTTCTATGCCATGGCGGCCGCAGACGAGGTCAAGGTGAACTGCCGTTGGTTTCGGGGCGGTTGGTTCGACGCGCTCACGATCCTGTGGAAGGAACTCGGCGAGGGCCGGATTCCGGAAAACCCTCCGGTCGGAAGCGATGAACCGAGTCCCGGCGGTTCTCTCATGGTCGAGTTCACCTTAGATCCGGGCCAGGAAAAAAACATTCCGCTTCTCCTCTCCTGGTATGTCCCCTATTCGGACCTCCGGGTCGGCAAGGGGCTCGATGACATCGCAGCCGAGGAAAACGCGAAACAATCAGAAGGAGCCGAAGACACTGGCGGCGGATCCTGCTGCTGCACTGATGGATCACAGGGAGTGGAAAACTGCTACCGCCCCTGGTATTCCTCTCGATTCAAGAACGTCGAGGACGTCGGTGCATATTGGTCAGGAAAGTACGATCTCCTCAAGGCTGAGTCGGCCTTCTTTCGCGATACCTTCTTCGACACTACACTGCCCCCGGAGGTCGTGGAGGCCGTCGCGGCCAACATGACCATCCTGAAGTCTCCAACCGTGCTGCGGCAATACGACGGCAGGCTCTGGTGCTGGGAGGGATGCTGCGATTCTCGCGGGTGCTGCCCCGGGAGTTGCACCCACGTATGGAATTACGCCCAGGCACTGGGTCATCTCTTCCCCGATCTGGAACGCTCCCTCCGGACGACCGAGTTCGGAGAATGCCAGAACGCAGAGGGCCGGCAAACATTCCGAGCCCCTCTTCCCATCCGGCAGGCGTTCCTGACGATGCTGCCGGCGGCGGACGGCCAACTCGGCGGCATGATGAAGGTATATCGCGAATGGCGCATCTCCGGCGATACCGAATGGCTGCGCTCCATCTGGCCCAAGGTGAAGGCGAGCATGGACTTCTGTATCGAGCAGTGGGATCCGGACCGAACCGGATTGCTATCGGAGCCGCAACATAATACGTATGACATCGAGTTCTGGGGGCCGAACGGGATATGTTCCAGCTTCTACCTCGGCGCCCTCCAAGCCTCGGCCGAGATGGCCGAAGCGATAGAAGGCAAAGCCTCAAAATCGAGCGCGGAATACCGACGGCTTTACACAGAGGGAAAGAAACGATTCGAAGAGGAATTGTGGGACGGCGAGTACTTCATCCAGAAGGTGCAGTGGGAAGGCCTCAGAGCCGGTGACCCACGCAGGGCGGAGAGCCTGGGGCGGACCACCTACTCGGCGCCCGAGGCCGCCGAACTGCTGCAGCGGGAGGGGCCGAAATACCAGTACGGCTCCGGCTGCCTCTCCGACGGTGTCCTCGGCGACTGGATCGCCAGAACCAGCGGTGTCGGTGGCGTCATCGACCCGGCGAAGATCGCGAGCCACCTGCAATCGGTGTACCGGTACAACTTCAAGGATGATCTAACCCTGCACGCCAATCCGCAGCGACCCAACTACGCCCTCGGTTCCGAGGCCGGACTCCTCTTATGCTCCTGGCCGAAGGGTGGACAGCCCTCCCTGCCGTTCGTGTACAGCAACGAGGTGTGGACCGGCATCGAGTATCAGGTTGCGTCTCACCTGATGATGCTGGGCGAGGTAGAGATGGGACTGGATATCGTCAGGGCCTGTCGTGACCGCTACGACGGCCGGATACGCAATCCCTTCAACGAATACGAATGCGGCCACTGGTACGCCCGGGCCATGGCCTCATACGGGCTGATTCAGGGTCTTACCGGGATCCGCTACGACGCCGTCACGGAGACCCTCTACATCGAGCCGAAGATCGCGGGCGACTTCACCTCCTTCCTTTCGACAGCCACCGGCTTCGGCACCGCCGGCGTCCAGGACGGGAAACCATTTGTCGAGGTGAGATCCGGCCGAATAGAGACGAAGAAGATCGAATATCGAGCGTGCGGATAACCCAAGGATTTACGACTATCGATCCAAATCGAGCCGATCGAGAAACGCGAGAAACGATTCCAAGTCGGCTTTTACAAGCGGAATCGACTGGTTGAGTTTCTTTTCCAGGAAGCACATGCGATCTCTGTCGTAATCGAAGTCGTAGTAGTATCGCTTGAAGTGTCGAAACCGAAGAAACTCATCGAGAAGGTGGTAGGTTTCGTCTCGCAGGACCGCATCCCTTATGCCCGGAATCACTAACACCATCTTCTCGAGAAGATGTCTGTGCCACTTGTCCTGATCGAGGCTATTCTCAAAAAACTTGGAGATCCTCACGAATGCCGTTTCCAAGCACGTGTAGAAATCGGCGATTATGTCGGCTAGTATGACGAGATCATAATTCCTATCATTGGTCACGTTCTCGGGATAGTCCCTTCGAAATTGAAGATAATATGCGTGAATCCGGTCGATATGTCCAAGTGCCTTCAGTATTTCACCCTTCAAAGACGCTATATCATTCTTCAGGGTCATACACCAACTTCCCTTTAGATAGAATAGAACTTCGCGAATCGGGATCGATTCGATCCAACTCCACCAGGTCCAGATAGAACTCAGTCATCTTATCCAACTCACCATAAATTTTGAACCACATTTCTGCAGACGTACATCTTTCCACGGCAATATCTATGTCGGAATTCTCGTCGAACTCTTCGGGATGCAATACCGATCCCCACTGGTAGACCTTGACGTATGGATAGTTGGATCTGATATAGGAAACCATTCTTTCGAAATCACTTGCCGCCTGCTCGTAGAGTCGATTCCGCTGCTCTCGTTTTCGGCGGTACTTCTCCCGGAGAAATTCGGTTGCATGTGCAGGGTCAACAGACATACGACTACTATATCTCGAAGGAGTCGCCGGTTCAATCGGAATAGTAATCTGTTAGGAACCATATCATTGACATATAACATCATTACACCATACTCTACATCATGGTGCGAACACAAATCCAACTGACTGAACAACAGGCACAAGCGTTGAAGGCTGCAGCAGAAAAGAACGGTGTCTCGATGTCGGAGATGATCCGACAAGGCGTCGAGATCGTCTTGAATCAACAACACAGGCCGAACCGTGTCGAGATGGTAAAAAAGGCGGCGGCGGCGGCAGGAAAATTTCATTCCGGCCATTCGGACGTCTCCGAGAATCATGATACCTATCTGTCGGGAAGATGATGGTCGCGTTGATCATCCGCAGATTGATCAGTGACACCCATCAGACTCAAAAAAAGCACAACAAAAGTTACGCGGCGAAGTAACCTCAGTTACGTACTTCGCTGATACCCGGTCTACACTCGGTCTATGCTCTTGTGATGCCTCTCCTTCCGGGATACACTTCGAAATTGAAGGAAGGGAAATGACATCGAACGACGTAAGACGCCACACCCATGATGTCAAACAGCCACAGGTGCTCCTCACCATGCTCGGAAACCGAGACCCCTTCCGGGACGGTGAGGAGTACGGG
>CAZAKE010000271.1:0-5055 GCA_964485495.1 uncultured Spirochaetales bacterium
GACGGTGGCGTCGAATTACGCCGGCGAGACCGGCTTGAGTTGGATGTCCAGATCGCGGTCGTGTTCGAGCCGCGTCAGGCGATCGCGTAGATCGGCGATGGCTGCCGTCTTCGGCACCAGGATGTGTGCGAGCATGTGGAACATCGGTGCACCGGTCCATGGTGCGGCGGTGAGATCCGTCTCCAGGTCCTCGATATTGATGCCGAACTCGTGCAACACCGCGGATACCGCGTGCACGATGCCCGGCGCATCCAGCGAGACCGATTCGACTACATAGGGCCTCCCTTCGGCGATGTGCGCCGGCGGTCCCGTAGGTTTCGCCTCGATCTTGAGTGAGGTCTTCGCCGCGATCTCGTCGGTCCGTTCGAGGATCTCGGATATCTCGTCCGGTGACGCGGTGAGCAAGGCGACGATCGCAAACTCGCCGCCCAGTACCACCATCCTACTGTCCGAGATGCCGCCGTGCAGCTGCTCGATGGCCGCCGAGAGATCGTCTACGATGCCGACGCGGTCTGCGCCGATGCCGGTGAGTACCGCGTAGGACCGGCTATCCATTGGTTTCTCCCGGGCTGCCGCCGGAGTGCTCTCCCGCGGGAGGATCGGTCATGAAGGATCGGGCGGCACGGTACATGGCGATGATGTTCTCCACCGGCACCTCCGGGAGGATATTGTGGATGGGGTTCACCACGAACCCGCCGCCGGGGGTCATCAGTTCGAGGATTCCGGTAGTCTCCCGCGTAACGTCTTCGGGGGTGCCAAAGGGGAAGGTGCGCTGGGTCGAGGTGGCGCCTCCCCAGAAACAGAGTTGATTGCCGTACTTCGACTTCAGTGTATCCAGTCCCATTCCGTCGGCGGTCCACTGCACCGGGTTCAAGATGTCCACTCCCGCGGCGATGAAGTGCGGAATGAACCCACCCACCGCACCGCAGCTGTGCACCCAGACCTTCACGTCGGGAACGCGGTGGATCGCGTCGGTCACCTGCTTCCACGCCGGAACGTAGTGTTCCCCGAAGAGTTCAGGATCGAACATCTCCCGGTTCTGTCCGCCGTAATCTGATCCGCTGATGACGATCACATCGATGTACGCACCCACCGCCTCCAGGTATTGGGCGAACCGGGCGGCGGCGGCCTCTCCGGCCGCAGCCATGTAGTCGTGGCAGTAGGCCGGCTCGGTCAGCATCTTGGTGGCCCAGAAGTAGATACCGCCGTACCCTTGCGGCGCTCCTACCGGAGGATGCGCCACCAGCGCCCTGTCGGTAGAGGCATGCAGCTCCCTTGCCTTGGACTCTTCCTGCCGGAGAAACTCGTCGGAGAAGGTCCGCTGGAAATCCCACTCGGATTCGGGGATGTGATCGACGTCGAAGATATCACCGTCGGTTCCGGGAATACGATCGAAGAACCGACCGCCGTCGACCATCCGCATGATCCGTTCGCCGTCCTTGGCCTGCGGCATGTCGAGGCTTCCGTCGGAGTTCACCTTCGGTTCGAACCCCGCCGGCACCATGAACGTCTGGCCGTCCCAGAAGGTATACTCCTTCCAGCCGCCGTACTCGAGGCCCAGCGGCAGGGATTCTATCGGCAGCATGACGAAATCGCAGCCGAACGCGTCGAGAAGGTCCTCATCCGGTTCGGTCAGCATCTGGTAGAGATCGAATACCCGCGGCGTCTTCTCCGAAAGCCCCAGTGCCCGGCGCAACCGCCGGTAGCTCCACGCGGAGGTGCCGGTCATCCTGGTCGCACCGAGGTCTATGGCCGGCCTATCCGCCGTTTCATGGTTGAGTATACGCCGTATTCTTTCTCGGTGACCGAGCCGTTCATTGGTGGTGGCTGCAGGGTTCATGGCATTCACTATTCCGGAACATGGGCATCGGCGACGCGGTCCCGAAACGATTTTGAAAATTTCACCCTGGGAGCCGGCATCTCCGGCTTGGCCGGGATGGTGATCTCCTCTCCCGTAGACGGGTTCCTCCCGACTCGGGCCTTCTGAGCAGGCCTCATCTTCAGGAAGAGCCGGCCCATCTTTCCGAAGGGGACCCGCTCCCACAGTAGAATTCCGGTCTCGGCGATGGTGAAGTAGTCTTCGAGTACGTCACGGACCTGTTTCTGTGTCAAACTGTGCCTGGCGGAGATAAACCGGATCATCTTCTTGGAGGTGAACTGATCGGGATGCTCCTCGCTGGGGTAGAGGGTGCGGTTTATCTTCACGAAGGCGTTGGTGAGGTAGATGGTCGCCTCACGGACCCTGCGTTCGGCCTCGTCGGGATGGATATCGTCGGAACAGACCGCAATCCTGTAGACCGGGCTGGTCTTCATGACCGGGCCGTTGGTGAACTCGATGTATCCGTCCCGGGCGATATCGTCCGCCAGGGCGGTTTCCTTGCTCACGAGGGTATCCGGTACGTCCTTTCGCTGCTTGATGCTGGCATATTCCGCCCAGCGCCTGCCGTCTCTGTCGGGTCCGACGCTGATGAGCGAGCCGGAGTAGGTGATGAACAGCGCCGCGTTGATGCCGTCGGCGGGGAACGAATCGGCCTCATGGAAGTTCAGACTCGAGGCCTGCGCCATGAAGGCATTCATCTTCCGGAGCCATGTGTCGGCAATACTCTCTCTGGATTCGTCGTTCTGAGGCAACTCGGTGTTCTTCAGTATCTCTTCGAGGTGCTTGCGGATCGTATCGGTGATTTTTATCTCAGTGGCCATACTATCTCCAATGATCGGGATGTTTCGATATACGTGCAGGATTTGTGTAGAATAGCCTAATCCCGGAGAATATGCAAAGCCATTTGAGGAATATATCCGGTTTTTTAGGATCAACCAGCCTTCAATCTGTGTAAAATCCCGACTATCTCCTCCGACGCCCGTACCAATTTCCCGAAGTACTCCTCGGCTTGTTCGCACTGTGCATCCTGCAGGCACCGGGCGATATCGGCCACCAATCCGTGGAGCGTATCATGGTTCTCGGTCAGGACTGCGAAGGTTTCTTCGTCCATGTGATCTCTTCCTGATTCGACCATCCATTTGCCTAGGTCGCATGAACTCGAATCTACCAGCTTGTCGGCGGCCAAGGGCTTCCGGCTGTCGATCATCGCCCGGGCCCGGCTGACCCACGACTTGTGCTGCAGGACGATCTTCGAAAAGTTGAGGGCGATGCCCGCGGCGGACCGGTCGCCGTCTTCGGCCTCTACCTTGAACCTGACGATCTTCTCGACGAGTGAGGAGATGCCGTCGTTGTTCTGTATACTGAGCTCGGATACCTCGTGAGCGGCGAGATTGATGTTCTGCGCCCCCTGATTGATCTCTCTGATGCCGGAGCGAGTCGTTTCGGCGATATCGCGAATTGCCAGGAGCGAGTTGTTGACATCCTCGGCACCCTTCTTCATCTCGCCCGATCCGGAGTTGATCTCGGTAGAGATGTCCATGAGCTGCGAGGTCGCACCCAGGACCTCGCGGCTTCCGGCGGACAATTCGCCCATGCTGCTGGTAATCTCCGCCAGGGCTTGGGTCACCTCCGACACGACCTCCGCGATGCTGACGAAGGCTTGTCCGCTGCTCCGGCTGGCATCCAGGGCCTCGTTTATCTTCGCGATCAGTTCTGTTAAGCTAGCGGAGATCTCCTTGGATTTCCCGGTCGTGGATTCGGCCAGTTTCCTGATCTCGTCGGCAACGACGGCAAATCCCCGTCCCGCATCGCCGGCGTGGGCGGCCTCGATGGCCGCGTTCATGGCCAAGAGGTTTGTCTGGGCGGCGATGTTGTTGATCACCGCGATCATCTCGAGCATGCTGCCGACCGAGTCGTTGATCTCGCCGATGATCTTGTTGGTGAATTGCACCTTCTCGCCGCCGGTCTCCGTGGCCTCCGTCAGGTTCTTCGCCGCCTGCTGCTTCTCCTCTGCCACGCGGGTGACATTCTGGATGGAGGCGGACATCTCCTCGATGGAGGCGGAGGTTTCGGTGACGGCACTCACCTGATTGTCGATCTGCTGGGCGACGTTCGAGATGATGGCCAGAATCTCCTCTACCGCCGAGGACGATGTGGAGAGGTTGTCCGCCAGACGATCGATCTGGTTCTGGATGCTGGAGATGTTCGATGAGATCTGAGTAGTGGAGGACATCGTCTCCTCGACCTGGAGAGATAACTTTTCTCCGATCTCTTCACTCTCCCTGATCGAGTCGCGCACCTGCGTGAGGATCTCGGCGAATCCACCGATCGACTTGTTGAAGCTGTCTGCCAGGTTCCCCAGTGAATCCTTCGCGTCGTCTTCGATCTGTATGGTCAGGTCGCCGTCGGCCATGATTTCGGCCGCATCTACCAGCCGGGTCAACCGCCTGCCCAGCGAGCGCAGTATAAGCACGATTAGGACAGCGAGTACGAGCAGGGTCACCCCGAATCCGACTACCAGCGTGGTGAGAGAGGTATAAATCAGGTGATGCATGTCGTCTCTGGCACTCTCAGTGAAATCGATGAACTTCTGATGGATGTCGAGGAGGGCCTCGACGGCCGGTGCGTCATCGATCTTGACCGAACCGTCGATGGAGGTGATGTCTGCTCCCGCGGCCACGAGGTTTTGGACCTGAGCGGCCGCAGCGTGATATTTCTCCATGGTGTCGAGGATCACGTCGAGTAACTCACCTTCCTCCGCGGTGAATGACTGTAGTCTCCGCATCTCCGCGGAGATCTCGACGAGTCTCTCGTACCGCAAGTTGACGGTTTCGAGGTATTTCGGTTCCCCTCTGAGCACGTAGTTCTTGAAGCTGTGGATCAGCCCGCCGTATCCTACGATCCGTTCGATACGCTGCAGGTACAGGGAGTGCTGCCCCGTCTCATCCACGTATTCATCCATATAGGAATCGATACCGGTGAGGTTGAGATATTGCAGGACGCCCAGCGAGAGAAAGCCGACCGCAATTACCGCGGCCAGCAGGGCGATATAGGTATTCAGTGATAGAGTCTTCCGTTCGGCCATGTACGTGTTCTCCTTCGATAATAGGAAGGATATATAGACTAAGAGTGATTTTCAAGTGTAACACCGATTTTGTTTACATTCGGAAATCACT
>CAZAKE010000272.1:0-5034 GCA_964485495.1 uncultured Spirochaetales bacterium
GCACGGCGGGATTCGAACCCACGACCTCTGCCTCCGGAGGGCAGCGCTCTATCCAACTGAGCTACGTACCCGAACAAGAAGTGAGAGTACCCTCCGGAGGGCCGTCGTGTCAAGCCGACTGAATCGTCGCCGTGACCGAATCCCCAACGATTGGATCAGTCGCCGTACGCGTTATACCAGGCCCGCTCCGCGAACGGTTTCTTCTCCTTCTGTTGCCTGGCTTCGGTAGGAATTCCCAACGGCAGAATAACCCGCACGCTGTGATCTTGGGGGACACGGAGAATGTCACCGATAGACTCCGCCTTTCCATCCCGCCGCAGTACTCCGTCGATCCATACGGAGCCGTATCCCATTGCCGTGACCGCCAGCAGCATGTTTTCGACTGCGGCGGAGTAGTCCTCGACGCCGAAATACAGGGTGCGACTCCCGTCGTCCGGCTTCATCACCACCACGATGATTGCTTTCGCTTCCTGCACGACCGGACTCCCCATGACGGCGCCGATCTCGCCGATCACTTTCGAATCGTCTACGATCACGAACTCGGTCGTCTGGGCGTTGAAACCCGACGGGGCACGGATTCCTGCAGTCACGATCTTCTCCAAATCTTCCCGCGGGATTCCCTTGGGCATGAACCCACCCCGATAACTGTGTCGTTTTTCGATGGCTTCGAATAGATCCACGGCATACTCCTTGTTATTTGTGATACTCCGAAATCAGACTCGAGGGCATTACTGCGCCATTTTCAGAATCGCTACGATATCATCTTTGTCCAGTTCCTGGAACGCTCCGATCTTGCCATACGCGACGGCTTTCTCGGCCATCTCTTCGATCCGGTCGGTCGGTATCTCCAACTCCTTCAATGAGACGGGCAACCCGATGGATGCGAAGAAATTCTTGAGCCGTTCGATACCTGCAAGGGCGGTCCGCTCGGGATTCGAAAAATCGTTTTCAACACCCCAGACACGCACGGCGAACTGGGCAAAGCGCGGTATGGCACTGGTGTATACATACTTCATCCATGCCGGGAAGACGGTGGTGAGTCCGGCACCATGGGCTACGTCGTAGATGCCGCTCAACTCGTGCTCGATCTTGTGGGATCCGAAGTCGCCGATTCTGCCGGTGGAAAGCAGATCGTTGTGGGCGATCGAACCCGCCCACATGATCTGCGATCGGGCCGCATAGTCCTCGGGTTTCTCCAAGACTATCGGTGTATTCGCGATGACGGTGCGCAGGGTCGCCTCACAGAGCCTGTCGGTAAAGTCAACGTCGGTGACCCTGGTGAAGTACCGCTCCATCACGTGTGCCATGATATCGGCCGCGCCGCAGGCCGTCTGGTACGGCGGGAGGGGGGATGTGGGGTCCGGGTTCATGATCGCGAAGACAGGATGGATGAGTTCTATATTCAGAGGTCTCTTCAACCAGCCCTCTTCACGGGTAATGACCGAACTCTTGCTCGATTCCGAACCGGCTGCCGGTATCGTGAGGACGACGCCTACCGGGAGAGTCTCCGAAGGTAGGCCCTTCTCTGTGTAGAAATCCCACACGTCACCATCGTACGGCACCCCCACTGCGATCGCCTTGGCCGAATCGATGACGCTCCCGCCTCCCACCGCGAGTATGAGGTCCACCCCTTCGTTTTTACAGATCTCGATCCCCTGGTACACGAGTTTCAGCCGGGGGTTGGGCTGTACTCCGCCAAGTTCCACGTATCCGATGCCGGCTGTATCGAGGCTCTTCCTGACCGTATCATACAAGCCCGAACGCTTGATGCTGCCTTGGCCGTAGTGTAGCAATACCTTTCTTTTCGCATATCGCTTTACGATCTCTCCCGTCCGGTCCTCGGTCCCCTTCCCAAAGACGATCTTCGTCTTATTCAAAAATTCGAAATTCTCCATATTTCTCTCCTTGTGCTATACGAATCGACGGAATACATCATATGACATTTGACACTCGAGCTCAACCGGAGCATAGTGAACGTATGCTGACAGACATTCCTCACCGGTTCCGTAGTCTACGGTATGCGATTCTCCTGACGACCCTGCTTCTATCTCCGACCGTTGTTCGTTGTCTCCCCACGGATACCTCTCGGCCGTCACTCGATCCGTCCAGGTTCGGCGGAGTAATCATCGGAGCCGGGTATCTTGGAGAAAATCTATCACATCCGGGAGGATTCCTGACCGTCGACTTTCCCCTCTCCTTCAGAAGACGGAGTTTCATCGAAGCTCGTGTCGAAGTGGCCGGATACCTCCATCCGAGAAACTCCTGGGCCATCATGGCCCAGGGGGGAATCGGGTTCGGGTCCATTCTCCCTTGTGGGTTCCTCACAGGAATTTCCGTCGGGATCGGATACATTCACACCTTTCTCGGAGCGCCTCTCTACACGGTGATAGAGAAGACCGGCTTCGATGAATATTTACAGATCCCCGATCGAGGTCAACCCGGGTTCCTGTTCGATATAACCGGGAGGATCGGCTGGGACTGGGGCGACTTCGGGGTACCGCTTCGGATCTTTCTCGCTTTCAAGTCGTTTGGTCGTGTACCGTATAATGGAATGGTCCTCCCGCATTTTGCGCTCCAACCAGGGGTCGCACTGCGGATACGCCACGGAGCCGGAAGATGAGCGCAACACGAACTCGTTCGATTCTTTCTATTAGCGGTTGGCGCTTCAAACGACGACGCCCTCCCCCACTAACGCAATATTTCATATTAGGATGTATACTTTTCTTTATCATGACCACAAGTTCCGTCTGCGGTTGTCGGTATCCTGCCGATGGTCTCGTGTCGTCGGACGGCCAATATCTATATCTCCATTCCGATGAGGCGTATCTGCCGGTATGGATCAGAGGGAACACCGACTCGGACATCTTTATCGTGATAGTCCACGGCGGTCCCGGTGGTAGCAGCATACCATATCGATATTACGATTCCTTCGAAACTCTGGAGCGCCATTACGGGGTGGTATACTGGGAACAGCGAGGTTCCGGGTCTTCTCAGGGAAACGCAGCTTCCGGTTCACTCGACACCGAACAATTCGTAGACGACGTAGGACTCGTCCTGGATCTCATGGACGCGCTGTACACTGATGACGACGGAGAAGGTCCCCGCTACTTTCTCATGGGACACAGCTGTGGGGGGCGAATCGGCGTCGCGTTTCTCTTGGCGGATGACAATCAGGACAGAGTCATCGGCTGGATCGAGGTTGACGGCGGTCATGATTATGAGCACGGAATTCCGCTCTCCCTCGATTGGATGCGGAGCAGGATAGAAGAGATGCTTTCCGAGTCCGGTCTACCATTGAGCGAAACCCGATACTGGGAAAAGGCACGGGATTGGTACGCGGCCGAGGGTGAAATATCCAAGTCGGGCATGTGGCGGCACATAGACTACGTGCATCAAGCGAACGGGTATATCCACGATCCGGCGATCCTCGAAGCGTTCAACCGTACTCATCGCAGAGAGCTCGTGTTCGCATCCCCCTCCTATTACCTCGCCGAAGGACTCAACATCGTGCGGGTCTCCCGCTACTACGATTTCATGGCTCCTGACTATACACCGCGTCTCTCGGAGATCACGATCCCCTCACTGATACTTTGGGGAAGGCACGACGGCATTCTCCCGGTGGAGTTGGCGTATACGGCCTATGATGCACTCGGCACCCCCGAAACGGGAAAGTCACTCCACATATTCGAAGAATCCGCACACTCTCCCATGCTGGAGGAACCGGAGGAGTTCGCCGAGGTCGTGTCCGCTTTTATCGAAACCGTTCGTCAGACGCCGTGAGCGACCATCACTTTCATCGTTTCCCGTTTGTTGGAAGATGCGAACTCGAACGCCTCCACGACATTCGCAAAGGGAAATCGGTGCGATACCAATGGGGCGGTTTCAAGGATGCCCGATCCGAGCAGGGCGATGGCCTTCGGGTAGGCGTTACAGTAACGGTTGACGCCACGCAGGTCGAGTTCCTTCTCCATCACCACGGCGATAGGATACGCGACGCTGTCGGTTTCCGGCCATCCGATCGACACCACGCGTCCGCCTCTGGCGGCGAGGTGCGGCGCCGAGGAACATCCGGCGGATGATCCGCTTGCATCGAAGACCACGTCGGTCATACGCCCATCCGTCAGATTGGCTACCTGCCTTACCGGATCGGATACCGTGTAATCGATGGTATTGGTGAATCCCAGATCGCGAGCGTAGGCGATCCTGTTGGAGAGTCCCTCGACTACGATCACATCCGAGACTCCGTAGGCGCGACAGGTGAGAGCGGTCACCAAGCCGATCGGCCCTCCGCCGATGACGGTGACACTCTCCCCGGCACGGAGACCGCCGCGCTCACACGCCTGGACCGCCACGGCAACCGGTTCAACGAAGGCTCCGTCCTCGTTATCCATACAGTCGGGCAGCGGGAACACGAAATCCGCCGGAACGACCACGTACTCCTGAAAGGTGCCGTCGATCGGCGGCGCAGACATGAATACGACGTCCTCACATAGGTTATATCTGCCTTTCTTGCAGAGTTCACATCTCCTACACGGAATTCCCGGTTCGACGGCAACACGGGTGCCTTCGTCTACTCCCTTGATATCGGACCCGACCGCCACGACGACCCCGCAGGCTTCGTGTCCGGGTGAATACGGTTTGGTGACCTTGAAGGGGCCGAGTTCTCCCCGTTCGAAGAAGTGGATATCCGAACCGCAGATCCCATTTGTATCTATCCTGATCAGTACCTCATCGGAAGCGGGCTCGGGTACCGATACCTCTTCGATCCTCAGATCCCCCGGAGCGTAGAGTCTGGCCGCCTTCATCGTATCCGGTACATCCATGATTTTCCTCCATACATACTCTGTGTGATTCCGTCTCTATTTTGACACGAGGCAGATACGGAGAACAAGTACCGACACCATCGCCGCCGCGAGGAGAATGGGTCGGCGCGGTACCCATTATCGGTCCGGTATTTCCGATACGACTTGACAGCGATCATGCCCTGCGATACATTTCGGTACCGTAAGGTTCGGAACCATACTATTCGAAACC
>CAZAKE010000273.1:0-5025 GCA_964485495.1 uncultured Spirochaetales bacterium
GTGGCTGATTGGAACGGGTATGCGGTACACTACCGGTATCTGATACAGAAGATGACTCACCAAGAGAACCGATGGCTTGAGAATCGTAAACTGAATGAGATGAGACCTATCCTTTCAACTCAGTGAAGAACCGATCGATCGTCTTCAGCTCATTGGGGATATCGATCCTTTGCGGACATTTCTCCAGGCATTCGCCGCACTCTGTGCAATCGGCCCCGCGTTCGCCATCCTTCAGATAGGTAAAATAGGAGCGGATCACCCGGAAATCCGGTTCGTCATGCACCTTCTTCAGGTTGTAGATCTCGAATATCTTGGGGATCTGCACACCGTGGGGACAGGGCATACAGTAACGGCAGTCGGTACAGGGCACGGGATTCTTTTTGTCGAAGAGCGTGATTGCCTTCTCGATCGCCATCTTTTCCGCTTCGGTAAGTGGCGTGTCATCTTCGAAGGTGGTGATATTGTCTTCCAGCGCTTCCCTGGTGCTCATTCCCGAAAGGATTACCTGCACGTTATCCAGTTCCTTCAACCAGCGAAACGCCAGCGCGGCGTAGGAACGCTCGCCCCTGACATCGTCGAGAACAGCCGCCACGTCCTGCGGGGGATTGACCAGATATCCTCCACGGGTAGGTTCCATCACGATTACGGGCAGCCCCCGCTTCTCGAGCAGTGTGAACATCTCGCCGGAACGCCCGGATTTATCCTCGACGTAATTATGCTGAATCATGACGAAATCCCACTGGTACTTGTCTACCATCTGCTCGAGGGTATCGGGCCAGTCGTGGAAAGAGAATCCGATATACTTCACCTTCCCACTGGACTTCAGTTCACCAAAATATCGGTACACTTCATCGAGATAGGGAAACCGTTCCCGGGTGGCGGCATGCAACAGATACAGGTCGATGTGATCGGTCTGCAACCGGCGGAGTTGTTCGGCGAAGGTCTCCTCCATCTTCTCACGGGAGACAATCGAAGGGGGCGGCATCTTGGTGGCCAGGAAATAGCTGTTCCGGTCGTATCGCCCCGAAAGGGCTTCGCCCAGAAAGGTTTCCGAGTCTCCGCCGTGGTAGCCGAAGCCGGAATCGAAATAATTGATCCCCGCTTCCATGGCGCGGTCGATCAACGGAATCGCCTTCTCTCTGTCGATGGTCTTGCCGTCTTCCAGCGTCGGCATACGCATGCAACCGTATCCGAGATGAGGTAACTCCAGAGGGACGTTCGTACTGCTCCTTGTATTCATAAACCCGGATGATAGGATAATTCCGTGAGAAGCGCAATACGGGCGGAACCTGGAGAAATCAGCCATTCCAACTATGGCAGTAGCCATAGTTGAAACCGCCACATTTCGCTGCGTGTAGCCGGACTTTTCTATTCGCACATCGAAAAACCATACACATTGCTACGCGGCGAGATGGTAACCCCACATAGAATATAGTTGAGAATATGGTTTTTCGTATGTGCATGACAGCCAAGCACCTATTTTTTGGAGGCGCCCTACAGGCTGTGACGATTACACCTTTGCGGTTTCCCCCTTCTTGCGGGTCAACAGCGAGACGACGATCAGCGTGAGGAAGCTCAAGGGGATCGAGATGATTCCCGGGTTGTCGAGAGGGATCGGGGCCATCGACGCCTCGAGCCCGTACCGTACCCACATGGTGGGTGAGAGGAGTATGATGCCTACGGCGGTGAGCATGCCCACCAGCACGGAGGCGGTGATGCCCTTGGCCGTGGTCTTCTTCCAGAACAGGAGCATGATGATGGAGGGGAAGTTGGCCGAGGCGGCCACTGCGAACGCCAGTCCTACCAGGAAGGAGACGTTCATCCCCTTAAACACGATACCTAAGAGGATCGCGATCACTCCGACCGCGATGGCTGAGACCTTTCCGATGACTACATGGCCTTTGTCCGTCATGTTCACTCCGAAGAAGCTGGTAACGAGGTCGTGGGCCACCGCGCCGGAGGAGGCGATGATCAATCCACTCACCGTACCCAGCACTGTGGCGAAGGCCAGGGCGGAGATGATGGCGAAGAATCCGGAGCCGAAGACCCTTGCCAGGAGGGGAGCAGACATGTTGCTACTCTCCACATCCAGCACTCCGCCGGCCATGGCTCCGAGGCCGATGTACAGGGTCAGGATGTAGAAGAATCCGATGGCCACGATCGCCAGGATGGTTGACTTGCGGGCGTCTTTCGGACTGGGGACCGTGTAGTAGCGGATGAGTACGTGGGGCAGGGCGCTGGTTCCAAAGAAGAGCGCCAGCATGAGAGAGATGAAGTTGAGCTTCGTGAGTGGCGTGGCTCCTTTATCGACCTTGAATTTCAGACCCGGCCGCAGGACTTCCGATCCGGGAGTCGGAGTCTGATACCAGACCCGTACTTTGTTGTCCTCGAACGGGAAAGCAGCCTCCTCGAACCTGACTACTTCACTGTCCTCTATGGTAGAGAGGAAGGTGAAGGGATTCAGCCCGTCTACCGAATCGACCTCCTTGCCGTTTACGACGATCTTGCTCATGTGTCCTACGGGATAGAACCGTGCTTCCTCTTTGGGGGCCCCGTTGTAGAGAACATCGCCACTGGCGTGATCTTCGATAGAGAGGGCTTCGGTGAGGATCGTTTCGTTTCCGGATTCGGTCACCTTCCACCAGTTGTCCATTCCGTCATTATTCAGGCGAACTAGGTACAGATCGCCCTTCTTGTATTCTCCGGTCTTCGAGTATCCGGACTCGGTTACCCCCGTGACCGTCCCTCCCTGGACCGTTGCGGTGAGTTCCTTGAAATCGTGGTAGTCATCTCCGGGGGACTTGTCCAGTCCGCGGTTAATCACCATGATCACGAGAATAAAGGAGAAGACGATGAGGAGGGCCCCTTTGAGGAATTGCACATACGTAGTGGAGCGCATCCCCGCCGTGGCTACGATGAAGATCACCACACCGCCTACGATCAAGACTCCGGCATAGTGGGGAAGCCCTAAGAGGGGCGTAACCAAGGCTCCGGCCCCAACCATCTGCGGTATCAGGTAGAAGATCGAGACTACCAGGGTGCTGATGCCGGCAACCAGCTGAATACCTTTAGAGTTGAATGTGGAGTCCAGGGCGTCGGTGAAGGTGTATTTCCCCATCCGCTTCAACGGCTCGGCGACTATGAAGAGGGCGACGATCCATCCGGCCAGGTAGCCGATGGAGTAGAGGAAGCCGTCATACCCGGAAAATGCGATCATGCCGCAGATGCCCAGGAAGGAGGCGGCCGAGAGATAGTCACCGGCGAAGGCGATGCCGTTCACGCTCCAGTGGATCTGACCGCCTGCCGCGAAGAACCCCGATGCGGATGAGGTCTTCCTGGCTGCCAGGATGGAGATGGCCAGTACACTCAGGACGATAATCAGAAAAAGTAGAATAGGAAGGATTGTTGCCTGATAGATCATGATTCATCCGCCCCTTTGTTCAGTTCCAGCTCCTTACGGCCGCACAGCAGGTTGTAGAGCAGACCGGCCAGGATGGCTAAGATGATAAGCCCGTATCCGTAAAACACGGCCAGATTGAGGCCGAATATGACTCTTGCCTCCATCGTCTTGGGTGCCAGGGTGTTGATGATGACGAAGCCGGCATACACCACCGCATAGATGGCGAAGAACAGGATGCCGACCTTGCGTTTGTACTGAATCGACTTGTCGTCGCCCCATTTCATTGCAGGACCATGTTCCATGCACGCTCTCCTTTCAGTCGTTTGGTTGTATCACTCATGTTGTATCTCCCGACACGAAAAAAAACCCACAGTTTAAATGTCGGTCAATATCCGACACAGTGTATCATTCAACCGGTACCGTGTATATCATTTTTTCTACTTACCGCAGGGAAAGATAGTAAAAAGAGAGTAGGATGAATTCCGGCCGATCGTTTTTCACTGTGGGGTTCTGCCATGTCAGTATGACCCTCTCCTCTGCATTCCACCGGATACTATACACCGATACGGTCTACTCCCCTCACGTTACCGCTGCTGCTCCCTCGTAATCACCCGCTGCCGGATATGCAAGAGTTCCTGCCTGACGCCCGGATGCAGGGAGTCGATCGTGGCGGGGGTGATTTTACCGCGGTTATTTCTGATAAGTTCCACCACATCGGCAAGGTCCTTGGCAGCGAACTCTATGCCGTCGTCTTTCAATTTCTGAAGGTATACCGCGGTCTTCAATTCCAGGAGATGGTCGAGTCGCATGAAGTAGGCGCCGAAGGATTCATCATACTCGCCGACCGATGCGGGATCCGGAAGGAGAAACAGCATATCCCAATCGTCATCCGAAAACAAAACGTTCACTGGAATGCCGTTCCGGGTGTCCACGGCGGTGTCTATCCCGCACTCGAATTCCTGCGGATTACTCGTCTTGACTCTTTCCCAATCCTCTCGCCGGATGAGGATATCGATATCGTGAGTCGTACGATGACCTCCACATCTGATGACGGCCATCCCACCGATAACGGCATATGGAATGTCTTGTCTATCCAATATGGTATGAAGTTTCCTGAGAGTTCCCACGAGAGGGGATTCGTGGAAAGAGCCATTCATGTCGAGGTATTCTTTGGGGTTCATTGATTCGTCTCGAGTCAGTGGTAGCGATATATACGTAAGAGCGATTACGGGTCTACAGCTTCTCGATCTCCTCCCTACTCAGATCGGTAAATTCCATGATCTTCTCGATCGGTTCACCGTTGTCCTTCATATTCTTCGCAATACTTCTTTCTCGCTCTCTGCGTCCCCGGGCCTCCCCCCGAGCTTCTATCTCTTCGGCTATCTTCGACAACATCGATCTCACCTCCCCGGCATCTCGTACCTTGTCTATGTCTTCCGGCAATACGGCGTTGCGGAACATGCGGTTCAGTTATATATAGTATAGCCGATACGATCCCTTTTATCTGCAGTAAGATTTCATCCGGGATACTCTTCTCGATGATCGGATAATATGAATTGGATAGGGATGGGAATGGTGGGATCTATAACCACTGATGTCACTGATCTACACGGATGGGGAGGGAG
>CAZAKE010000274.1:0-4966 GCA_964485495.1 uncultured Spirochaetales bacterium
GATGCTCGCGTAGAAGTATTCATCGGTCTGAAGGATACACTCGATCCTTCCAAAACCGTTCGCCTCTGTCTCTTGGGTAATGGTCGCATTGGGCGGATCGGAGATGTCGATGGAGACTCCGTAGTTGTTTCCGCCGGCTATCAGAACGTCGCCGTCTACTATCAGTCTCCGCATCTCGTAGGGCAGAAACAACGACTTCACCAGGTCCGGTGTCATCGGATCGGTGCTCAGATCGAATATTCGCACGTAATTATATGTCGCCGCAAACAGATACCGGTTGTCCGCCGACAGCCGCGCATCCAGGTACTGCTCCCCCGGGTTTACTGCGCTGTTCAAGAGGGTGAGTCGCGGTTCACCGACCAACTCGATTCGTTTGAGCACCACGTCATCGATGACGACGGTACCGGAGGGGTTGTCACCGAGTTGAAAGCGTACGAACGCGTCATCATCCGAAGGGTTTTGCAGTTTGAAGCGCATGGTGTAGGTTGTCAAATCGTCGGTAAGGTCGATCGATTCCTTGATATAGTGGTCCTGATCACTCCCGTTATCGTTCAGATCCCGACTCCATTCGCTGATCGTGAATAAAAGTCGTACCGCGGTGGTCGATCGGGCCCGGAACGATACCTCATATGAGGTTTCATTGACGAGTGATACCGTCGTCTCCGGAATCAACGCGACCAATCCTACGGCATCGCCGGCCTCATCCAGCGTGATCTGAGCTTCACCGGTGTCATAGGCGCACACGTTGCCGGTGGCCGTTCTCTGGACGCCGTCGAAACGCCAAAACTCCTCACCCTGGCCGAAGTCGCCGTTGACTATCATGTTTACGTCGGGATCGACGACGAAGATCTGCTTTTGCACCACCACCGAATCCGTCCATCCGCTTAGAGTCGAGACAGCCTTTACTAGTGTGGTTTCCGTCAGGGTAAACGGTTCGGTGTATTGGGTAGACGTGGCGTCGGGAGCTGTTCCGTCGAGGGTATAGTAGATCGATGCTCCTGTTGTGGTTGTGTTCAGGCTAATATCCACGGAATCTTCGAATGTGCCGCCCGTCGGAGAGAATACCGGTGCCTCACACGCGGACCGGTCGGGATAGGTATAGACACGTGACCATGCGCGAGTTCCACCGGCCCCGAAGTGTTCCTCGAGTACAAGATTGCCGTAGTCGTCATGGGTGTATTCTCGCGATCCGAATAGGTTTTCGTCGGCATCGTAGAACGCGGCGCCGGTTCTGATTTTCATGGGGTCATATTCATTGATTGTGTAATTTGTCAAATTACCGTCGGGATCATACGCGTCGGTCCTGTCGAGACCACCCCAATCGTTGCGTGTATAGAGGTAGTACCACTGTAACTCATCCGACTCGTCGAAGCATGAGTTCTTCGTGGCGAGACCCTGGGCATCGAGCTCGAAGCCTAGGCGCGAGTGAAAGGCGTCGTCAGCCGCGTACCGGGTCACCCCGGTCCGATGACCGTTTGCATCGTACTCGTATACCTCCCGCCACTGCTGGTTGCCATCTTCGTCGAGTCTGGTCATT
Organism: uncultured Spirochaetales bacterium; assembly: GCA_964485495.1. Taxonomy (GTDB): domain Bacteria; phylum Spirochaetota; class Spirochaetia; order CAZAKE01; family CAZAKE01; genus CAZAKE01. The sequence continues at coordinate 1,538 of CAZAKE010000274.1, forward strand.
TCCGTAGTCATCCCGTACTCGTCGGTCTCGTATTCGAAGGTCGAAGTACCGGTCGGCGTTCCGTTTCCATCATAGTCGAAGCGTGAGGAGATGAACGCGAACGGATGGGCACTCGTCACCACGGCTTCGGATTCGTTGCCCGCCTGATCCACGGCGGTAAGGTTCAGCAGGTGGATGACGCCGTTGAGTGTCAGGGTCACCGTCGCCTCTTGGATCCCTGCCGATACTTGGGTCAGCTTATCGGAAACGGTATCTTCTATATATATCGCTGCGAGGTCGGCATCATCCGGATCGGTCCAGGATACGGTCACGCTCCTGTCTCCATTACTCACGATCACGACGTTGGATACCACTCCCGGCGCCGTCGTGTCGTCGTTTCCGAGACCGTTGCAGGCGGAAAAGAGTAGAGATGCCGCGGTAATAATTGATGTAATGAGTAGGATCCGGTTTCCGACGTTCATTGATTCACCCCCAATGTAATACGTATCTGTGACTATACAGAGTGGAGTACATTCCCCGCCCTTATTCGAATGCAAGAGGAGACAGAAAAGTATACAATAGGTGCAGAGAATTTTACTGACTATTAGTCCATATGGACTAATAATTTACTCCGATATGCGGAAATATAGAGATTTTAGAATAATTGTAAAGGTGAAGTGTATTAGATTCTTGTATTTCACCGAACCCTCAGCCGCACGCCCTCGAACAGCATCAGCTTCCAGCCTTCGGTGAGGATGTTTCGTCGGTTCGAGGGCGGCAGGATGGTCCCCAGTTCGAAGGTCTCCAGGGTCTTCTTGAGATCGAGGATACCGTTGTAGATGGATAAACACATTCCTGTGGAACCTAAGGTTGTGATAAACGAGTACTTGGGCGAATAGACGATTTTACTCCCGAGTTTTTCCGCTTTCGATTTCCGAATTGTAGTCTCTGACGAAATCGATATCTTTCGTTGAAGGGTATGCGAAGGAGAGTTTCATCTTACCATCCTTAGACGTCAACGCGAGATCGCCATGGCCTAAAATGTCCATCCCGATCAATGCTCTGTAATCACCTGCAAGCTCACCTTCCGTCACTTCGAGGGCGGTAAAAGGTATGTAATTCGGCAAAAAGAGATCTACAAGATAGACGTTACACGTTTTTTCTCCATTTATTCCTATGACTCTCCTCTTTGAAATAGGGATCAGACCCAGCTCCTTCGATAGGGCCGTCGTTACTACGCTTCCGGTTGCGCCGGTATCGATGATCGCCCTAACGGAAGAAAAATTTGGAAATCGAACCATCTTAGATTCTTCTTCAAATTTACTATGCTTCCTGATTCCGACTTCAATGGGTAATTCGCGCATTATTCCGGGATACTGGATAGTGAACGCACGGTAATCGGGGTTTTTCGGCATTTCTACACGAATACTCTAGAGTGGAAGGTCTGATGAAAAGAATCCTCATCGTCCATGCAGCGCTGGATCAAGAATGTTCCTTCCTCGTATTTCTCTACAGCCCCATTCCAGGCATCGTGTACGGTGTCATAATCGCCTACTACCGACTCATCGACGATAACAAGTACTCTTCCCCGGTACTTTTTCAGTAGCTCATTACGGTGGTCAACGAAATACTGAAACTCTTTCTCTAACATGTCTCCCACCTCCAGCTATAAATTTATGTCTACATGAACCATCAGTCAAGTAGACGATCTCAACCACAGTAAGATGATTGGAATTGCCAGGTCGGTTTTTTCACCGAACCCTCAGCCGTACGCCTTCGAACAGCATCAGCTTCCAGCCTTCGGTGAGGATGTTTCGTCGGTTCGAGGGCGGCAGGATGGTCCCCAGTTCGAAGGTCTCCAGGGTCTTCTTGAGATCGAGGATGCCGTTGTAGATGGTCTTATATCGGGTGCATTGGGTCGCCTTGTATCCGTTGGCGATGCACTCTTCGCAAGTCCACTTCTTCACGCATCCGTCGACGCCGACTTCGTCGGACCGGATTTCGTCGTCATCACCGAACGCGCACGCATCGATTGCCGCGCAGGTAATCCTGTCCCGCTGCATTGAGGCAAAGCACCGCAGGATCAGAAGGTTGGTCGAGCCGATCAACGGGGTGATGTCGTACCCGTTCACGATCAGCGACTTCGATCGTACCTCGATGTGCTTGAAGAGCGATTCCCTGAGCCGGGTAATCCCGAGATACAGGATGAACAGGATCACGCAGTTGTAGAGATTGTAGAAGGTGCTCTCGATCCAGCGGGGTTCCTCCCGGACCACGATCGTCCGTCCCATGACGATTACCCAGACGCCGAAGAGAATCAGCACGGCCAGGGATGTCTGAAAGAATCGCCTGGAGAAGCGGGAGTCCTGAAATCGGCTGGTCAGTAGACCCGTGCGCAGGGTCGCGATGATGACGTGGTTCATGAAGACCTGAAACACGATCGAAAAGTAGTCGCGGTGGAGCAGAAGCGCCGCCGCCACGGCAACTACGGCGGAGAGTACGAGACCGCCGAGGAGGAGCGGGAAGAAGGTAGCCCCGGAGCACCGGTAGATGAGGAGATATCCGAGAATCGCCGCCGGCATGAAAAAAACGATACTCCAGAACACGGCATCGAGTAGGGAGGAGAATGGCGACGGCGGCGGAGTTCCCGAGGGATTCAGGTGGATGAGCACGGTGACCAGGATGAACGGAAGACCGTAGTAGATACCGAAGAGACCCGCCGCTATGTGCGAAGGTGTAGTGACCTGGGTGCGAACTCCGACTTCGTTGTTTTCGAATTCTTCTATCGTTTTCATGCCGCATTTCGAAATGCACGTGTATTGATGGACTTTCTGTTCCCATATTCACTCATATATCCAGAAAATACCACACAGGGAGTATCACGACAAGCAATGCTCCAGCGGGAACTCATACAAGATTTGTTCAACGTGCCGATTGACTATGAAATTCAACCTTCTATGGAGGTTAAATATTCCGAAATTCATACTTCAAATAAGGCTGAATTACAGAGTGTCACACGCGTGCTCTTTGACAGTCAATCAAGATTGGGTCTTCTTCAATAACCGGCGATATAATCGGCAATATAAATGGATAGAGAATCCATAATCCGGTAAGATGTGTGAGACTTGCGTGAAAATTTCGTCCATATGGACTAAAAAGCGGCGATTATGCTTGTTCGCGTATGGTAGACGGTGGTAAAATCACCCTCGGTCCATAAACGTATATACGCAAACACGGAAGTTATCATGACACTATCTCTCGCCCGTATGCGCAAGCTCGGATTTTGCCTCCTGCTCGTGTGTGCGGTAGGCGTTTTCAATCTGCCTGCCGAAACCCGTCTCATGGACTATACCTCTCTCTTCTCTCTCAGGCTCGTGCCGTCGTTCTCGCTTCCACTGGGCGAGGAACGAGAGATATTCTCCTTCGGCGGCGGGGGCGAGGTCGCCGGGA
>CAZAKE010000275.1:0-4791 GCA_964485495.1 uncultured Spirochaetales bacterium
GGCCGGCCTGAGGATGAGGAGCGGGAGATGGTACGGCAGATCACCGACCGCATCGAACGACTGAGGGAGGGGCGGGAGATCAACGTGGGGATCAACGTCCTCGTCACCCTCGGACATGGTCTCCATCGGGGCCTGCGGGAGAGTTCTCTGGAGCCGATGGTGGAGTCCGACGGCGCGCCCGGCGGCGGTTACTGCTGGTCCTCGCCGCAGCTGATGGGGTATGTGAAGACCCACTACCGCCGCATGGCCGAGACCGGTCCGGATTTCATCTGGGTGGACGATGACTTCCGTCCGGCGAAGCATGGGGTGAAATATCCCTGCTTCTGCGACAGGTGTATTGGGCTATTCGACGATTCACTCTCCAGAGATGACCTGGTGACTGCGCTGAACCGACCCGACGGCGGAGAGCTGCGCAGGCGGTGGAGTGATTTCTGCGCCGATCGTATGAACGCTATCTGTTCGGCCATCGAGGAGGCGGTCCACACCGTCAGTCCGAAGATCGAGTTGGGGTTGATGACCGTGGGTTATGGGGTGAGTACCTATGCCGGATATCCTATAAGTCGTTTCATGGAGACCCTGAAGGCGGTGAAGGGCAGGCCGGGTCACGGTTTCTACACCGACGATCGTCCCTGGAACCTGGTCACCAAGGCTTTCGAGACGGCGCGGCAGGTGAGAGACTATCCGGAAGGGGTGACGGATATCCAATACGAGCTCGAGAACTTCCCCTACGTGACCCTGGACAAGTCGGTTCGCACAGTGATGAACGAGTGTACGGCGTCGATCGCCATGGGCTGTAACGGGATCGCCTTCAACGCCGTCTACGAACGGGCGCTGAGTTTCGAGGAGTATCGACCGCTGGCCTTTGCCGTGGCGGCGGAGTGTCTACTCTGGCGAAGGTATCTGGAGTTCACGGGAGGGGTGGAATCCATTCCCCTTGCCGGGTTCCGGGCCGTCGACTGTCCCGACCTGATGGCGCGGAGGATGGTAGATGCCGATGCCGGATCCGAATGGTTTCTCGAGGGCCCCGACGACGATATCAACGTTCCCCTTGGGCTCGCGGCGATGGGCATTCCCCTCACGGTGGAGAGCGAAGGCTCGTGCGGCACGGTGCTAGCGGGGCGAATCGCCGAGGGTTTGGATGATTCCGAGCTCGAGGAGATCCTGTCCGGGGGGGTATACATGGATACTCGAACCCTCGAGGTACTCCACCGGCGGGGATTCGGTGAAGCGACCGGGGTCCGGATGGGCGAGTTTCACCCGCATTGCGTCGAGATGCTTACCGGCCACGAGCTCAACGGCGCCGATGCCGGTGAGGGACGCAGGAAGTTTCCCGGGCCGAACGGGTGTTCGATTCTGGAGCCGTTGAGCGATGTTGTTTCCGTACTTGCCGAAGTCGCGGACGAGGCTTCCGGCAGGATTCTCGGACCTAGTCTTACCCTCTTCGAAAACAATCTGGGTGGCCGCGTGGCCGTGGCATCCTACAGCCCGTTCTCCCACCTGGGTAGGAGGGCGAAACAAACGCAGGTGATCGACCTCTTCCGGCATCTTTCAAAGAACAGGATGCCCGTCCTGATCCGAGGGAACCACCGAGTGTGGCCCATAGTGCGCTCCGGGCGGAACCTGACGGCGGTGATGCTCTTCAATTGCTCCTTCGATCAGATTTGCAACCTGCAGGTCGAGTTTTGCCTATCGGATGATGAGGCACCACCGGCGGGTCGTGTGGAGTTAACCGCTTGCCGAGAGAGCCGGATCGATTCAGTGAGTCTGGAATTCGACGACTCGGGAGCCGTCACGATTCCCGTGCTCGATCCTTGGAATTACGTGCTGCTTCTACGGGACATGAGCTGAGTATTTTAACTGATACGGAATGACTGATACGGAATGACTGATAGGCACTGATCAATGGGTAATCATTAATGGGTGATGAATAATAGATAACCAGAGGAGGAGATACGAGATGGCGAATGATACGGATGGAGTGTTGAGGGGTGTCGTAGTCGGTTGCGGCATGGGAGGGAGTTCCTTCCTGAAGGGCTTCTCGGAGATGGAGGGGTTTGAGCTGTCCGCGGTGGTGGACATGAGCGAGGAGACACTGGCCAGGGTGCGGGAGGAGTACGGCTGTGAGAATCTGTACACCGACTACGGAACGTGCTTCGCCGAGGTGAAGCCCGACATCGTGAGTGTGCACACCTACCCCCCGAGTCACCACCTGGTGGTGGAGGAGGCCTTGAAGCACGATCCCAAGGGCTTGATCACGGACAAGCCGCTGGGGGACACGGTCGCTCACGGCAGGCGGATCGTGGAGCTCATCAAGGAGCGGGGGTTGCCGGTGCAGGTTCCCCACGGACACGCGCTAAAACCGGCGGCCGAACAGGCGATGCACCGGGTGTGGGAGGGCGCCGTCGGCACCTTGAGAACCGTGGAGATCCAATGCGTGAACTGGGACATCATGAGCGCCGGCATCCACTGGCTGCACTACTTCGTGCTGCTCATCCGGGACGATCCCATCGACTGGGTGATGTGCGCCACCGAGTCTTCGGCCAGGACCTATCGGGACGGGATGCAGGTTGGCACCACCGAGATCGCCTACATCCAGACCAAATCCGGCGTCCGCTGCATCCTGCACACAGGAGACGAGGTGCTGGTGAACTCCGATTTCTCGAGCATGAGCTACCGGATGATCGGTTCCGACGGAGTCGTCGAGTGGGGCTTAGGCCGAGGAATCGGCAACAGCTACCGCATCCAGAACCGCGAGAATCCCGAACCTCGCCCCGTCACCCCCGACTACAACCAGGACAAGCTCAAGTATCTCACCGTCCTCGCCGAGCAGATCAGGAGCGGGAAGCCCGACTACGCCAACATCGACGCCTCACTCTCTGCCCTGGAGCTGGTCTGTGCCGCCTACATCGCCGGCGAGAAGCAGGTCAAGATCGAGTTCCCCTGGGACGATGCTCGCGTCGCTGCCCTGAAAAAAGACGAGGAATACTGGCCGGGAAAACCCTACCCCGGGACCGGCGGCGGCCGTGACGGCAAGACCTATCGGAAGTACGAATAGATCGGATAACGACGAACCGGTGCATCGAAGGGGGAATTATATGGACTCGACATTACCGAAGGGGCTCGATCGTAAAATAGTCGGCATCGTCTACGCCTTCGATCCGGGAGACGAATATCAGATGGTGTTGGACGCGGGAATCGAGTGGATCCGGCTGGGCACCCGCTTCCCCTGGTCCGACGGGATGTTCGGTACTCTCTCCGGTGAGTACCTGGCCGCCAAGGAGAAGATCGAGGAGGCCGCATCCGCCGGTCTGAAGGTGATGCCGGTGACTCCCGGCCTCGGCGGATACCGGTTCGTGAAGGAGGAAAACAGGACCCGGTGGGTCGACTCCTGGCCCGATCTCTGCGGCCCGAAGGGGAGCGATGAGTATTACCGCAACGTCCGTGAGACCTGCCGCTGGATCGCGGAAGATCTCGAGGGGCTTGCCGGTCCGTTGTGGCAGATCATGAACGAGATCGACATTGAGATCTTTCGGGGTGACTACTCCGAGCAGGTGGCGGCCGACACAGCCCGGGCCGCTGCGGAGGGGGTCCTGCTCGCCGATCCGGCAGCACTGTGCGGCACCAATCTCTCTCACGAGTGGGATGAGGGACTGCGGATGATGGACCTGGTCTACCGGGACGATCACCCTTTCGCCTACATCGGCGACGATCAGTATCTGGGATCCTGGCAGGGCGGCACGGTGGAGGACTGGATCGGCATCATCGACAGACTGTATGAACGTTACGGCCTGTCAGTCTTGGCCAACGAGTGGGGATACTCCTCAGACGGCGGGGTCAAGCCTAAGCCGCCACAGGATGAACTTCCCAAGGGTATCCCCAGCGTCTGTCACGTGCAGGGCTGGCACCACAAGGTTCCGGGCGGTCACACGCCGGAGGCGGCGGCGGAGTACTTTCGCAGGGGACTGGAGATCTTCGCGACACATCCGCACTCCATGGGTTCCTTCATGTTCTGCTGGCGGGACGCCGCCACCTGCTGGCACTGCGGCGCGGCTGGATGTCCCTCTGAATGCGCCTGGGGGATCGTCGATGTGAACGGCAGGCCGAAGCCGGCATACCATGCGGTGAAGGACGTGGTGGCACGCCACTACGGTAGAGGGGGTGTGACCGTGGCGAATCGTTCCGGGATTACTCACCTCGGGACCGTTCTCGACGGATACTCGGTCTGCGCCGGTCGGTCGGAATCGGGGTGGTATGCCGGGATCCTCACCGTCGAGGACGTAGACGGTCCATTCCTCGCCGGTCGTACGGGATCGGAGGAGAGGGTCCGGGACAACGCACGCAGATGGGCCGCCGCGTATCGGCGGGTACGGCGACGGATCGTCCTCACGACTACGGATATGTCCCGCAATACGCACGACCCCGGGACAATAGATGAGCGCGAGATAGCTGTTGCGGACCTGATCGACGGACCGTCGTGCCCGAAGGAGACGGTGCCGGGTCCCGTACTCGTGTGGACGGAACGAAACGGTAATTCCTGGTCTGTCCGGCTGTGGCACGAGGGAACCGCGAAAACCCTCTGCCGGTCTCCGGGGGTGCTTCGGAATTCACGCGTCTCATGGATTCGGGCCGATGGTGAACGCCGGCATGGAAAGGATTATGGCATGCTGATCTGTGCCTGGGAGGAGGGCGCTGGTACGGGTGAGCGCATAGTCCTCTCAGACTCGTGTGGCCGGTTGATCTACAGATGCGAGGGTAGGAATCCACACCTGGCGGCGAGCGAGGATCGGCTCT
>CAZAKE010000276.1:0-4727 GCA_964485495.1 uncultured Spirochaetales bacterium
GTGCTCCCGGTTATCGATGCGGTGAAGACCACCGAGCATCCGGCTGTGAGCAGGGGAATCAGAAGAGCTGCGGCGAGGACGATGCCGTACCGGTGTATGACTCTAATCAATCTATTCATGGGTCGTACCCTCCTTAGAGGCGGCCGTCTTAAGCTCGGCCGATTTGAGTTTTCTCGATTCGAGAATGTAGTAGAGCACGGGGATGAGAAACAGGGTAATCAAAGTCGAGGTTATGAGCCCCCCGGCGATGGTTTGACCGAGGGGTGAGTACATCCCCGACCCCTCTCCGAGGCCGAAGGCCATGGGAAGGATGCCGAGGATCGTGGTTAGGGTGGTCATGAGAATCGGCTTGAGCCGGGCGCTCCCCCCTTCGAGGATGGCCCTTACCAGGTCCATTTTGTCCCGGTTCCGGAGGAGGTTGATGTAGTCGATTAACACGATAGCGTTGTTTACCACGATTCCCCCCAAAGCGATGACCCCTAAAAAGCTTATGATGGACAGGGTGGAACCGAAAATAAGAAGTCCCGCCACCACCCCGATCATGGTAAAGGGTATCGAAGCCATCACGATCAACGGCTGAGTGAACCGCTCGAACTGGATGACCATCACCATGTAGACGAGGAAGACCGAGATCAAGAGCGCTATGAGAAGTGCCCGAAAACTGTCGGCCATCTCCGCGGTGCCTCCGACTATCTGCCAGGCGACACCCACCGGCAGGGACATCTCTTCGATCTTTCCGATCACCCGGGCGGAGGTACCTCTGACGTCGGGATTGCGTAGGTGTCCGGTCACCACTACCGACTTCATTTTGTTTTCGTGATGGATCTCGGTCACCGACGGCTCGACCCGAAGTTCGGTGAAGTTGGCGAAGCTTACGAAAGTGCCGTTTTGGGATTTGACGGCTATGGTGTTGAAGACATCCCGGTCTATCCTGCCGCCTGCAACCTTTGAGCGGAGGAGGATGTCGTAACTTCGTTCGTCACCCCGGTACTTGCCCGCCTCCATACCGTTAAAGATGATCCGGGATGTTATTGCCGCTTCGTAGGGGGTGACTCCCAGGTTTCCCATGTAGTCTAAGGCCAGATCGGAAACGATCTCCTCCCGGGCGAAGCTTAGGTTCATCTCGGTTTTTCCGATATTGGGGTCCTGCTCCATAATCCTTAAGACCGTCCGTGCGGCGGCGCTCACCTCGTCCAGATCATTCCCGTATACCTCGATCTTGAAACCTTCCCCGCCGGTGGCCATCGCGGCGAGGGACCCCAATCCCCCGTTGACAACGGTCACGTCGACGTCGGGAATGCGGGCCGGAATTTCGCGCTGGAGCATATCGATGATGGCGAAGGCGTCCCGTTCCCGCTCCCGGTTGCTGACCAGCCGGACCCGGGAGAAGGCCTGATTGATCGACTTTCCGAAGCCGAAGCTATCACTCTGCCCGACGTAGAAGAGGGTCTCCTCCGTCTCCGGAACGAGCTCGCGGACTAAAGACTCGATCTCGAGTACTTTTGCCTTGGTTTCCTCGAGGGTAAAACCCGGCGGTGTTTCCGCCCGTATCTGCAGCTCGTTCATGTCGATTTGGGGGATAAACTCGAAACCTACGAAGTCGAAGGCGAGGACGCTTATGATGAGGACGGCCACAGCTATGACCAGGATAAAGATCCGGTTCATAATCGCCTTGCGGAGAATCCGCTTATAGAACTTCTCGAGGCGGGAGAGGAGCTTTTCGATACCTTCCGATACATGATGGAATCCGGGAAGCTTAAGCTGCTCGGCCCTGATCAGCCGTGCGGAGAGATAGGGAACCACGATAACCGCTACGAACACCGAGGCGCCTAAGGCGTAGACAATGGTCCAGCTCACGTCCCGGAGGATCGATCCGGCGAAACCGGTCACGAAGAGCATGGGGACGAATACACTCAAGGAGGTTGAGGTGGAGGCGATGATGGCCCCGCCCACCTCCGCGGTGCCGAGGGAGGACGCCCGCTTCGCATCCCCGGACTTTCGAAAGTTTTTATGGATGTTCTCGAGGACCACGATAGAGCTGTCTACGATCATCCCGATGGAGACGGTAAGCCCGCCGAGGGTCATGATGTTCAGAGACTGCCCCCTGAGGCTTAGGGCGATGAAGGCAAAGACCACGCACAGGGGGATGGAGACGGTGATGATCAATGTGGTGCGGAGATTGTGGAGAAAGAGGAACAGTATTATCACCGCGAGGATTCCCCCTAAGACCGCGGAGCTCCGTACCGAATTAATCGCTCTCTTGATGTCGATGCTCTGATCCGCTATGGCGGTAAAGGTGATGTTCCCCCGGTTGTCCCGGGTAATCTGGTCCAAGACCTCATTGACATCCGCGATAATCCGGTTGGTGTCCTCCCCCTGCTGCTTCATGATGTCGATGACGACGGCGTCCTTTCCTTTGGAGACCGGATATACAGTGGCGTCCCGCTCCGCGATGCTGATGTCGGCGATATCTCCTAAATGGATGTAGCTTTCGTCCCGAAAACCCACCACCAGTTTCTCCATCTCGCCCAAGGAATTAAACTCCCCTAAGGTCCGCATCTTGAGCTCCCTGTCCCGGTAGATCACGCTCCCCGCGGGGAAACTCACGTTGTTGTACTGGAGGGCCTGGTAGACATCGAGAATGGAGATCTCCCGGGCCTCAACCTTGTTCAGGTCCAGCCGGATGTCGGTGATCATGGTCACCGCTCCCTGCAGGTTGATGGAGGCGATCCCCGGAACCCGGGCGATCGACGGAATGACCCGATCCTCGATGAACCTCGACAGCCGTTCCCGGTCCATCTCGCTCTCCACCGCGAGGCTCAATATGGGGAGGAGGTCGACGCTAATATTGAGCATCGTCGGGGGACCCTCGATCCCCTCGGGGAGGTCCGCCATCACGTTGTTGATCTTCTCCCGGATCTCCGGGAGCTTGACGTCGATGTCGGTATTCCAGTCGAACTGGAGGGAGATAATCGACGAAGAATCCCGGGAGGTGGAGTTCATGCTGTTGACCCCCGAGAGGGTGGAGAGCTCGTCTTCGAGGATGTTGGTCACCTCCCGCTCGATGTCTTTGGGCCCCACCCCCGGGTAAACGGTAAAGATCACCACCGAGGGCATGGAGACCTCCGAGAAAATGTCCTGCTTGAGACTGTTTAAGGATATGAACCCGAACAGCACCACCGCGATGAGGATGATGGAGATGACCGCGGGGTGGTTGATGGCGAAGTCGGCTATTCGGAGCCTCATCGGCAGAAGTCCCCCTCGTTGAGGACCCGGCAGACTTGTCCCTCCTTCAGAAAGTGCTGCCCCTCGATGATGAAGGCGTAGTCCCTGTACTCCTCAGGAATCCGCATCGATTCCTCGTTGGCGAAACCGGGGTCGAAGTCGATGCGCCTCGCCGCGCAGCCGTCCAGATCCACGTACCACAGGTATCGGCCGGCCACCAGGCATTCGTTGGGCAGGTGATCGATGTCCCGCCGTTTTTCGAGGATAAAGGTAAGCCGGATGTACATCCCCGGACGGACTAGGCCGGTATCTTCGGTCAGGGTGCAGATGGTCTCGAAGCTCTTCGATTCCGGGGAGATATAGGGGGCCACCGCCTCGACCCGGACGCTCACATCCCGGCCGCCTAAGGCGGGGACCTCCGCCCGTACCTCCATATCACTTCTTTTTTCGGCGAAGAAGGCGTAACGGTTCTCGGGGATATTCGCCTTGACTCTGAGATTCTCCAGGTCGCCGATTGTAACCAGGGGAACCTGCGGGGCCACCAGGGACCCCACCGAGGCGTGCTTTACCAGGACCACCCCCTCCACCGGGGCGGTCAGCTCGGCGTATTGGTAGTTGAGGCGGGCGAGCTCGTACTGGGACTTCGCGGCGTCGTACTGAGATTTGGCCATATCGTGGTTCTGCCGGCTCGTCGCCTGGGCGTCGTAGAGCTGTTTTGTCCTTTCATAGGTGGATTTGGCGGCCAGATATGCCGCTTCGGCCTGCCGGACGTTCAGCTCGTAGGGCTCACTATCGACCGCCCCTATCACCTGTCCCCGCGTGACGGTATCGCCGATGTCGACGGTAAGCTCCTCTAAGGTCCCGGATATCTTCGGGAGCACCGTCACCATGCTCTCCGACTCCACGTAGCCGTTTAAGGTAAGGACCTTTTCCAGGTTTCCGTGCCCGGGCCGGACGATCCTCACCGGCGACTTGATCGACGCCTCGGCGGCCTCTTTTTCCTGATCCCTCCGAATCCACAGGAGGACCATAACCCCGACGGCCGCGAGGAGCAGAAGATACTTCGGGTCGAAAAGGCTCTTCTTTTTACGGTCTTCGCCGCGGCGGTTGCCTGATCTCCTCTCTATACTGCGGCGCTCGTCCATAATTTCCTTAGCCATGGACCGCCTCGCCGTCTGAAATGAGCTTCATCCCTTCGTCGGTGAGGATCCCCCGGAAGCTGGTCTCTATAGAGTAGAACAAGAGTTGTCCCGGATTGATGTCGGTCTCTTCTCTCCGGTAGAGGACGATCATTCCCTCGATAATGCTTAAGTACATGTAGGGAAGGATCTCCCGGGAGACCCCTTCTTTGACGAAACCCTTAGCGTATCCCTCGTCGAAGAGGTGCCGGATGATGTCGACTAAGGTCTCCCGGAAATCGGGGATGTCCCGGGTCCTCATCTCCGGGGCGAACCGGACGAAGTCTTCGAGGAGATTCTTCTTGTCCCCAGAGAGCTCGTGAA
>CAZAKE010000277.1:0-2448 GCA_964485495.1 uncultured Spirochaetales bacterium
TTCGACGCCGACGCGGTGAGTATCCATCGAGCCAACCACGCGACCTACTACCCCGGTTCCACCCCGATGACCCTGCGACTCGTGTACGACGGGGGCAACGGACGGGTCCTCGGAGCCCAAGCCTTTGGATTCGAAGGGATCGACAAGCGCATCGATGCCATGGCCATGGCATTACGGGCGGGTTTCACGATTTCGAATCTTGCCGAGGCCGACCTCACCTACGCCCCGCCCTACTCCTCGGCCAACGACGCGATCAACATGGCCGCCTATGTGGCGGTGAATTCCATCAGCGGCTACGCACCGGCCGTCGAGGCGGACGATCTCTTCACCAGGTATTCTCCGGAGACGGATCTCATCCTGGACGTACGCACGGAGGAAGAGTGGAACAGCGGCCACCTCGACGCGGCGGTACTGATTCCCGTGGATGAACTCCGTGAAAGACTCGAGGAGCTACCGGGAGACAAGACCATCTACGTGCATTGCGCCGTCGGCTTTCGGGCTCATGTGGCGGTCCGGATCCTCAAGGGCTCCGGCTTCGAGAGGGCCTACAATGTTACCGGTGGATGGACGAGTATGTCGCTCTCACCCCACTTTCCTGGAGCAGTCACCGTGTGAACATCGTCGTCTGCCTGAAACAGGTCCCGGATACATCCCAGGTACGTATCCATCCGGAGACCCATACACTGATCCGAACCGGGGTCGAGAGTATCGTCAACCCATACGATCTTCATGCCCTCGAAGAGGCGGTGCGTCTCACGGAGCGGTTCGGAGGATGCGTGACCGCGCTGACGATGGGACCGCCCCAGTCGGAACGGGTATTGAGAGAGGCGATGGCCCGGGGTGCGCACCGGGGGGTTCTCTGTAGCGACAAGGCCTTCGGCGGAGCCGATACCTGGGCCACATCGTTCACACTATCCGAAGTCATCAAGGATCACGATCTGTTTCCCGATTCTGCCGATCTGGTAATCTGCGGAAAACAGGCCGTCGACGGCGATACCGCCCAGGTAGGTCCTGCCCTGGCCGAACACCTGCAGCTTCCGCTGCTGCCCTATGTCCGGCGTATCCGGACTATCGAGACCGGGGATGATACACCCGGAACGGCGACCGCCGCTAATTGGGCCGCGGGCTACCGCATCGAGGCCGAATGTCTCGACGAGGACGGCATCACGGTCCTCCGTTCACCCCTCCCCGCCGTCCTAACCGTAGTGAAGGAACTGAACGTACCCAGAAAACCCTCGCTCTCCTCGTGGCATGCGGCCAGGCATGCCGAGATCGAACTCATCGACAACAGTCGACTTCGGCTTCCTCGTGAAGCAGTCGGCCTTCCGGGCTCCCCGACCAGGGTGAGACGTATCACAGGAGTGAGTCACACGAAAGAGACGGTCTTCCTTCATAGCGGCGAAGACCAGACCGCCGCGACCATCGGCGAGCTTCTCCTGAATTCTGTTCACGGTGTCTCGAATAACACGGATACTGATCCACCGCCGGATCAATCGATTGAGCCGGCGGCGCCGGCGACATCCCCAGCTCCGACGGACGAGACGGCGACAGAATCTCCCGTTATTCAACATCCCATAATCGTCGTAATCGGAGAAGACCGCGGCGGCGACACTCACTCCTCGACGTTCGAACTGGTGAATACGGCTCGCGACCTCGCTTCGGAGTGCAGCGGAAAGGTAGTAGTACTTCTGCCGGTCCACGACACGAATACAACGAATCGCGCACAGTATATGTCGGACGAGGTCTACTTCGTCCGACAATCGACGGGGGCATTCGAATCGGGTGATGCCGTCGACTCGATGCTCCCCGTCATCGAGAAGATACGGCCCTCCATCATCCTCGGAGCGGCGACATACCGGGGTCGTACGCTGCTGCCTAGATTGGCAACACGGTTGAAGACGGGACTGACCGCCGACTGTACGGAACTCGAGATCGATCCGGAAACGGGACTGTTGTTGCAGCGCCGTCCGGCCTTCGGCGGAAACGTGTTGGCAACGATCGTCTGTGCCAAACACACACCCCAGATGGCCACCGTCCGGCCGGGAGTCTTCAAGACCGGCCGAAAACAGATCGACAGTCGTATTCCCGGTGTAGAACGGTCCTTTGACGGCCGCGACGACGGAGTACGGACCGTGCGGATCCACCCCAAGGTCGTCTCGCGTTTATCGGAAGAGAGCTCCGGGAGCATCCTCGATGCACGCATCCTCGTTTCCGGCGGAAAGGGGATCGGCGGGCCGGCGGGATTCGAACAGCTGCGCCGAATCGCAAATCTCGTCGGGGGAAGCGTCGGTGCGAGCCGATCCGCCGTAGAGGCGGGTTGGGTACCATACTCGCATCAGGTGGGACAGACGGGGCGGACCATTCAGCCGGAGGTCTATCTGGCGCTCGGAATCTCCGGTGCGGTACAACACCTCGTGGGAATGCAATCTTCGAAAACCGTAATCGCGG
>CAZAKE010000277.1:2548-4691 GCA_964485495.1 uncultured Spirochaetales bacterium
AATCGCGGAGAACACAGACCATGGATGAGAACCGGGACCGTGATACGGTCACATCATTCGAATCAGACACCTGCCCCATGGTGAAGGGACGCCCGCGTATCGGCACATCCTACGACCAGTTCCTGAAAGATGAATCGAGTTTACGGGGAACCTGCCCGGAAGTGATCTATCTTCCCGGAACGATCGCGGAACTGTCCTCCGCGGTCCGTACTCTCGCCGAACGCGGGACTCCGTGTACCGTGTCGGGCGGGCGGACCGGGTTGGCAGGAGGCGCCGTTCCGGTTGAGACCGACACCGTCGTCTCCACGGAACGAATAACCTTCCGTCCACGTCTTAGACGCGACAGCAACTCCGGAGAATGGATCGTCACCGTCGGAGCAGGGACCAGGTTGAAAGATCTGAACGAAATCCTCAGAAATGGAAATTTCGATTCCGATGAGACGCCGCCTGCGGGTCTCTTCCTGCCTGTGGATCCCACCGAGACGTCGGCGACCATCGGCGGCATGATCGCTACCAACGCGAGCGGCGCGAGAACGCTGTACCATGGACCGACTCGTGATTGGGTCGTCGGGCTCAGGATCGTACTGGCCGACGGACGCATCCTCTCACTCAGGAGAGGCGAAGGGCGGGCCGTCGACGGTTTCCTGTCACTGTACACCGAGTCCGGTGACACCATCGTACTCACCATCGAGCCGGTCACACTGCCCCCGGTGAAGCACGCAGCCGGGTACTGTCTCACCGCGGAGATGGATCCGATCGACCTCTTCATCGGCGGAGAGGGAACCCTCGGCATCGTCGCGGAGGCGGACCTCCGATGCACACTGAAACCACCCGAACATCTCTACCTGACGCTCTATCTAGAGAGTCCCTCCGGGCCGGATTCCGGAACACCTCGGTCGCCGGATGGCATGGACAGGATTCATACTCCCGATGATTCCATGGAAGCAGAATTGTTACTCACTCGACGGGTCTCCGCGCTGGTTCAGGATATCAAGAGATGCCGGACTCTGAAACCGGTGGCCATGGAATATATGGATCGGCGATCGATACGGCTCCTCTGTGAGTACCGCCGCGAGATCGGCGAGGCCAGCGGGGTTCCCGAACTACCGGCCGACCTTGCAGGAACTCTCTATCTGGAATTCATGTTGTGGGAGGAATCCGATTTTGACGAAATATATGAGAGCCTCCTCCCGATCCTCGCGACCCACGAAATAGATGCCGAACACAGCTGGGCGGGGTTCTCGGGCAGCGACCTGGAGGCGATGAAGAAATTTCGCCATGCCCTGCCGGAGAGAATCAACGCAATAATCGCCGCGCGAAAACGAGAGATCCTCGAGTTAACCAAGGTGGGAACGGATATGTCCGTTCCCGATATTCATCTGGATGCAATGATAGAGGAATATGTTCGTATCCTTTCCGGCAACTCGATGGAATACTGTATCTTCGGCCATATCGGAAACGGGCACGTTCACGTCAACATACTTCCACGGGACGAGGAGGAACTGGCTCGGGCGTGGGAGTTCTATACCCAATTCGCCCGTACGGCCGTGTCTTTCGGCGGAAGCGTGGCCGCGGAACACGGAATCGGCAGACTCAAACGCAAGTATATGCGTATCCAGTTTTCCGAACGGGAGCTGGCCGGCATGAAGGCGGTGAAGGAGCAACTGGATCCACAAGGGATCCTGAATCCCGGGGTCATGCACCCCGGTACAATAGGAGGAGATGATAGCACTCATCGATTGTAAGAAGACAATCTACGATTCCGCGACCATTGTACCCGTTTGAAGATCGACGTGACCTACAGCGAGGAATCGGCCGTGCACGAATGGGGGGTATTGGGACCGCCAGATCGAGAAAATACTGGATTGGATGCTCCCCGGAGATTGATTAATCGGTATAAAACGTAGCCGAAGAGACTCACTCACTCCGGAGATTCATCATTAGACGATTCCAGCTTTGCCGGAATCTGCTCCAAGATCCGGGTCAGTATCCGGCGTACCTCCCGTCGGCGGTTTCGTGCCACGAACTTGAGTATAAGACGGGCGGCTCCGTATCCGAGAAGTACCATTGCCGGGAAGAAAATGGCGGTGAAGATGGGCATATCCAGCGGTCCGAACCCGACGCCGAACCCAACACCGGCCCC
>CAZAKE010000278.1:0-4648 GCA_964485495.1 uncultured Spirochaetales bacterium
CCTCCCCGGGAAGCCGTTCTGCGCTTGCGCTCCGAGATAGGTTTTCCTATGATTCACAGGTCCTGCGATTGATCCAGGACATGCGTAAGCGACTAGGCTTGAGCCTGATGCTGATCACCCATGACCTGGGCGTCGTGGCCCATATGGTCGATCGAGTCTACGTCATGTATCTCGGGCAGGCGGTCGAGGAGGCGGACACGATCGACATCTTCGACAAACCCACCCACCCGTATACTCAAGGGTTACTGGCGTCGATACCAAAACTGCGAGGTCCCCGGGGAACCATCACCTCGATACCGGGAACGGTACCGGACGGCTATTCGATCCCCGACGGCTGTCCCTTTGCCCCACGATGCTCCAAGAGCATTCCCGGCAGGTGTGAACAGGAGGTGCCCGGACGGTACCAGGTGGGTGAGAACCATTTCGTGAGTTGCCATCTCTTCGAGGACCGGGGGTAGTCATGCGGCAGATAGATGAAAGCATCCTGATGGACGTTCGCGGCTTGAAGAAGTACTTCCCCATCGAGCGCGGCCTATTCAAGAAGTTGGTCGGCTATGTCCGGGCGGTAGATGATGTCAGCTTCCAGATCATGAAGGGCGAGAGTGTCGGCATCGTGGGGGAGAGCGGATGCGGAAAGACTACCACCGCCCGTTCGGTGATGCGCGCAATCGATCCGACGGAAGGGGAGGTGCTCTTTCGTTCCCGAAGGGGTGTCGTCGACATGGCGAAACTCAATCCCAAAGAGCTGAAGCCCATCCGTTCGGATATGCAGATGATCTTCCAGGATCCGTACTCGTCCTTGAACTCCCGGATGACGATCCAGGACATCGTGGCCGAACCGCTCCGGGCCCAGGGCGTACCCCGACAGGAGCGCATGGACAAGGTGTCCGAACTACTCAAACTCGTCGGCCTTCGGGAGACACACATGACCCGGTACCCCCACGCCTTCAGCGGCGGGCAGCGTCAGCGCATCGGCATCGCCCGGGCCCTCTCTCTGAACCCAAGCCTCCTGGTGGCGGACGAGCCCGTCTCGGCCCTGGATGTGTCGGTGCAGGCCCAGATCCTGAACCTGCTCCAGGATCTTCAGAAGCGATTCCATCTCTCCTTCTTCTTCGTGGCCCACGACCTGAGTGTGATCCGACACTTCTGCGATCGCGTGGTGGTGCTTTACCTCGGCCGAGTGGCCGAGACGGCGAACAATCAGGATCTCTTCTCCCGTCCCCGGCACCCCTACACCAGTGCCCTCCTCCGGGCGATTCCCGATGCGGACCCCCACGCCCCCTGGAACGCGGAGATTTTAGGCGGCGAGGTCACGGCTCCTCCCAGCACCGCCACCGGCGGTTGCCTCTTTGCTCCACGATGCAAATACGCCCAGGAGATCTGCCGGCAGGAGGTTCCGCCTCTCAAGGACGTGGCGACGGCCGGAGAGACCGCATCCTCGACTCAGGATAGCGGATCCGGTTCGGAAGCGGCTGGACCGGCCCCGGGAATCCACCAGGCGGCCTGCCACTTCGCCGGTGAGCTGGAGTTGGAGGGGATTCTCGAATGACGCATCTCGCCTGCGGTCCTCTGAAGAGAAGCGATCTTCGGGTGATCGACACTAACGCCTACTCCGCACTCTTCTACGGTAGTATCGAAGTGGCCGATATTATTGCTTAGCGACGCTTTGCTAGCGCTTGTCCGTCCCGTGTAGTCGGGGCTTGCGAGTCAAACGGATCCCCATTGTCGCGTATCCATTGGTTCAATTTCGATGATAGTGCGTTTCTGACGTCACAAGAGCCACCATCAGGGATACGGTTTATCAGCTCCCCTGGGTCGTGCTGCAGATCGTATAGTTCTTCGCCGTGCTCACGGTAGCGATTGTACTTGTACTGCTCTGTTCGGATCATCCGAATCGGGTTTACCCATTTCTGCTTCGAGTAGTACTGTCCAACGACAAAAGCTCGCTCGCAAACGTTCTGCTCCCCGTCAAGCAGCGGCTTCAATGATGTCCCATCCGTCTTGGGAATAGTGATCCCGGCAAAGTCCGCCATGGTAGGAACGAGATCAACATTGACCGTGTGATATTCCGTTATTGCCGGCGCAGGCGACTCGCCGACGATGGCAGGCGGACGGATGATGAGCGGGACGCGCATCATGTGTTCGTACATGAACGGTCCCTTGTATATCAGACGGTGTTGCGCGTCCATGTCACCATGGTCGGAAGTTGCGATTACGAGAGTCGTTTCCAATAGACCATGGTCATCCAAGGCCGATAGTACTTGTCCCAGCTCATTGTCGTATAACCGTACTTTCTCGCGATACAGCTCTCGATATCGTTCCCATGCGGGAGCCTCGGTGTTGACGATCACCGTGCCTTGGTCCTCGGTCATGAATTGCGACTGTACACATGGTACGGTTGCCAGATCTTTGCGGTACCAAGTAGATGGCAAGTCACTAGGACCATTAGGACTGGGGGCCGTCTCTCTGTCAAAATGATAAATATCATGCGGGTTGTTGTAGGACAGGAACAAGGCAAACGGCTTGTCCGTGCAGTCGGCTCGCCCAAGAAAGTCGAGTGCACGTCGGGTGACCTCATGGTCATCTGTCGTTTCAGATCCGGTCACCCCGAAATCTTCAGCCCACCCGGCCGTGCCGATTGGGTCTTTGCCCAGGTGCCATTTTCCGAAATAGACGGTGTGATAACCGCCTTCCTGCAGCATGGCACCGATAGTCCGCATCTGTAACGGATTTCCTCCGGCAGCACCAACATTTCCCCAAACACCGGTCTTGGATGGGTAGAGGCCGGTCATAATGGACGAGCGACTCGGAGAACACTGTGGCGTGGTGCAGAACGAGTTCTTGAAAACGGTTCCCTCTGACGCCAGCCGATCGAGATTCGGCGTCTGAAAGGACGAATCCTCGAGTCCCACTGCCTGCCAGTGCTGCTGGTCGGAGAAGATGAATAGGATGTTCGGTTTCTCTGTCATTATTTTTGACCCCTAACGAACGAGCTAAGTGGCGCACTGAAATGGAATCCACTTCAGCGACCGGTTTTACCCATTGGAAAAATCGTAAATCGTCTAGCGTAGTTTTCACACTATAATTATTGGAGGACATCTATTCAAGAAGAAAACCGGACCGATGGCCGTTATGTCGTCGTGAATGGGATATTGCGTGGACGGATTGGCGAAGAGAAAATGACGATCGGCAGGTTTCCATGGACTCGAAGATTCACTGAGTTCTTGTGAGACGGTCGATATGTGGGTGCAGTCTCCTTTGTCTGTAAAATCTTTCCGGCGATCCTGCGGTGCTGCCGCTTTGCCGTGAAGGTGCCCGATCGGTTCCCTTGCGCCCCTGGCTGTAATCGATCACGGAAAGCGCGAGAAGAAGTCCCAGATCAGGTCGCTGCCGCGAAATCCGAACAGTGGATCGTCCTCTTCCAGCTCCCCGGTGTAGTAGATATCGGGCCACGCGTGACCGAGGCCGTCTATACGCATCACCTGGACAGGACTGCTACCGTCAGGCCGGGAGTAGGTGTCGATCTGTACGGCGCCTTCCGAGAGAGCCATGGTGATTTTCTCAAGGTCTGCCGAATGCCTCGGTTTATTCGCCGTCACCCAGAGGCCGATCGAATCGGACAGGGGCAGAAACTCGATTCCGCCTCCGTCACGGTCGGTTCTGGATCCGCCTGCCGGGGGGACGATCCGGTCGTCGTTTCCGTGGATCATCATCATCGGAACCGATCCGATAGGTGTTGGAATCCGTCCCCAGGGATCCTCCGGACTCGGTCTGCTGCCGATGGTGCCCGCCGAGACCGCACATGCGGCGACTCTGTCCGGTCGAAGCGCGGCGAAGTAATGAACCAGCATCCCCCCGTTGGAGTGTCCGCACAGGTATACCCTTCTCTCGTCGATGGGGTATGCCGAGATCACCTCGTCCATCACGTCCTCTATGAAGCCGGCGTCGTCGACCCCATCCTCTTGCGCCTTGCCGCAGCAGTGTCCTGCGCTCCAGTGTTGGAAGAACCCGAAGAACCGGTATCCGCCCTCGGGATAGACCACGATGCAACCGTGTTCGTCGGCGACGCGGTTGAAACCGCTCTTGCGCATGATCCTGAGGGCGTTGTCGAATGCCCCGTGGAGCACCATGATGAGTGGAACTTCCTGGTCACTGGAAATTCCTTCGGGTACGTACACGCGGTAACTCCTCCTAGAGCCCAGGATCCGATGGTCGGTCCAGACGCGGCGCAACCCGGTTCTCGGGTCTGAATCGTCTCCGAAGACGCACGGAGGCAGGATGAGCGTAAGAACCAGGACGAGAAGAATGAACGGTATCTGTTTCATATTCAAATTGTAGGATATTCGACGTGGTAGTATCAAATCAAACGTGTACGATTGGTTCTTAAAATTAACTGTGGTTTGTGCCGTACACCGAATCGAACCACGATTGCATTAGTCGCATCGAACGTCTATTGTATGCATTACCGGTCTAGTCGGTATCGGCGGCCGAGGGTTGGTCAGCCTCATTTAACAATTGATTTGTAGGCGGGAGCCAAAAACAGGAGCGGATACGATGAATACTGAGACGACATATGACTTGAAGCTGTGGTACGAGGAGCCCGCGAAGCAGTGGGTCGAGGCGCTGCCGGTCGGGAACGGCCGCCTGG
>CAZAKE010000279.1:0-4511 GCA_964485495.1 uncultured Spirochaetales bacterium
GTGCGTAACTCCGGCGCCACGGCGGTGGTGGAGGGTGTCGGCGACCACGGCTGCGAATACATGACCGGCGGTAGAGTCATCATTCTCGGCGGCACAGGCATCAACTTCGCCGCCGGCATGAGCGGCGGGATCGCCTACGTCCTGGATGAGAACCAACTCTTCGACACGAGGTGCAACCTGGAGATGGTGGACGTAGAGACGGTCACCGAGGCGGAGGAGATCGAGTTCCTGCGGGAGTACCTGCGGCGGCACGGAAAGTATACCGGCAGCCCGCTGGCGGAGAAGATCATGGGCCGTTGGGACGACTACCTGCCGCTCTTCGTGAAGGTCTTTCCGGTAGATTACCGCAAGGCCCTGGAACGGATCCGGGCCGAACAGTCGAAAGAGTCGGAGTTCGTTCGTATGACCGAGGAGGTATACGGCTGATGGGCGAGATATTCGGATTCCTGGATTACAGACGGGTAGGGGCGACGTACCGCCCGGTGGAGGAGCGGATCGGGGACTATCGCGAGGTGATGAAGGCGTTGGATCCCGAGGTTCTCAGGGAGCAGGGGGCGCGGTGCATGGACTGCGGAGTCCCCTTCTGTCATGCCCTGGGGTGCCCGGTCAGCCATCTCATCCCCGAGTGGAACGATGCGGTGAGTAAGAACCTCTGGCACGAGGCCTACCGGCGCTTGGAGGTGATGAACAACTTCCCCGAGGTGACCGGCCGCGTTTGTCCGGCGACCTGTGAGGCGGCGTGCACCCTGGCGATCAACGACGCCCCGGTCTCCATCAAGCAGATCGAACTCGCTGTGGTGGAACGGGCCTTCCAGGAGGGGTGGGTCGTGCCGCAACCGCCGGACGAAGAGTCGGGGAAACGGGTTGCCGTGATCGGCTCCGGACCGGCCGGGCTTGCCGCCGCGCAGCAACTCCGCCGGAGGGGACACCGGGTGACGGTGTTCGAGAAATCCGACCGGGCGGGGGGGCTCCTCCGGTACGGAATTCCCGACTTCAAACTCGAGAAGGCGATACTCGATCGCCGCCTCGACCAGATGAAGGCCGAAGGGATGGAATTCGAGACCGACGTGAACGCGGGAGTAGACGTGTCTGCCAGGTACCTGCGAAAGAAGTACGACGCGATCCTCATCACCATGGGGGCCGGAGAGCCTCGTGATCTGAAGGTTCCGGGCCGAGAGGCCGACGGGATCCACTTCGCCATGGATTTTCTCTCCCGTTCCAACAAGTACATCGCAGGCGATATCGCCGAGAACGGATTGATCTCCGCCAAGGGTAGGCGGGTGCTCGTCATCGGCGGTGGCGACACCGGTGCCGACTGCGTCGGTACCGCAAACAGGCAGGGCGCGACCGAGGTACTGCAGTATGAGATACTGCCGAAGCCGCCGCGGTGGGCCGAGGCCTACAATCCCGAGTGGCCCGATTGGCCCCGCGTCTTGCGGACTTCGAGTTCTCACGAAGAGGGCTGCGCCCGGGAGTGGTCCATCGCGACGAAGGCCTTCAGGAGCGACGGGCGCGGCCGGGTAACCGAAGGAGCGTTCTGTCGGGTGAGTTGGGAGTCGAAGGACGGCAGATTTGTCATGCAGGAGGAACCGGATACCGAGTTTACCGAATCGGTAGATCTCGTGCTGCTGGCGATGGGGTTCGTCCACGTCGCACACACGGCGCTCCACTCCGACCTGGGGCTGGAGTATGACGACCGGGGAAACATCCGGACCGACACCGCCTACATGACGTCGACTCCGGGTGTGTTCGCGGCCGGAGACACGGCGACAGGTGCGTCACTGGTGGTCAGGGCCATACATCACGGCAGACAGGCGGCGGACCGGATACACCGGTACCTTGCCGGCGATTAATCGAACTCCGGAAGGTTCATGTATCCTATCACCTCGGCGGACAGTTCTTGCAGGAGCTGCAGGCAGTGGCGGACGGTGTGGCCGTGGAGTTCCGGTGTCCCGTCATACGCCGTGAGGGAGACCTCGTCTGAGCCGTTCATACACAGTATTCCGTCGGTGTCGATGTCTTCGAGCAGGTCTTCCGCGAATTCGAGGCAGGTCCGAAAGTACTTCACGATCTGGACGAGGAGATAGTGTTTCTTTTCGAGTAACCGGCCCCGCATCTCATGCTTTCTCCGGTTCGACAGTTCGCCGGTCTCGATGTAACGGTACTCCTCGCCGTACTCCTTCGCCGCCTTGGCGATGGGCTGGAATTTCCCGTAGAAGGAGTCTCTCGAGATCGAGTATTCGACATCCAGCTTCAGTATCTTCTTGTTGAAGAGTCCCAGGAACTCCTTCTCGAAGTACCGCATGTATATGATGGCCGCTCGGGCCTCTTTATCCCGGTAGTATTCGACCTCACCGGTACGATTATACCTGTCGGCGAGACGGGCGTGGATCGGAAACTCGGCCGCCGGCTCCTCGTCCGCATCGTTTTCCTGTCCCTGGTCCGGTGTGAACGAGTAGAGACTCTCGAGCTGACGGACATATGCCTCGAGTTTTTGTATCTCGGCCGCGATCTGTTTTCTGGTATACCCGTCCCCGCTCACCTTGAGAAGTCTTCTTAGTCGAGTAAGCCGTGACACCGTTGCGTCATACTCCTGACGTGGATCTTGTAGCAGATCTCCCATTTTTTTGCCTTCCGTTTTCGAAATTGTAATGTTTATCATGTTGTCCGAGCGATAGGGTCCGTGCCCATTCTCGTTGTCGGACGGTTCCCGAACACTATAATATTCTGCGAGAGAAATGTGAAGCAGGATACCGAGGTCCGCAGGCTTGTCTCGTAGCCGGCATATCGATTAGAACAAGTTGAGCTGGTGGTCGACGGAGAAGAGGCGGGGAATGTCAATGGGGACGATATCGCCGAATGCCTCCGCGATAGGGCGAAGCTGTTTGGTCAGGTAGTGTTCGTAATCCGGTTCGGCACTCACGAATCCCACCGGCTGCGGTCCCGACCGGGTGATGAGATATCTCACCGTACCCTTCTGATCTTCCTCCGGTAGGAACGACGCCGCCTTCACGTGGGGGGGCATCGACTTGGTGTACTCCGAGACGCCCTTCCTGAGGCCCTTCCTGTAGACGAGTTTCTCGTCCAGGCGTCCGGACCGTAGTCCCATGACGGTATCTCTGATGAACTCCTCGATGGTCGCACCATCGCCGCCTCTGAATATCCGATCCAGCAGCCCTCTCTGAAATTCCCGTGCCGCCATGGTCCAATCGCTGCGAACGGCCTCCATGCCCTTGATCTCGATCTGTCCCGGGTCGTCGTCTCCGTGTACGGCGAGACCCGCGTACCCCTTCGCACGCCCCCTGAGGGTGGTGTCTACGGCAATCCCCTCGGCAACCTCGTCGAACTCTCCGGCAGGCCTCCCGAGGGTGATGTCGGACCTCATCGGCGGTATGAAGAAGCTGCGGTAGGTCTTTTCGAACTCCAGGTCGAGACTCGATTTTACCGCGTACTCCGTATACACCCACTGCGATAACCTGCGATTCACCAGTCCACTCAAGGAGTGTCCCAATCCGGACAGTTCGGTATAGGAAACCCCCGGGGGAAGCCCCGATTCGACGAAGAGAGAGTCGGTGTCGCCGTACAGTACGCGGTACCCCTGTTCGGAGAAAACATCACGGCACCAGTGGAGTAGTCGCTGTCCGAAACTCGTGATGGCGCCGGCGAGCGGTGCCCCGGCAAACCGGCATCCCCGAGCACCGAGGACGCCGTAGAAGGAGTTCATTACGATCTTGTAGACATACGAGGCCGTCTCGTCACCCCGATCCTTGGCTGCCTGCCGCTCGCCGAAGAATACTCCGAGCATCTCCGGCAGTATTCCCGGCTCCCGTGCAAATCGGGCACCGTTTGGCGCCGTAATGGCATCCCCCGTGTTGTCGGCGTATTCTCCCCCGCCGAGGTATCCGAGTGGATCTATGTTGAAGGTCCTGATGATCGAGGGATAGAGGCTCTTGAAATCGAAGACCAGCACATTGTCGAATACCCCCGACCGAGGTGTGATGATGGCGCCCCCCGGCGCACGACCGCCGGGCAGAGGATCTACTCCTCTCGTCGGGGCGAAAATCCGTCGATCGTGCAACGCTTCCATGTAGATGTGCTCGAAGGAAGCGATACTCGTCCACGCCCGTCCCAAGGGGACCCCGATGAGGAGACACCGCATGATGGTAAGTTCCAGGAGACCGGTACGCTCGAGGATATCCACAACCAGGACCGCATCGTTGAGACAGTATCGGCAGAAGGCCACCGGATCGGTGTCGTGGAGTCGTTTCAGTTCCGCGAGCTTTTCGCGACTCCCCACCGCATCGATCTCCTTGCCGGTCCCGAGTACCCCCTGGGCGACCGTCTCCAGTGAATAGTCTTCGAACCGTTCGGGAGAAGCCCGGACCAGTCGAATCCCGTCCAGGACCTGCCGACCCGGAATGATCATCGCCGAGGATGTCCGACCATCCCCGGCCAGAAAACGGGCTCCTTCGTCGCTGCGTGCGAAATCCATCGGCACGCCGTGCACGGCG
>CAZAKE010000280.1:0-4464 GCA_964485495.1 uncultured Spirochaetales bacterium
CTTTGATGATGGTTACTCCTCAGATTCTTACACTGTACCACATGAGATCGGTCATAGTCTTGGGATGTACCATGAACATCAGCGACCGGACAGGAATAATTATCTTGTAAATGCACCTGGTAGTATTATCACTTCTGGTACGTATTTGTTACCTTTTGATTTTGAATCAATAATGCTATATGGCGGTATACAAATCCGGTATCCCTATAATCAAACTTGGGGTACGTACACATCACGAGCAACTAGCTTGTCATCTTCTGATGCAGCCACAATAGGCGTCATGTATTAAGTAGACAACCACACTTCTCCACATATGTGGGGAGAAGTGTACTACGAGAAGGAGGATTATTAGATGATCCAGAAAACATGCCATATCTTATTTTCTATTAGTATAGTTTTTATTATGCTGTCTTGTTCAGGCTTAAATTCCACTCAGAATGAACCTGACTATGTACGATTATTTTTTGGTGTCGAAAACAGGTCAAATTTTGACTATATACTTGAAGCTGAGACTGATACCGGCGAAGTTTATAAAAAAACAATTGCATCTCAGAATATCGAATCGTATGTAGATCAATCTATCATCCGTAATGTTGACATTGATAGTCTGCCAACCAATATTAATGAATACTATGTAGTCCAGGATTTATCCGCGGAGAAATGCAAAACAATTACATATCGAATCTACAATGCTGATAATGACCTTTTGTATACATCTGGAGAGATCAATTGGTGGTCACTGCAAGATCCTGTAACAACATCTTCTGATCCATATATTTGGATTACTGGTGAGAGTGGTGATTTTATCAATCTTTATTGGTTAGTTATTGAATAACGGAATTTTTGGAGTCCAACTACATGTTGGACTCCATCTTTTCCCCATTTTTCGGGAACTACATTTTCTTGAGGACACACCTCCACGATCCTCTTGTTATGTGAGGCACTGTAGCGCAACCGATAAAAGTGTGCTCCTCCAATATTTGGAATAACTTTACACACATTTGATCTTGATGGTGAATACGGTGTATTCTCACACTCTCGGGGCTCTCGTGTGGGGCTTCGAGAAACACGATTCGCCCTTCAGGAGGAACCCCATGAAGATCGGCCTCATCGGCATGCCCAACTCGGGCAAGACAACCATATTCAACGCCCTCACCAAGTCAAACGCCGAGGTGGCGGCCTACTCCTCCGGCAAGGTGGAGCCCAACCTGGCGGTGGTGGAGGTGGAGGATCCGCGGATCCCGGTCCTCTCGGAGATGTACAAGCCGAAGAAGACCATCTACGCCACCATCGATTTCATCGATTTCGTGGGGCTCTCCGCCGGGGCGGCCCGGGAGGGGCTCTGGTCGGGAGAATCGATGAATCTGATCAAGACCGCCGACGCCCTGGCGATCGTGGCCCGAAACTTCCCGGACCCGGTCTCCGGCGATCCACCGAACCCCGTGGCGGAGGTGCAGGACCTGGCGGCGGAACTGCTCCTCTCCGATCAGATCGTGGCCGAGACTCGGCTCGAGCGGATCAGGAGCGATTTTCAGCGGGGCCGGAAGACCCCGGAGACGCAGGCGGAGGAGAAGGCGCTTACGAAGATCGCGACCCACCTCGATGAAGGCTTACCCCTGCGGCTGCTGGAGCTCAATCCGGACGAGCGGCGTATCCTCGGGGGGTTCCAGTTCATGACCAACAAGCCGGTCATGGTGATCATCAACTCCGCCGAGGACACCTACGGCCAGGGTGGGAAGAACTCCACCGAGTTGGGTGACGAGTGGGATGCGATCGAGTTCGCCGGCGAGTTCGAGATGGAGCTGGCCGGGTTGGATGACGAGGACGCGGAGCTCTTCATGGCCGACATGGGAATCGAGGAGTCCGCCCGTTCCCGGCTGACCACATTCGCGTACCGGATGCTCGGGTATATCAGCTTCTTCACCGTCGGCGATGACGAGGTCCGGGCATGGTCGATCCGGAAGAATTCCGACGCGGTGACCGCCGCCGGGGCAATCCACTCGGATCTGGCCAGGGGCTTCATCCGGGCCGAGGTGTTCACCTACGACGACCTGATGGCCTGCGGCTCGGAGAAGGGCATCAAGGAGAAGGGCCTCCTCCGGGTGGAGGGTAAAAGCTACATCGTCCAGGACGGCGACATCCTGAATATTCGGTTCAGTGTCTGATCGGTGGATCAAGGAACTGCCGAAGGGAGGAATGGTACTACTGGCCCGAAAATTGTGGAATCACCGGGATACACAAGAGATAGTGGTGTTTTCTCCCCAAAAACGATAAAATGTACACCATATATCACTATCTCGAGGGGTTTCCACAATTTTCGGATCACTATACTTGTCGAAACTGACAAAAACTGTCGATACTACAGTAAAGAACGAAGATCCGTTTAAAACAGCCATCCTTGAAAAGTATTCTTGATAAGTAGTATCTCAATCTTAGATTAGATGGTGGGAGACCATGACAGGAAAGAGTACCGAAGTCACCGACGTGCGATACGCTGAGCTTCTCGCAGAGGCCGAACAGGCACTCGCGGACCCGGATGTCGAACGATCCGGCGCGGCCGACACGCTGCGGCGGCTCGTAGAGGAGTGCAAGCACGTACACCGAGAAACAATGGATACCCGGCGTACCCTCGGTATGAAGGTGATGGAGTTGGAGCGTGAGAAGGCGCAGGCCGAGAGTGATCTGGAAAGCCTCACCAGCATCGGGAACGCCCTCTCCCTCGAGAAGGACTCGAATACCCTCTTCAGGAAGATCCTGGCCCTCGGCAAGAAGATCACCGGCTCGGACGCAGGCAGCATCTTCCTGGTGGAGGAGGGAGAGGACGGGACTCCATGGCTTCGGTTCAAGTATTCAAATACCTTTTCCAAGGATCTACCCTACGAGGAACAACTCATGCCGTTGGACACCAACTCCATCGCCGGGTATGTGGCGGCGACGGGGAAGGTCCTGAACATCCCGGACGTATATGAACTCGGAGCGGACGATCCGGTGGTCTTCAACAAGTACTTCGACGAAACATTCAACTACCGATGCAAATCCATGCTCGTCGTGCCCATGCGGAACCATTACGACAAGATCATCGGCCTGATCCAATTGATCAACTGTAAAGAGCGCGACGACTTGCCCGACAGTGCCGAGGCATGGACGGTGCGGCTGGAGAGCATGCGCGACTTCGAGGAGTTGGTGATCCCCTATCCGGAGCGGTATGAACTGCTGCTACAGGCGGTCGCCAGTCAGGCGGCCATCGCCCTGGAGAATAATCGCATGATCCGGCAGATAGAGGAGCAGTTCGAGCAGTTTGTCAGGGCGTCGGTAACCGCGATCGAATCTCGAGATCCGGCAACCACGGGTCACTCCTTCCGGGTGGCACAGATGTGCGTGAATATGGCCAAGGCCGTGAATGCGGCCCACACCGGGCCCTTTGCGGATCTCCACTTTTCACCCTCGGAGCTTCGTGAATTGGAATACTCCGGGCTGCTGCACGATTTCGGGAAGGTATACATCGATCCTGCGGTCTACGTGAAGGACAAGAAACTCTACGACAAGGATTTCGCCAACCTCTCGTTGAAGATCTCCTACCTGTATACAGTGTTCGAGCTTGAGCAGTGCCGGAATTCCGCCGCCGGGCATGGGTCCTATGACGATCTACCGGAAGAGTACTCTACACGGCTAACCCGTTTACGGGAGATCCTCGCTGCCGTGACCGAGTTGAACGAACCTACCGTCATGGAGGAGGATCCGGAGGAGATGCTTACCGGTATTCGTGAGTTTTCTGAGCGGTATCCGTTCCATGATCTCGCCGATCAGACGCTGAAACTACTCACAGAATATGAGTATAAGAATCTCAAGATACCACGGGGAACCTTAAACGACGAGGAGCGTGAGGTGATCCAGAGCCACGTGGATCACACCTACACCTTCGTCTCCAAGATCCCCTGGCCCGACGACCTGCGCGACATCCCGAATATCGCCCACAAGCACCACGAGAAACTCGATGGATCGGGATACCCCCTGGGGCTGAAGGGCTACGACCATATCCCGATCGGAGCCCGGATGATGGCCATCGCCGACATCTTCGACGCGCTGGCCGCCTCCGACCGCCCCTACAAGAAGGCCGTCCCGTTGGAGAAGTGTCATGATATCCTCCGGGAGGAGGCCGAACGCGGACAGCTGGATCCGGAGTTGGTGGAACTGTTTGTCACAAGCAAGTCGTACCGGACGGATGCGGACTGAGCTGTATCGATGGAGCTTGCACCGGCCGCGAATTTTGCTATACTTCTATTTGGTATGAAACCCGACGACTGGTACAAACAATTCGGGGGGCATACGATCCAACGTTTCTACCACATCCAGTCCTGTACCGAGGGTGATAGCCCCATACGGGCCACTGTATACGAGTTCGACATCCTTCGCCGGCGGATCGTAGGTCAGGAAACTCGCGATTTCGAGACGAAATGGTGGATG
>CAZAKE010000281.1:0-4422 GCA_964485495.1 uncultured Spirochaetales bacterium
GCCTGCGGCTCCTGTCTGCTTCCATGTTCATGGAGTTCGGTCTGCAAGATCCGGCAGCCGTTCCGCTCCTGGAGGAGATGGTGCTGGACAACTACAGAGCCAACAAAGGCATCGACGAGATTCTAACGGCGCTCCAGGCGTTGGGGACGAGCCGCGACGACGCGGCAGCCGGTGTGCTCTCGAATTTCCTGAAGCTGCAGAACGAACGACAGTCTTCGGGACTCACTACCGGTGATTATCGGGTCGTGAAGACGACGATTCAGGCTCTGGGGAATACGGAAAACCCGATCGGCACCGAAGAGTTGTTCATGGTCGAACACTCGAACTGGGTCGGCTCGGTAACCCGTGAGGCCAAGGCGGCCATGGAGAAGATCAAGAACGCATCCAATTAATTCCAATCTGGTTAATTCCAATCCGACGGGAGTGCGTCGAGAACCGAGTCCAACTGCTGTTTCAGCGCATCGCTCATCGAGCACATTGGAAGACGGTAGACCTCTTTGAGCCACCCTTTCCGAGACATGGCGTACTTCAGGGGAATCGGGTTGGTATCGACGAACAGACCCTTGAAAAGGGGCAGCAGTGCGTAGTGCATCTTCATCGCGGTGATGAGATCGCCCTCGAGTGCGACGGCCATGAATTCGCTCATCTTGGCGGGGAGATAGTTGCCGGCAACGGAGATGACTCCGTGTCCTCCCAAGGCGACGATAGGGTAGGCGAGTTTGTCGTCGCCGGAGAGTACGACAAACTCCTCGGGTTTGCGGGAGACGAGGTCCATCACCTGATCCAGGTCCCCCGAGGCCTCTTTGACCCCAACGATATTCGGGTGTTGGGCCAACCGGCACATGGTGTCGTTTTCGATATTCTTTCCCGTGCGGGAGGGAATATTGTAGATAATCAGGGGAATATCGGCGGCATCGGCGATAGTACTGAAATGACGGTAGAACCCCTCCTGGCTGGGCTTATTATAGTAGGGGGCGACTTGAAGGCTTGCGTCCGCTCCTATCTCCATCGCCTGTTGCGTCATCTCCATGGCTTCGTCTGTGCTATTCGAGCCCGAACCGGCGATTATCGGACATCGTCCCGATGTCTGGTCGACGACGATCTCTATCACCCTGACGTGCTCGTTGTGACTCAGCGTAGGACTCTCACCGGTGGTGCCCATGGGTACCAGGCCGGAGACGCCCCCCTCGATCTGTCGCTCGACCAGTGATCGCAGAGCCGCCTCGTCTATGCCTCCGTCCGCTTCGAACGGTGTCGCCAATGCCGTGAACACTCCCCTGAAGGTCATATCTCCATCCTCCTTGTTGAATCTGCTGCATAGTGCATGCTGCCGCGAACATGCCTCGACCGGCTCATCATTGCCGCTGCCGGCGGTGATTCACTCTTTTCTCAGGATAGCAGGTCTTGGATAAAATCTTCTACCCGGTAGAACCCCTTTCGACCTACGATCCACTCGGCGGCCATCACCGCTCCCAGTGCGAGACCGCCTCTTGAACGTACGGTGTGTCGGAGCTCGATAGAGTCGAATTCCGAGTCCATCAATACCGAGTGGATTCCGGGTATCGCCCCTCCTCGCGTAGACGAGACGTGAAGCTCATCGGCCTCGATGGACCTGTCCAATGTATCGGTGACGATGCGCTTCTTGCGAGACAGCGAACCGAGTATCTTCTCGGCCACGGTAAGGGCCGTTCCCGACGGAGAGTCCTTTTTCATCTTGTGATGATATTCGTGGACCATGATATCGTAATCAGATACCGACTCGATAATATCCGCAGCCTTCGTCGCCAATGCGAAAAAGATGTGGGCGCCGACGGAGAAGTTCGCTCCCCAGATGTAACTGCCGTCGGCTTCCAGAATGAGGCGTTTCACCTCATCCCGTTGAGCGTCCCAGCCGGTGGTTCCGACCGCCGCAGGGGTGCCTGTTTCTGCGTAGAGAGCCGCATTGCCCGCAACCCCCTCGGCGAGCGAGAACTCGATACATACGTCCGTCTCGGCGAGGATCTCCTTGGTAAGGGCATCGGCATCACCGACACCACTCGCCGGATCGATGCGCGTGGAGACCGAATGCCCCCGTGCGTCGAGTACCCGTTCAACCTCATGGCCCATCCGGCCATATCCGATTATGGCTGCTCGTAAGTTCCCGCGCATTGTTTCACTCTCCTTGCCTGGAATCCGGGCGCATCTGTTCCCTTCGGTACCTTCATTCGGCCTGTGCGAGGGTGATTGCCGCCGTAACCACGATATCTTCTACGCTGCATCCTCTCGAGAGGTCACTCACCGGCTTGGCGAATCCTTGGAGCACCGGCCCGAAGGCGTCGGCGCCCGCCAGCCGTTCGACCAGCTTATATCCGATGTTTCCCGCCTGCAGGTCCGGGAATACCAGTACGTTCGCCTTGCCTGCCACCGGTGAATCCGGTGCCTTCTTGGCGCCTACGGCTTCGATGAGGGCCGCATCTGCCTGCATCTCGCCGTCGACCTGCAGGGACGGTTCCTTCTCCTTGATGATCTTCAATGCTTCAAGGACTTTGTCCACATTCGGGTGTGACGCCGATCCCTTGGTTGAGAAGGAGAGCAGGGCGACTCGGGGTTCGGCCTCCAGGAACGTCCGGCACGATTGTGCCGCGGCGATGGCGATCTCCGCCAGCTGCTGCGGGTTCGGATCGGGTATCGTTGCACAGTCTGCGAAGATAAGATTTCCGTCTGCCCCCCACTTCTTGTCGGGCATGGCCATGACGAAACATGAGGAGGCGTAGTCAATTCCCGGCTTCGTCTTGATGATCGTGAAAGACGCCACCAGTACTTTGGCGGTGGCGCTTTCGGCCCCCGCGACCATGGCATCGGCCACACCCTTCCTGACCATCATAGCGCCCCATTTCAGGTTGTCCCGGATGTCGGTCTTGGCGTCGTCGGGTGAGATCCCCTTGTGCTTCCGCAGATCGAGGTATTCCTCGGCAAACTCTTCCAGCATCTCCGATGTTTCCGGATCGATGATCACGAAACCCGATGTGTCTACGTCTACCGTTGCAGCCGCTTCGGAAACCTCTTTTTCGTTCCCTATGACGTACAATTCCGATACCAGTCCGTCATCCAAAATAGTTCGTGCCGCCTGGAGGGTCCGTGGTTCCGTGCCTTCGGGCAGGACCAGTTTCTTCTTCTTCGTCTTAGCCTTTGAGATCATCTTTTCTGCAAACGTCATATCAGCTCCTCTCGGTTATCTGTAGTATTTTCAATCACAATTCCGCAAGAAGCATACCAGAGAATGGTGAAAGAATCCATGCGTTGCATCGGTATTCGGCGGCGTGTGTCTCATGGGTCAACGGCATGGTTGCCCATGGCGCCTGCATCCGGGTATGATCGGGCTCATGACAGTGGGTGTATACGGATTGGGACGGTTTGGGGCTTTCTGGGCCGGCGAATTGGCCCGCAGATACGAGGTGATCGGGTATTCCAGAAACCCCGAGCGAGAGTCGCCGGACACGGTTCGGAGGGTTTCTGAAGATGAAGTATTGGAATCGGACGTAGTGTTCCTGTGTGTGGCCATCTCGGCCATGGAGGAGGTACTCACTCGAATTGCACCGGCAATCCGCTCCGGCGCACTGGTGATGGATACCTGTTCCGTGAAAACCTATCCGATCACCCTCATGGAGCGATTGCTGCCCGATCGAGTCCACATCATAGGCACACATCCGATGTTCGGCCCGGATTCCGGACGAGACGGATTGGCCGGATTACCGCTGGTCTTTTCACCCGTCCGCGCCCCGAAGCAGGTGACGCACCGCTGGCGTGAAAACTTCGAATCTCTTGGACTCATGGTCATCCCCCTCTCACCGAGTGAGCATGATAGGGAGGCGGCCTTTACCCAAGGTATCACCCACTTCGTCGGCCGTGTGCTGAAGATCCTCGACCTACGGACCAGTACCATCGGTACCCTCGGGTACCGAAGACTCTTGGGCATCATGGAGCAGACCTGCAACGACCCGTACCAACTGTTTCTGGATCTGCAGAAATACAACCCATACACCAGAGAGATGCGCGAACGGCTACAGTCCGCACTGGCGAACACCATCGATGCCCTGGAAGAGTATCCATCTTCCGATCTGCTCGATACCGATCACTCCTGATTCCATAGATCGGTTGACACCTGAGTTTTTTCAATAGTGCCATTTTAAATGATTCTGGTATGGGGCGTGGCAGCAGAGTAAAGCAATTCCAAATGTAGCAGTAGCTACATTTGGAATGTGCATAATCACTTTGTATTTCATGCCTTTTCGAGGCGATTCGACGAGGAACGAAGTCGATATCGCAGAAAAGGAGCTGATAAACGTCTTACTTTCTACTTACTTTTCGAATTGCTGAGCAGAGTAGCGGGCCACTTGACAGCAGTTCCCGGCAACCACTACGATTACGCTATACAACTTGGGG
>CAZAKE010000282.1:0-4414 GCA_964485495.1 uncultured Spirochaetales bacterium
CTCCTTGTTTTCACCGTATTGCGTATCTGTAAGACAGGAAGCCGTTCCGGTGGGTGGTCATCACGCAGCTGTACCGAACACTATTACGAAAAAAACTCCTGCGCCTAAAAGCTGTCTTCATCGTATCGGGTGCCGCCTGAGCGGCATGATAAACTTTTAGTATACTCCTTCCCGCCGTCCAGCAGCCGAGATGGGTGTTTACCATGACATTCCTTAGAATTGAACCTGTATGACCGGGATACCCCGGGTGAACCCGAACGGTTCCCTAAGTATAGCTTCGCAGAGTTCTGCGCATTTATGTCGACCCGGGTTACTACCCCTTGGCATCCGTGCCGTCTACGGTGATCGACGGCAGGCCTAATCGCTTCCTGGTCTCATTCATCATGCTGACGGTGCGGCTGGCGCCGACCCGGGTCACGCCCAGGGCCTTGACCTCCAGCTGCGCGTCCAAGGTGCGCACGCCGCCGGCGGCCTTCACCTGCACCTCAGGCGCCGCGTACTTGCGCATTAGCCTGAGGTCTTCATGAGTCGCCCCGCCGGTGCCATAGCCGGTAGAAGTCTTGACCCAGTCCGCACCCAGCTCAGAGCAAATCTCGCAGAGCCTCTTCTTGTGATCGTCCTCTAAGTAACAATTCTCGAAGATCACCTTGACCTTCTGTCCCGCGTCGTGGGTGACGTCGATCACCGCCTTGAGGTCCGCCGTCACATAGTCCCAGTCTCCGCTCAGGACCTTGCTGATGTTGACCACCATGTCCAGCTCCTGACCGCCGTCGGCCAAAGCCCGCTTGGCCTCGGCCACCTTGATCTCGGAGGTATGGCAGCCATGGGGAAATCCGATGGTGGTACTGGCATTGACCGTGCTGCCCGCGAGCAGCTCCGCGCAGCGCTTCAAGTAGTAGGGCAGGATACACACACTGGCAACGTCATACGCCAGGGCCACCCGGATTCCCGACTCCAACTCCTCCTGTGTCATGGTAGGATTCAGGAGGGAGTGGTCGATCATCTTGGCGATCTCGTTGTAGGTAAAATCCATTTTGGTTTCGCTCCTTCGCGATGGCTCTCTTTTATTCGGGTATGCTCAAATCTAATTGTTATGAGATGAAGTTCCGCAGGAACCTTCCACTCTGGCTCAGTGCGGCCTTACGGTCGTCCAAGCTGCCCTCATAGGCCCTGTCTTCGGCCTCGATGGTAACCGGTCCCTGATAGCCCACGTCTCCAAGTACACTGAAGAACAAACCCCAGTCGATGGATCCGAGGCCCGGCAGCTTCGGCGAGTGAAACTCCAGCGGTGTGGCCATGATGCCCACCTCGTCGAGGCGATGCGTGTCTACCCGCACATCTTTGGCGTGCACGTGGAAGAGCTTGTCCTTGAACTCCCACAGGGGTTTCACGTAGTCGATGCGCTGCCACACCAGGTGGCTGGGATCGTAGTTCAGGCCGAAGTTTTCGCTCGGTATCTCCTCGAACATGCGCCGCCAGATGGCCGGAGTGGCGGCCAGGTTCTTGCCACCGGGCCACTCGTCGGCACTAAAGAGCATGGGGCAGTTCTCTATTCCGACCCTGACCCCCTGGTCTTCCGCATACTTTATGAGCGGTTTCCAAACCTGCTTGAAGCGGGGCCAGTTGTCGTCCACACTCTTGACCCAATCCCGGCCGATGAAGGTGGTGGCGGTACCGATCCCCAGCTTCGCCGAGGCCGCGATGACTTTTTTTAGGTGCTCAATATACACCTCCGCCTCGCTCTTGTCGGGGCAGAGAGGATTGGGATAATACCCCAATGTACTGACCTGCACTCCCGTCTTGGCCATAAGGTCATTGATTTTCTTCGCATCGTCGTCGGACAAGTCGGACACGTCGATATGTGTCACTCCGGCATACCGCCGTTCGGCCTTGCCCACCGGCCAGCACATTATCTCGGCACAGTCGAACCCTTCCGCCGCCGCGAACCCCAATACCTCTTCCAGGGACAGGTCCGGCAGGATTGCACTCACGATGCCTAATTTCATCATAATTCCACCTCCAAAATTGTACCAGTTATCAGATTTCGACCCACCGTTCGGTACGATGACTCTCTAAAATGGCGTCACAGATGACGATATCTTTGTGACCGTCCGCGAAGGTCGGATACGGCACCTCACTCTCGATTCCGGCCACCTTGTTATAGAAGGCCCTGAAGCACATCTTGAAACTATCCGGATACCCCTCGTTGTGCCCGGCCGGATAATCGGCATAGCCGGGAGCCCCGCCGGCCATGTTACCCGGGTCCTTCATGGCGAGCTGGTTGCGTTCGTCACGGGAACCGACCCACAAGTCGTTGGGACTCTCGGAGTTCCAATAGAGGCTCTTGCTCGCCCCGGCTATCTCGTACCGAACGCAGTTCTTGCGTCCCGGCGTCACCTGAGAGACCCACATGCTGCCTCGGCCGCCATCCTTGTATCGGAAAAGGACCGCGCCTATGTCGTCGGTGGTGATCTGCACGTCCTCGGTCTCCTGCTCCGCCCCGCCCCCGCCGGAGAAGGTCTGTACCTCACCCTTCGGCTGCTGCCGTGTCTCGTGAAGGGTGAGGAGGTCCGCGAAGACCGCCTGCGGTTCGAGGCCGGTGATGAACATCATCAGATCCATCCAGTGGGTGCCGACGTCGGAGACGGCACGCATGGCGCCGCCCTTCTCGGCCAGCACGCGCCAATTGTAGTCTGTAGCATAGAGGAGCCAATCCTGGGTGTATCCGCCGACGATCGAGTGGATATTCCCCAAATCACCGGCTTGCACCATCCCCCGTGCGTGGATGTTAAGCGGGTAGTAACGAATGTTGTAGTTGACGCCGGCCTCGAGCCCCGCTCCCTCGGCAATCTTGACGAGTTCGCCGGATTCCTTCGAGTCCATGGCCAAGGGTTTCTCACATAACACATGCTTCCCCGCCCGCAAGGCCCGGGAGACCATGTCGAAGTGGAGCGTGTTGGGAGTGCCGATGTGGACGCACGTCACCTCACCGTCATCCAAGACATCCTGATAGGAGCCGTAAGCCCTCCGGAGACGCAGCGCCTCGGCGGCCGTTTTCGACTTGGCCTCGGAGGAACCGAGAATCCCGACCACGTCGACCCCCAATCGTTTCAGGGCCTCGGTGTGTACCGGACCCATGAATCCCGTCCCTATTACCGCGACTCCGATGTTCTCATACATACTCCCTACCGCTCCTTCCGTTCTTTTGTTCTGCCCGGATTCGGTTCACACCAATCCGGCGTCCTCCAGCAGCTTCCAGCTGTTCCGCATGCTCGTGTAGGCGCCCTCTTCATGATGCCCTTGCTCCATAATCAACCACTCGACGTTCGTTTCCCGTACCGCCGCGAACACGGCATCCCAGTCGACAATGCCGTTCCCGAGCCAGGTATCGACGATATCCGGATTTCTGCTGGCGTCCTTGACGTGAAGAAGCGTCATGCGGTCAGAATACTTGCGGATATATTCCGCCGGGTCCTCACCGACCTTCTTGATGAAACATGTGTCGAGTTCGGCCATCAATAGTTCGGTTGAGAGCTGTCCGAAGATGTAATCATGTGCAAAGGCGCCGTCCACCTTCTCGTCGAATTCGTGGGTATGATTGTGATAATGAAGGGTGAACCCGGCGGACGCGGCCTTCTCCGCTATCCTGCCGATCTCCTCGACCCGTTTCTTCCAGTTCTCGGAGCTTCCCCGAAGGTCCGCGGGGATGTTGGGTATGGCCAGGTTGGAGTTTCCGATTCGGCCGTGATACTCACATACCTCATCGGTCTTGTCTCTGAGATCGAGGAAGGGAACGTGGGCGCTGAAGGCCTCGAGGCCGCTGCTCCGGAGCATCCGAGAAAGGTCCTCGGCCTTCGGGAACTCGCCTTTGAACCATAATTCGACACCCTTGAGGCCGATGGAGGCGATCTCGTCGAACACCTTCTCTAAGCCCGAATTCATCTCTTCACGTACCGTGTACAGTTGCACCCCTACAGGAATGGCCATTCCGTCCCCCTATTGAGAACACATCCGCCGACAATTACGGCAAACCAACTGCCGTACGGAGTGTTCAAACGATGATCCGTGTTTCTATCGGGCTT
Organism: uncultured Spirochaetales bacterium; assembly: GCA_964485495.1. Lineage (GTDB taxonomy): Bacteria > Spirochaetota > Spirochaetia > CAZAKE01 > CAZAKE01 > CAZAKE01. The sequence goes on from CAZAKE010000282.1 coordinate 4,083, forward strand.
AGTCACATCGTGGCTTAGCCACAGTGGATACTATACCAGCGACATCAAGAATCTGTCAAGAGCGAAAATCACGATTTGGACGAATTTTCCGGAAGGATCGAAGCAGGACGGCATTTACCTCCTAACCTAATATAGGAGACGCAGCTTGCATTCTCTGAAAAACCGAGATAGAGTTAAGGAGAGATGAACGTGGAAACCTATGCGGACATTCTACAACACGAACTGGTAAATGCAGTGCAGGTGAAGGACAACGAGGCCCTGCACCGGGTTGTCCAACTATTGGCTCAGACCCACAAAAGGACCGAACGGCGGGAGATACGGCTCTACAACTC
>CAZAKE010000283.1:0-4373 GCA_964485495.1 uncultured Spirochaetales bacterium
AAGTAAGTAGAAAGTAAGACGTTTATCAGCTCCTTTTCCGCGATATCGACTTCGTTCCTCGTCGAATCGCCTCGAAAAGGCATCCTATATAGAGAGAGCATGCAATTCCAAATGTAGCTACTGCTACATTTGGAATTGCTTTGTTCTGTATTCTACGGTAAACTTCATTTTCTGCATAGAGCGAGTACTCGATCTATGCAGGTTTTATTGAATTTTGAGGGTTTTTACCATTCGGTCCGGCGCGACAGGTGAAGGATCTTGTCGCTGATCAACCCGAAGAACGACTCGGGTAGACCGTTGGCGGATTCTTCGAGGTGGTATTTCCACCCTAGATGACTGCCGCAGCCGAGACACACCGCGTATCGCCAGGAGTAGGAAGAAAACCAAGAATACTCAGTAGTAAACGTGCCGAGGTCGAGGCAGCCCTCGGCCGGTGCGTACAGCTCGATTACGAAGGCGATTCCCGCCGGATTCACGCATTCGTGCCGATGGGATCCCGAAACGGAGATGCCGTCCGACTCGAAGGCGAGGAACCTGCGACACGCAAGGCAGACCACCTCACCACTCCTCTCCTCGACCACCGAAAACTCGCCGAAAGGATTCGGTTTCTCCGCACCACCGCCGTCACCCCCCGGAAGAATCGGTTCCTCCGGGTGGTCCTCACGCCGATAGAAGGTCACCGATGAGATGCACCGCTGCCGTCTGTGGACCCGCATCGGACCGGTACTCACGAAGATCATTCTATGAGTGTATCACACTGCAGGCGTGTCTCATATCTCATATCTTGAACGTCGGCGCGGGTTCTGTGATAATAGCCCCATGTCTTCTCAAGCCGATGACACCGGACCGAGTAACGCGGAGATCCAACAACTCATCGAACGGGCATTGGTGCGGTTTCAGAACTGGAGAGTGACCATGGAAACAAATCCCAATCCCCGCATGGTCCACAGTCTGAAGAACATCGTGTCCATCATCGACAACCTGGCCGGCGTCGCAGACAAGCGGATCGAATACAGCTATAAACAACTCGCTCGAAAGATGGCGCTGATGCTGCAGGAAGTGTCGGAACTCAACGTACTGATCTGTGATTCACTCGAAGACGATGATATCATGGACAAGGAGGAGGAGGATCTCATCATCTCGACGCTCATGCAGGTCGTCCAGTCGGCGACGGAGTTGATACGGACGGTCCAAGCGGGGTTCGGAACCCAACGACAGATCTCCCTGAACGTCAAGTCGCTCTCCGACCTCTCCTCATCCGAGTCTTCTCCCGAGGGAGAGGTTGAGACGGAGTGAGGTTGCGTTACGGCACCCCAATCAATGTGGCAACTTGGGCCTCAGATACCCATATGACAAAGCCCCGAGCATGGCGAACAACAGCGCCACGAGCACGGTCCAGTACCCGGCGCCGACAAGCGCGTATAACGGGCCGGGACAGGCTCCGGTAAGCGCCCACCCGAAACCGAAGATGGCTCCCCCGACGAAGTTTCCGATGCGGTTGAACGGTTTCCCCTCCAGGTTCATCGGCCCCCCGCCGGGGGCCCTCAGCCTGAAGACCCGGATGATCATGACGGTCAGCACGCCGACGACGGCGGCCAGCCCGATGATCCCATACATGTGAATCGATTGAAAACGGAACATCTCCTGTATGCGGTACCAGGAGACCACCTCCGACTTGATGAGGACGATGCCGAAGTACACCCCGATGAGCAGATACTTCACCATGGCACCGACCGTCATGCCTCCTTTCGCCTTGGCACTCATACTCCCACCACCCATGGTACCACGAACCAGGCTACCAACAACCCACCGGCGAAGAACCCGATCACCGCGACCAGAGACCCCAGGTTAAGCAACGAGAGTCCCATGATGGCGTGCCCGGCGGTGCATCCGCCGGCGTAACGGGTACCGAAACCGATGAGAAACCCGCCCAGAACCAGCACGAGCAGCGCGGGAAGTGAGAAGAGGTTCTCCGGCGCGAAGATCACTTCGGGCATGAGCCCGTCAAGCCGCAGGATACCCCACTCTGCGAAGAGCTTGCGAGCCTCGGCGGTGACCGCCGGTGCTTCACCGCCGTTCAGGAAGAGCACCGCTACGGCGGCTCCGATGACGGTGCCCGCGAGCATGATCAGGTTCCATGCCGATGCCTTCCAATCGTAGCGGAAGTAGTCGGCCTTCGGCTTCAACACGGCGGAGCAGATGTGCCGGAAGGAGGACGAAACCCCGAAGTGCTTGTTCCCGATAAAAAACAGAATGGGCACCATCAGCCCCAGGAGCGGTCCGGACACATACCACGGCCACGGTTCGGTCAGAAATTCCATTTCCATGCCTCCATATTCTCTCTCGTATTCTCTCTCGTATTACGGCGACGGCGGATCAAGCGGGAAATACGCCGGTGGAGAGATATTTGTCTCCCCTGTCGGGGATCACGGCCACGATGACCGCGCCCTCGAGTTCCCAGGCCAGCTTCAGGGCGGCGGCGATACAGCCTCCCCCGGATATCCCGCAGAAGATGCCCTCCTCGGCGGCCAACCGCCGCGCCATGGCGTGGGCCCGTCCTTCGTCCACGTACAGGATACGGTCCACCCGTTCGGACTCGAAGATCGGCGGCACATACCCGTCGGGCCACTTGCGGATGCCAGGGATCTTGGCACCCTCATCGGGCCACACCCCAGCGATCACGATATCAGATTTCTTCTCCTTCAGGAAGCGAGAAACCCCCATCACTGTACCGGTGGTTCCCATGGAGCCTACAAAATGGGTGATCTCACCCTCGGTATCCCGCCAGATCTCCGGGCCGGTTCCTGCGTAGTGAGAAGCGGGATTATCCGGATTGGCGAACTGATCGAGTATTCGTCCCCGGCCGCTGCGCTCCAGCTCCTTCGCCTTGTCGATTGCTCCCTCCATGCCGTCGGCGGCGGGGGTGAGGATCAGTTCGGCGCCGTAGGCCTTCATGACAGCGCGGCGCTCCACGCTGGCTCCCTCGGGCATGACGAGCGTCATGGAGTACCCCTTGATCGCCGCCGCCATCGCCAGGGCGATGCCGGTGTTGCCGCTGGTGGCCTCCACCAGCCGGTCTCCCGGCGAGATCTCGCCCCGCCGTTCGGCCTGCAGGATCATGTTATACGCCGGCCGGTCCTTCACCGAACCGGCCGGGTTGTTCCCTTCCAGCTTCACGAGAACCGTGTTGGGCGAATCCACCACCCGCTGCAGCCGCACCAACGGCGTGTTCCCGATCGTCTCTTCCATCGTCTTGTATCGTGCCATCGAATCCTCCTCATACCCGTCACACGCGGGGGGTTGCTTTTTAGTGGTTCGAAAATTGTGGAATACCGACCGAGTGGTGGGTTGCGTGTCTCACATGCGGTCTAATACGTGTGCAAAGACACTATATATGGCCAGGAAACCGTATTCCACAATTTTCGGACCAGTACCTATTCATTACCAGTATACTCTGGTTTTTGAATAATTGCAAAGGGGCCGCTTGCACCGATCGAGCCGATTGAATAGGGTATAAGCAGAAGCTGAACATGGGAAAGACGACCGACAGAAAATCATCAACCTCCTCCCCCAAAAAACAGATCATCCGGGAGACGGAGATGTACCCGCCGGTGAAGGAGTATCTCGAAGCACAAGGATACCTGGTACGCGGCGAGGTCCTGAACCGGGACGTGTGTGCCCTGAAGGGAGACGAGTTAGTCGTAGTGGAGATGAAGCGGACCTTCAACGCTACGCTCCTGATGCAGGCGGTAGACCGGCAGAGCACAGCCGACGCCGTCTATATCGCCCTGCCGGTGACGGGTAGTCGGCGATTTCCGCCCAGCTGGGCCAAGATGAGCGCCCTGCTGAAACGTCTTGAACTCGGGCTGATCCTGATACGATTCCTTCGCTCAGGTCCGAGATTGGAGATTGTTTTTCATCCGAAACCGTATGAACGACGAAATAGCAGGAAGAAACGCTCGGTGATTATCAGGGAGATCCGAGGCCGGTACGGCGACTACAACACCGGCGGCACCGCCGGAGGCGGCACCTATACTGCCTACAGGGAGAACACGATATTCATCGCCTGGATGCTAGAGCAATACGGTCCTCAGTCCCCGTCACAGCTTCGCGCACGTGGAACCGGGACCAAGACGCAAAGTATCCTCTCTAAGAACTACTACGGATGGTTCGAACGGGTAGAGCGGGGTGTATACCGGCTGCATCAGGAGGGAAGGCGTGCGCTGGAGGGATATCCGGAGTTGGTAAGGGTCTTTCGGCAGAAAAATGAAAGGCCCTGAAACGATTGATGGTATCCCAGGCTGCAGTAAGGCGTAATTACTGGCCCGATTTCTGTGGAAGATGAATCAGCATGCACGAAATGCGCATATCTA
>CAZAKE010000284.1:0-4361 GCA_964485495.1 uncultured Spirochaetales bacterium
TCATCGTCGTTCTCAAACAGCAACACCGCATCATCGGCAAAGCGAACAATTCCCGCTTTCCCTCCAGCTACGCTATGTGGAGGTCTGCACATATCTCGAGAATGGGTATCTTTTTTTGGTGATACCATGTTTTTTTACGATGCCATCCGTTAGTATAGTGGAAGCGATATATGGAGAAAGAAGGCCGAATCACGAAGGAAGTTAGATGAGAAGAGAAATCGGACTGTATGACCCCAGGTACGAGCACGACGCCTGCGGCGTCGGGTTCGTCGTGAATATCGACGGCACGGCGGAGCATGCCATCGTCGCCGACGGGGTGCGGATCTTGCGGAATCTCGAACACCGGGGTGCCGTCGGCGGCGACATGAAGACCGGTGACGGAGCGGGAATGCTGACCCAGATCCCCCATCGCTTCTTCCGGGACGAGACGGGGGGTGACTTGCCCGATCCTGGTGAGTACGGGGTTGGATTTCTCTTCCTGCCGGCGGATCCGGCGGAGGGTGGTCGCGCCCGGGAGATGGTGGAAAAAGTCGCGAAAGCCGAAGAGTTCCGAATTCTGGGGTGGCGGGACGTGCCGGTGCAACCCGACTCCTTAGGTCAGATGGCGAAAGAGTCGATGCCGGGCTTTTCGCAGGTGTTCCTCAGCTGCGCCGATGTGGAAGGATGCGATCATCTCGAGCGGAAACTCTATGTGCTCAGGAAGTGCATCGAATCGGCCGCCATGGCGGAAGGGTGGGGGAGTACCGATCTCTACATCCCCTCCTTATCGTCCAAGACCATCGTGTACAAGGGGATGTTCGTGGCCCGGCAGTTCCTCTCGTTCTTCCCGGACCTGGAGGATGAACGGTTCGAGAGCGCCCTGGCCCTGGTGCACCAGCGGTACAGCACGAACACCTTCCCTTCGTGGCCGCTGGCCCAGCCCTTCAGGATGATGGCACATAACGGAGAGATCAACACCCTACGCCGCAACCTGAACAACATGACCTACCGGCAGACAAGCATCAGCTCACGTCTCTTCGGCGACGACCTGCGGAAGCTCTATCCCGTGGCCGACCCGGAGGGGAGCGATTCGGCCATCTTCGACAACGTCTTCGAACTGCTCTCCAGGGGCGGCCGCAGCCTGGAGCATTCGATGATCATGATGGTGCCGGAGGCCTTCGGCACGAGGTATCATATCTCGGCGGACAAACGGGCCTTCTTCGAATACCATGCGGCCATCATGGAGCCCTGGGACGGACCCGCGGCCATCGCCTTCTCGGACGGTGTAAAGATCGGAGCCACGTTAGACCGCAACGGACTGCGCCCGGGACGCTACGTGATCACCCGGGGCGGAAAGGCGGTGTATGCGTCCGAGGTAGGCGTTCTGGACTTCCCGCCCGAGGAGATCTTGGAGAAGGGCCGCCTGGCACCCGGCAAGATGATCCTGGTGGACACCGCGGCGGGGCGGTTGATCCGGGACAACGAGATCAAGGCCCGGGTTTCCCGGCGCAGGCCCTATCGGCGCTGGCTGGAGGAGAACCGTATCGAGCTGCGGGGTCTGCTGGCGCTGCCGGGTGATCGGCATCCGTCTCCTCCGGAACCGGCCGTGCTCGATGCCCGAAGACGGGCCTTCGGCTACACCATGGAGGACCTCAAGATGATCCTCCTGCCCATGGCGATGAACGCCCAGGAGCCGGTGGGCTCCATGGGGAACGACCAGAGTCTGGCCGTGCTCTCAGACAGGCCGGACCTGCTGTACGACTACTTCCGGCAGCAGTTCGCCCAGGTCACCAACCCTCCCATCGACCCGTACCGGGAGAACTTGGTCATGTCCCTGATGAGCTTCGTAGGGCGGGAGCGGAACCTACTCGACGAGACCCCCGAGCACTGCCGGCAGCTGAAGCTGGCCCATCCGGTACTCACCGACGACGACATCCGGCGTCTCCTCACGGCGGATATCCCCGACTTTCGGGTGTGCTCGGTGCCGATGCTGTTCCGGCCCGGAGAATCGCCGGGGGCCCTGGAGGAAGCCCTGGAGCTGCTGTGCGCGACGGTAGAAGAAAAGATCGACGAGGGATACTCTCTGGTCATCATGAGCGACCGGGGGATCGACCGGGATCATGCCGCCGTGCCGGCGCTCCTGGCAACCGGGGCGGTACATCACCATCTCGTGCGGGTGGGCAAGCGGCACCTCTCGGGCCTGATCCTCGAGACCGGGGAGGTGAGAGAGGTGCAGCATTTCGCGGCCTGCATCGCCTTCGGCTCCAGTGGTATCAATCCATACATGGTGTTCGAATCGTTGGCGGATCTGAAGTCCGGCGGATTCTTGCCGGACCTGACCATGCAGACGGCGGTGGAGAACTACATCACCGCGGTGAAGAAGGGCCTCCTGAAGGTGATGTCGAAGATGGGGATCTCCACCATCAGGAGTTACCGAGGCTCCCAGATCTTCGAGGCCGTCGGCCTCGATCAGGCGCTGATAGACCGCTACTTCACCGGCACCTCCTCGCGCATCGGCGGCGCAGGGCCGGAGGCGATAGAGGCCGATGCCGTCTCCCGTCACCGGAACGGGTTCGGGCACGGAGGCGCCTACCTGGAATCCGGCGGACGGTATGCCTACCGGGAGGGGGCCGAACGACACCTCCTGAGCCCGCAGGCCATCGTGCTGGTGCAGAAGGCGGTCCGGAACGGCGACTACGAAATATTCAAGCGGTATACGGCGGAGGTGAATGACACCGGTAAATATCTCTGTACCCTCCGGGGACTGTTTCGGTTCAGGGAGGCCGACCCCGTTCCATTGGACGAGGTGGAGCCGGTGGAATCGATCATCCGGCGGTTCGTCTCGTCGGCCATGTCCTTCGGGTCCATCAGCAAGGAGGCCCACGAGTCCATCGCCACCGCCATGAACAGGCTGGGAGGGATGAGCAACTCCGGCGAGGGCGGCGAGGACGAGGCCCGGTTCATACCGCTGTCCAACGGTGACAGCCTCTCAAGCGCGGTAAAGCAGGTGGCCTCGGGCCGTTTCGGCGTGAACAGCTACTATCTGGCAAGTGCCAAGGAGTTACAGATCAAGATGGCCCAGGGGGCCAAGCCGGGGGAAGGGGGACAGTTACCCGGACACAAGGTGAATGACGTGATCGCCCGGGTGCGACACTCGACCCCGGGGGTGATGCTGATCTCCCCGCCGCCGCATCACGACATCTACTCCATCGAGGACCTTGCCCAGCTGATCTTCGACCTGAAGAACGCCAATCCCGAGGCTCGGGTCTCGGTGAAACTCGTCTCGGAGGTGGGGGTCGGGACCATCGCGGCCGGAGTAGCCAAGGGCAAGGCCGACATGGTGCTCATCAGCGGTCATGACGGCGGTACCGGCGCATCCCCCGTCTCGTCCATCAAATACGCCGGGTCTCCCTGGGAGATCGGCCTGGCGGAGACCCAGCAGGTGCTGGTGCGCAACAAACTCAGGGATAGGATCCGCGTACAGACCGACGGCCAACTCAAGACCGGCCGTGACGTGGTCGTGGCCGCGCTCCTGGGGGCCGAGGAGTTTGGGTTCGGCACCATGACGCTGGTGTCCCTGGGCTGTATCATGATGCGGAAGTGCCACCTGAACAGCTGCCCGGTGGGCATCGCCACCCAGGATGAACGCCTTCGGAAACGATTTCCGGGAAAACCCGAGCACCTCATGAACTTCATGCGCTTCATCGCCATGGAGGTGAGAGAGATCATGGCCTCCCTCGGATTCAAGACCGTCGACGAGATGGTTGGGCGAGTGGACCTGCTCGATACCGAGGCCGCCGTGGCGCACTACAAGGCCGGGGGACTGGATTTCAGCCGGGTCCTGGCCCGGCCGGAGGTTCCGGAGGGCGGCTCCATCCGATGCATCCGCTCCCAGCAGCACGACTTCGGACTCTCGCTGGACCCGGACTTGGTGAAACGCTGCGCCGATGCCATCGAGAAGAAGAAACCGGTCTCGTTGAAGACGTCCATTCGCAACTGTAACCGCACCGTCGGCGCCACCCTGAGCTATCATGTCTCGAAACGGTACGGCTCCGCAGGGCTGCCGGAAGACACTATCCATATACAATTCTCCGGCAGCGCCGGGCAGAGTTTCGCGGCCTTCCTCGCCCCGGGTATCACCTTCGAGCTGGAAGGCGATGCCAACGACTACTTCGGTAAGGGGCTTTCGGGAGGTCGGCTGGTGGTGTACCCGCCTGAAGGATCGGCCTTCATCCCGGAGCGTAACATCATCGTCGGAAACGTTACCCTCTTCGGCGCCACCGGCGGAGAGGTGTACATCAACGGCATGGCCGGAGAACGCTTCTGTGTGCGTAACTCCGGCGCCACGGCGGTGGTGGAGGGTGTCGGCGACCACGGCTGCG
>CAZAKE010000285.1:0-4353 GCA_964485495.1 uncultured Spirochaetales bacterium
GGTTCTCTACCCGCTGTACTTTATCATCATCGCTTCGGTAAGCAACCCCGACGCCGTGAATGCCGGAAAAGTACTGCTCTTTCCGAAGGATGTAACCTTGCTTGGGTACGTGAAGATATTCTCGGACGCACGCATATGGTACGGCTATCGCAATACTATCTTTTATACCGTTTCGGCGACCCTATTAGGCGTCATGGTGACTCTGATGACCGGATACTCGTTATCCCGAAAAGACTTTCTAGGGCGTAACCTTATAATGGGTTTCCTGGTATTCACAATGTATTTCCAGGGAGGGTTGATTCCAACCTACCTCATCGTGAAGAACCTCGGACTCGTGAACACTCCGTGGGTGATGATCATCTTCGGGTGTGTCGGGGTGTGGAACATCATCATTACCCGTACCTTCTTTCAGAGCACGCTCTCTCCCGAGCTACTGGAAGCTGCCTTTATCGACGGGTGTACGAATCAGCGGTTTTTCTTTCAAATCGTGCTGCCGCTCTCCCGCGCCATCATCGCCGTTCAAATACTATACTACGCTGTGGGCCATTGGAACCAGTTTTTCAGGGCGCTGATCTATCTGAACGATCGAAAACTCTATCCGCTTCAGATCATTCTACGGGAGATCCTGATACAGAGTGAGATGATCGAGGCGGACCTCGTCGATATCAACGATTTCGGTGCCGCCGAGAGATATGCAGAACTCATCAAGTTCGGGGTGATAATCGTGAGTTCCCTGCCGGTACTCATGATCTATCCCTTCGTGCAGAGGCATTTCGTACGTGGGGTCATGATCGGCGCTATCAAGGGATAGCGCACGGTCTTGTGGTATTAGAGTCGATTTCCTCGATTGCGGGGAATGAGATCACATATTTTTTAAGGAGGGACAATATGTCTCGAAGACTCGTTCTATGTTTTTTAGTGATGCTGATTGCAGTACCCACCGTGTTCGGTAGCGCGCAGCAGGAGCAGGCCGAGACGGGCGGCGGCGTCAATATGACGGGCCTGCCGATCGTGGATGACAAGGTCTCGATCTCGATGATGGCCTTCAACATCCCACTCAACGGAAAACCGTTCGCAGAGATGGAGACGGTGGCGTGGGCGGAGGAGCAGACCAACATTCACATCGACTGGACAGAAGTACCGCAGAATGCCTGGACTGAAAAGCTGAACCTGGTATTTGCAAGCGGCGACTATCCCGACGCGGTGTACAGAGGAATGACCGACGCGATGACTCTCGACTACGGGTTACAGGGAGTGCTCGTACCGCTGGAGGAGATGATCCCGACCTATGCACCGAACGTGCAGAAGGTGATGATGGATATCCCGGCGTTCAAATCTCTCATTACCGCTCCGGACGGCCATATCTACGCACTCGCGACCGGTGCATCGGCCCCTTGGAGTGATATCGGTTGGCATCTCCACATCAACCAGGATTGGCTCGACACACTCGGACTCGAAAAACCGACAACCACCGATGAGTTCTACGATGTCCTGATGGCGTTCAAGACTCAGGATCCGAACGGCAACGGCGAGGCTGACGAAATTCCATTCACGTTCTTCAACCAGGGGCTGGATCTCCTCTTCGGTGCGTTCGGCGTAATCGTCGAAGATGATTACCTCATGGTCCGAGACGGGAAGGTGTTGTTCGCCGGTACCGAACCGGGTTATAAGGAGGGGATCAAGTATTTCCATAGACTCGCAGCCGACGGGCTCATCGATCCGGAAGGCTTCACTCAAAACCAGTCGCAACACAACGCGAAGACAAAGGCCGAGGAGCCCTACGTCGGTGTCATCGATATCTTCATCCCGGACAATCACCTGGCACCGTCGGTCATTCCCTCATATTCTCTGTTGCTGCCCATAGAGGGCCCGAATGGAGACCGGCTCTGGCCCCACCGGCGCGGGATAGGCGTCAGCAAGAACGGGCCGGCTATTACGATGGTGAACGAGCACCCCGAGGCGACGCTCCGCTGGTTTGACCTGTTCGTGGAGACGAAGAATGAAGTCTCAGTATACGACAAGATCTTCAACATGGGATTCGAAGGCCAGGGATGGGTCTGGGTCGACGAGGCGAATCGCCAGTGGCGATCCTCCGTCGAAAACACCCCCGAGGGGCTCTCCTATGGCCAGTGGCGCGGGACGATCGCCCCTGGTGCGGCCGCCTACATGATCGACCTCTACATCAACGATCACCGTGTGGTCGACGGCCGTGCGGCCCTCAAACTCGGATTCGTCAATGAGTATCGTCCCTATGCGGTGCCGGAAGAGGACAGGATTCCCGCAGGATACATGACCGCGGAGCTCCAGCAGGAGTTCAGCACCATCGCCACCGACATCCAGAGCTATGCCGATCAGATGAAGGCCGGCTGGATCCTCGAGGGCGGTATCGATGAGCGATGGGACGAGTACCTGAGTAACCTCGAGAAGATGAATCTCGAACGATATCTCGAGATCCAACAGGAACTCTACGACGCTGCTTGGGGTAAATAGACCGGGATACATCTATATGTAGGCACGTTCAGTTGCAAGGACATTGAGATGTAAGCACGATGATGTCGGGCCGCACCGTGGGGTGCGGCCCTTATAAAAGCGCAGCACCTTTAACAGGTGTGTGATTCCTGAATGGTGGGCAACAGTCATGAAAGATCCACTCGAGTACAAGTCCCTCACCAAGACTCCTATCGAAGCCGTCACCTTCACAAGGAGCGATGACGGGATTTATTTCGTAGATTTCGGTAAAGCCTGGTTCGGCACGCTGCGGCTCTCGATCGACGCGCCGACCGAAGGCAGTGTCGTAACGGTGCGTCTCGGTGAGGTTCTCGACGACACCGGACGTATCGACCGAAATCCTCCCGGGCAGGCACGATTTCGTGAGGTGATGCAGGCGCTTGAAAAGGGACGGCACCTTCATGACCTGGTGATCCCATCTGATTCAAAGAACACCGGACGCCGGACCATCCTCATGCCGGCTGTGATGGGGGAGGTCATGCCCTTCCGGTATGCGGAGATCGAAGGCGTGCCGGGGAGATTGACGGCCGATGATCTTCGGCTTGTCGCGGTGCACTATCCCTTCGATCCGGACGAATCCGATTTCGAATGCTCGGACGACCGGCTCAACCATATATGGGATCTGTGCAAGCACACCATGTTTGCCACCAGCTTCTGCGGGATGTTCGTGGATGGCGACCGCGAGCGCTATCCACGCGAGGCCGATGCCTATATCAATCAGCTGGGATACTACTGTGTCAACGCCGAGTACGGGCTGGCCCGGCATACCCACGAGTTCATGCTGCACCATTCGAGCGTGTGGTCGGAGTGGCTGTTCCACTCGATCTTCATGGCCTGGGCGGACCTGATGTATTCGGGAGATGACGGGTCGGTGCGACGGTTCTACCGGGACCTGCAGGCGAAGCTGCTGCTGCCGCTGGCCCGGGGCGACGGCCTGATCTGCACTACGGCGGACCCCCTGCCGGCCGACCTGCTCAGGTCCATCTACCGGGCGGAGGGCGAGCATATCCATCCCGGAACCGAGTATATCCTGAGGGACATCGTGGACTGGCCCGAGGGGGAGCGGGACTCCTATGAGATGTGCGACTATAATACGGTGGTGAACGCGTTTCTCCACCGGGCCTTACTCCTCATGAGTGACCTGGCGGCACGGATCGGGATGACCGCTGATGCCGAATCGTATCGACAAAGGGCTTCGCGGATTCGACACTCGTTCCAGGATGCCTTCTTCGACTGCGACTCCGGACTGTATGTGGACGGCGAGAGCAGCCGCCACAGCTCCCTCCACGCGAACATCTTCCCCTTGGCGTTCGGACTCGTCCCGGAGGAACATACGGCACCGGTACTCTCCTTCATCGAGGAGAAGGGGATGGCCTGCAGCGTCTATGCGGCGCAGTACCTGCTCGAGGCGTTGTTTCAGGAGGGGCACGCCGACACGGCGCTGCGGTTGATGACTGCGGACGGCGACCGTTCCTGGAAACACATGCTCGATTGCGGCGCCGGCATGACCTGGGAGGCCTGGGATGTCCGCTACAAGCCCAACATGGACCGGAACCACGCCTGGGGAGCCGCGCCTGCCAACCTCTTGCCCCGGTTTGTACTCGGTGTTCGTCCGCTGACGCCCGGCATGGACACGGTGGAGATCGCACCAAACCCAGGTTCTCTCTCGTTTGTTCGCGGGAAGGTCCCGACGCGGCATGGACCGGTCGCCGTCGAGTATACTGCGTGTGAAGGGAGGAGAGAAAATCTTGTGGTAACGGTTCCCGAAGGGATGACGGCGCAGGTGAGTGGTGCAGATGGTTCGGTACGGACCGTCGGTGCCGGCGGACACGAGTTGGATTTCAT
>CAZAKE010000286.1:0-4274 GCA_964485495.1 uncultured Spirochaetales bacterium
GGATTGCGTCCGCGCGGCACGATGAGCGTCCGCGCGCTGCCGCTGGCCAAGGCCTCGTCGAGCCATCCTTCTTCAACTTGTTTGAAGAGGAAATCTGCGAGCAGGGTCTTCACGAGCAGAACCTTACCGTAACACCATTCGATACACCTGGCGTCGGAAGCGATGATACAGGATCGGGAGGACGGGAGCGCCTCCACCCTGTACTGAAAGACCTCGCGGTATACGCTGGCCCGAAAGTCGAACCACCAAAGGCCGCCGGGCATCACATTCGGAAAGGTCCTGGCCGCCTGCACGATGTCAAGATTGCTTAAATTTGCGGCATTGGCGATCTCGAAGGTACAGTGCGGATAGGCCTCGAACAGCGGGTAGAGGGAGAGCACGCGATCGGTGTCGTTCCACATGGAGACGGGGTGCGGCCAGCGTCCTATGGTGCCGATGAACAGCTGTAGGTTGAATTCTCTCTTGTCGAGTTCACGAAGCAGGGCGGTTACGACCGGATCTGTATCGCCTGACGCGGCTGGAGTTCGTTTTTCGCCTGAGGAGACGCGAAGGCTGCTATACATAAACCGATTCAGCGTGGATTCGGAGAGACGCACGGTTTTGCCGAATCGCTCCTCATACATATCAGCCAGCTGTTCGGCGTGTTTTTCCGGGGATGACTCTCGCGATGTCTGATCTGGGTCGAATGTCGGTATCCGGTGGAACAGATTTCCGAGACCGGCAGGTACGGCTGCGTCGGCCGGCCCTACTGCGATCGACGTGATGTGTAGTTTCTCTACAACGCGGGTGATCCAGTCGGTAGAATCGGCTCCGGTCTCACGGATACTCCCGTCGACACCGCGGAGGCTGCTCTCGTCTATTTCTCGAACCGCATACAGGTCTGAGAGTATTCGCCTGAATACCCAGCTCCAGTAGGTGTTGCCTGCCTTTGTGAAGGCCTTGAGGAAGGCGGTTGTCCGTTCTTCCTCACTGAGGGTCGCTCTCTCTTTCTCCGTCGGATATCCGGCGGCAATTAATTCGCGTTCAAACCAGAAATAATGGATGATGTCCCAAATACTGGTGGCGTTTATCGATTCAGAGGTATCGAGATGGGTATGCGTGTCCCACGTTTCGGTCGCGAGGTTTGCCTGTTCGAATGCGCTCTTCGTCACTTCCGCTTCTCCTTCGTGTCCACACTCGGGTACGGTTCCAGCTCATCGTTCGACTCCATCATCGTGGCTACTCGCTGCAGGGAGGACAACAGCAGTGTCTGCTCCCACTTTTCCAACTCCGCGTATTTTTTGATAAACGGTTCGTGCAGGGCCGATGGATTCGTGGAGATGATATCGAGTCCCTTCTGGGTCAGGGCGAAGGACACCTTCCGCTTGTCTCCGGTTTGCCGTTCTCTGGTGAGAAATCCATGCCGCTCGAGACGATCCGCGATGCTGGTGATAGTGGCCTGACTGAGTGAGAGGGCCTTGGCCAATGCGCCGGGCGTGATGCCCGGGTACCAATTGATCTGCTGTAGTATCAGCACCTGAGGATGAGTCAATCCGTACGTACGCAGGAGCCGCCGGGAATGCAGATCGACGGCCCTCATGATTCGGCGGAGCGCCGATACGATCTCATGGCTGTAATCGGACATCTTCTCTATATGGTAGCATGGTACGATGATGGATACCAGTCCTTGACCGGCACAATCGTCGGAGATTGTGTAATTTATGCACACACTCCGCGGGTTGTCCGGGACAGGTTTCCGGGAGACGTTTGTATCGCTTTTTTTACGAGTATATGACCTGTGAACGGCCGATCCGGCGGAAAATTTTGCACAAATAGGATTTTCGGCACCATAACTTGGCATAAAATTTGCATGTATACGAATGAACGCAATTGATGCGTACCATGCGATACGAGCGAGGAGGAATACATATGATGGCGTATAATACAGGAACGGGAATGCCTGGCGGTGGACCGGGGAATGTCTATGGTCTGTTGGCCGTACAACAGAATGTATGGAACGAGAAGGACAAGACGGCTACCGAGAAGACGATCATGGATGCCCTGATTCAGGATCCGATAATCGAGAAAAAGACCAATATCAGTGTCTCATTCGGTGACACCGATAAAAAGGAGCTACACCTGATCGGCAAGGTCGGCACGAAGGAGGAGCGCAAACGGGCCGTGCAAATCGCCCGGGACAGGACTCCGACGGATGTGCAGATATTCGATGAACTCGTGTTAGGTGTGTGATTCGATGTTGTGCTGTCCGGCACGGATGATATAGATATCCGATGTCGGCAACGAGTATAGAATAGAGTATAAAATGTAAGTGAGCATATACGCCGTCGGATTTTCCGGCGGCTTTTTGTTTTCATTTCTATTCCTATGAGGCTTCCGAAAGGCTTCCGACCTTCCCTTTGCTGTTCCCTTTCATGTTCGACCGAGATACGGTAGTATTGGTGGTGCCCTGATGTATGTATCGGAAGTAGGAGGTGTGCATGCGCAGCATATGCCGTTTGCCGAAGTATGGCATTACGACAGTATCCTTGACGTTGATACTTGTTCTATGCGGTCTTTCAGGATGTATTCCTCCCGAGACGCCGGGGTCGCTGGTTCCGCCGACGGCGGATCAAGATCCTGATCTCCAAAGCATTACCATCACGGTGGACGAGTTCGGACGGGCCGTCCATTATCGTACCTTCGGTGATCCGTCCGATCCGGCCCTCTTCGTCATGCACGGCTCACTCTCGGATATGCGGGCGTATCTACCCTTGCAGGTGTTTTCCGACCGGTATCACGTCGTCATGTGGGATCAGCGGGGAAACGGGCTGTCCGAACGGGTAACCGCACAGGAGTTGGAGTTTGTCGACATGGTCGATGAGATCCGGGCCATGAAGGAGGTCTTCTCTCCGGACGCGCCGATCTCCATCTTGGGCCACTCCTGGAGCGCGGTCTTTGTAGCCATCTACCTCGGCATGTATCCCGATGAGGTCGATCAGGCGATCTTGGTGGAGCCGTTCGGGCTCAAGGCGGAGTATATGGAGCACGTCGACGGAATTCTTAATCTGGCTTCATCGGGGTATCTGGACATGTCCTACGCCTCGAACTCGGTGGGCATCCGTACGCATGAACTCCTGGATTACCGTTGCCTGGCGATGCTGCAGAGCGGTGTGCGTGATTTCTTCTGCGATGTCGAGAATTCGCCGGAATGGCCGGTGTGGCGTCCCGGCGGATATGCCCTGATGGTATGGGAGCGGAGCATCATCTATGCGGGTAGTTACGCGTACGATTTTACCCGAGACCTACACCGGTTTACGGAGGAGGTGCTTCTGGTCGGCACGAGCTGCAGCCCCATCGGCTATACGTTCCAAGAAGAGTACAACGCAACCTGCTTTCCGAACGCCCGAGTGCTTCGTATCGAGAAGAGCGGCCACAGGCTTTTCACGGAGCAGTTTGACGACGTCGTTGCGGGGGTTAAGGAGTATCTCGATGAGTATTAGGTTTTTTTACAAAGAGGGCGGGATCTCCTCCCGGCGGCTGCGCCGAATCGGAGTGCTCTGTGTGGGTTTTCTCCTTTTCTTTTTTCTCGTGACGCCTGCTCCGGCGAATGCGAAACCCATGCGGGTATTGGCCGGAGACATGTCACACACCATCGGCCTCGAGGTTGATTCCGACGGGATGCTCGGAGTCGGTGCCTATTACGGGTATCGTTTCCCCAGCACTCTGCGGGGGAACGACCTGTTGGTGTACGGCCGCATCGGCACCCCCCTCATGCGGGACATCGCCGCAGGAGAGATGCACGCCCTCAAGGTGAACGTCGGCATCGCTACCCATCTACCGCTAAGGGGGTACCTCGCCATGGTCGCCGGTATCGACCTGGCATGGACCTATCACAAGGAGACACTGGGGAGGTTCAACTCCATCGGCATCGAAGGATATCTACACCCGGGGTTTCAGATCGGCAGGGGATTCTTCGGGCTCCGGATCGATTACCTACAGAATATTCTCACGCATATCAAACACTCAGGGGTAGTGTACGACGCCTGGGAGGATCGATATCCCGATTCGGTGACCACTCCTGAATACACCGCCCCGGTGAGTGGATTCTACAGCAACACCGGTTCTGTCATTCGCTTCTCACTGGCGGGATACGCAGCCTTGGGTGAGCGTTTCACGCTGACTGCCTCGGCCGGGTATGTGCACTACATGCAACCGTATGCCGGTCCCTTCGACGCAATGATGATCGGCGTATTCCCCTTCCGAGTGAGTCTCGGGTTCGACGTGGGGTTGTACTA
>CAZAKE010000287.1:0-4121 GCA_964485495.1 uncultured Spirochaetales bacterium
ACGGGGGCGTTCCCCGGGAGCGGATACGATGAATACTGAGACGACATATGACCTGAAGCTGTGGTACGAGGAGCCCGCGAAGCAGTGGGTCGAGGCACTGCCGGTCGGGAACGGCCGCCTGGGTGCGATGGTCTACGGGGGCGTTCCCCGGGAGCGGATCCAATTCAACGAGGACACCGTGTGGAACGGTACTCCCTGCGACTATGCGAGAACCGGAGCGGTGGGGCACTATCCTGCTCTCCGCGGGATGATGCTGGAGATGCTCGAACTCGAGCGCGTCGGCCGATGGGAGGATGCCGCGGCGAAGCAGGCCGAGGCCGAAGCCCTGGCACAGGAGGTCTTCATGGGGGATCCCGTCCGCCAGAAGGCGTATCAGCCCACCGCCGATCTTTTCGTGAGTCTTCCCGGGCACGAGGAGTATACAGGCTACCGGCGTGAGTTGGATCTCGACACGGGCATCGCCGCGGTCTCGTATCGGTGTGACGGCGTCTCCTATCGTCGCGAAGTCTTCGCCTCTCATCCCGATGGGGTCGTTGTGACTCGAGTGACCGCCGATCGAAAGGGTGCGATCGGGTGTGAGATATCGATTTCGTCACCTCATGAGTCCGTCTCGGTTTCCGTGTCGTCGGACGGCGGGGTGGTACTCTCGGGTCAGGTGGAGTCCGACGGAATCGGGTTTGAGACGCGGGCCGTGGTCCGAACCGACGGAACCGTTTCCGCGGCGGATGGCACCGTCTCCATCGAAGGCGCGGGTGAAGTCGTCCTGCTCATGACGGCCGGGACCAACCACGTGAACTACCGGGACCTGTCTGCCGATCCGTCACGGCGGTGTACAGAAGTGCTGGACGCCGTCGTCGGAAAGTCCTATGACGAGATTCGATTCGATCATGTAGCCGATCACCAGACCCTCTTTCGCCGGGTGGCGCTCGATCTGGGCGTGACGAACGCAGCCGAGAAGCCGATGCCGGACCGGTTGGTGGATTTCGATCCCGAGACTGATCCCCGGCTCCTGGCCCTCTATTTCCAGTTCGGACGGTATCTCCTGATCGCATCTTCCAGGCCGGGAACCCAGCCGGCCAATCTGCAGGGGATCTGGAACGACCGGATGGAGCCTCCGTGGGACAGCAAGTGGACGGTGAATATCAACACCGAGATGAACTACTGGCCGGCGGAACTCACCAATCTCTCCGAGTGTCACGATCCACTCTTCACGATGCTCGAGGACGTGGCGGGGACCGGGGCCGTTGTAGCCCGGGAACACTACGGCGCTCGTGGCTGGGTGCTCCACCATAACACCGACCTGTGGCGCGGCGCCGCGCCGATCAACGCCTCGAACCACGGCATCTGGCCGGTGGGCGGGGCCTGGCTGTGCCAGCACCTCTGGTGGCGGTATGAGTTCACCGGCGACACGGACTTCCTGCGGGAACGTGCGTATCCGCTCATGCGAGGGGCCGCGCTCTTCTTCCTCGATGTATTGACAGAAGATCCCGGAACGGGACATCTGATCTCCCCGCTCTCAAACTCGCCGGAGAACGGCGGCCTGGTGCCTGGACCGAGTATGGATCATCAGATCATTCGGAATCTCTTCTCCCACACCGTCGCTGCGTCTGAAATACTCGACATCGATACCGAGTTGCGAGACACGTTACGCCAGGCCCTGAAAAGGATCGCCCCGAATCTAATCGGTCGGCACGGCCAGCTGCAGGAGTGGCTCACGGACAAGGATGATCCCGAAAACACCCACCGCCACGTATCTCACCTGTGGGGCCTCCATCCGGGCATCGAGATCACTCCGGCAACACCGGAGCTGTTCGCAGCCGCGCGGAAGTCATTGGCGTTCCGAGGCGACGCCGGTACCGGCTGGTCGATGGGGTGGAAGATCAACTTCTGGGCACGCTTCCGTGACGGCGACCACGCGCTGTCCATGCTGCGGCGACAACTCACCCTTACCGGCAGCGAGCGCACCGAGTACGACGGCGGCGGTACCTATCCCAACCTCTTCGACGCCCATCCCCCCTATCAGATCGACGGGAATTTCGGGGCTACCTCCGGCATCGCGGAGATGCTGCTGCAATCCCACGCCGGATTCCTCGATCTCCTGCCTGCCCTCCCGGGGGCGTGGCGCAAGGGATGGGTTACCGGCCTGTGCGCCCGAGGCGGATTTCTGGTGGACATCGCCTGGCGGGACGGCGGTCTCGCCGAGGCGTCCATCCTGTCACGAAACGGCGGACGGTGTGTATTGCAGGTGCCGTCCGGCACGCCGGGACGTCCGGTATTGACCTGTGAGGGAGAGCCGGTAGCGATCGATAAGGCCGAAGTCATGCCGCGGCAGGATGACTCTGCGCAGATCCTGTGGGCCTTCGATACGGAAAAAGGTGGTCGCTACACGGTTTCCGTTGGATAGAATGTGATAACTACCAGCGTAGACATCACGTCATGAGCCAGATCTCCCGGCCGGGATATTCTTCCGGAAGTCGGGCATACTCCTCTCTCGAGAAGCGCGGGTTGAAGCAGAGCCGTTTCTGCGCGAGTCGTGAGAGGAACTCCTCGGCCTCCTCCCAATCAGGAAAGTTCACGTCCAGGATCACCGGTTTGTGCGCCTGGATCGAACGGACCATGTCGATCTCGTAGTCTTTGCGCGCGCCCAGTGGGTAGGGATCGATGGTCACCTGGACAACGTCCAGCTCCGGGTTCTCCACCAGATAGGGGGACATGTGCAGGCCGTTATTGTGGATGTGGAACACCGATGACGGATTAGCCCGCACCACGTTCCTGTCGAATGACAGGATCTGTTCCCGGTAGATCCCGGGCGATAGGAGCGAAGAGTGGTCCGCCTGCATGCGCAGGACCGGGTGGGGTGCCAGGATGCCGAAGGCGCTCATGTAGCCTTCATAAGAGTCCGGAGAATCAAGAGAATCCGAATCCGAAGATCCCGCATGGAAGGACTGCACAGTCTTCCGTCCCTGCTCGATGAATGTGAGGTTTGCGTCCACACCCAGACGGAGGAGACGGGACATCAGCTCGGGATCGTCGATCCAACCCAGACAGGCCTCGGCGGCACCCAAGACGGCGGCGGCCAGGTCGCTGGGTCCGCGGAAGAGGGTGTTGGCGGATACCGGAAACCGGCCCCCCTCCCGGGTTGCTAAACGGTCACCGAGGCGTTCGAGGAAACGGGTATAGAGCTCCAGCCAGGGATTCTCGTCCAGGTTCCGCCAGCTCTTCAAGAACTCCTCGGGGCTTTCCTCAGGTTCACCTACCCAAATGTGTCCTTCAGTCATGGTGATGGGTATGCCGATGGCCGCTTCCAGCCACGGAATCTTCGCCAGAGGCTGACTCAACGGCATCAGGTCTCCCAGTCCCGGGAAGGTGCAGAAGCCGTGGATGAAGATGTCTTCTGATGGCTCGGCGGAATAGAGCCGTTCGATATCGTCGATCAGGGCGTCCACGTGTATCAGGTCGGGGGTAAGGACTTCGACATGATCTATGGGCTTGCTTCCGGCCCCTTGGGGTAGCGCGATCGGCGCCGAAGGCGAGAATATACCGGCGGAACGGAGAAAGGAGTTCTCCTCGTCTCCCCGCCAGAACGCGGCGTGCTTTCGTGCGAGGGTCGCGATGCGGTCCGAATCATGTGGAACGTGGGATATTTCGGTTGATTGCATGAGAGACCTCCGTCATCATAATAGCCTAAATTCCGCGATTTGCGCTATTGGGTAGGACAGTTCGATCGACTGATGCAGTTTTCTGTCTATCAAGTTGAGTCTCAAATCGTAATCTTTTATTAGACAAATTGAGAAACAAGTAGTAGACTCGAACACATGAAGACAATTTCTGTGCGGGAACTCAAGGCACATTGGGCCGACATCGAGAAGCAGGTTCGGAATGGTGAAACCTTCGAGGTGTTGAATAGAGGAAACCCCGCCGCACTCATCGTTCCGCCGCGTCCTCGTCGGGTTGTCACATGGGACGATCACCTTGCGACTTCTGTCGATGGAAGAGGCAGATCGACTGAGGAGACCGTCCGAAGTGATCGAGAGGGCCGCTGGTGATCTATCTCGATACGAGTGCGTTCCTCAAGTTATACATCCGAGAGAATGGTTCGGAACTCGTCAGCCATGAAGTAC
>CAZAKE010000288.1:0-4078 GCA_964485495.1 uncultured Spirochaetales bacterium
ACAAGTACTTAAGAAATCTCAAATTGCGATTTCTACCCTTTTTTCAGTGAACTCTATCATAGAAACGTTTGAAAAAACGGGGGAATAGTCATGATCGCGACCGACTCATCGAAACAACCGCTAGTATTTCTAACGATAGTACTCCTAGCAATAGGCGTGACGGCATTCACCGCATCCTTAAGCGGATGCTGCCTGATCGACTCCGACGGTACCGACGGGTCCACAGGGACAGACGGCGGTGACGATACCGACGGAATAGACGACGAACCGGAGATGTCCGAGGGAGTATATGTTGCGCATGAGGGGGACATCACGGAGCCTGAGGCCGTCGCGTTTCCTGAGCAGTCGGGAGAGGTCGCCACCGGATACATCGACGGAGTTTCGGTGACCTACGAGTTGATCGGAGACAAGGTTGTCTACGATTTCGATATTGTGAAGGATGCCACCGAAGTATCGGACCTTCCGCCTTTCACCAGGGGTGCGGCCCGAGAAAAAACCACCGTCTACTGGCCCAACCGGATCGTGTACTACCGATTCGCCGACGATTTTACCAACACGTCGAATCTGGTCACCGCCATCCGCTACTACATCGATCTCGGATTCGACTTCGTCGAAAGAACCAACGAATCGAACTACATCGAGTTCTTCTACCTCAACGACGACGAGGGATACTGGTCCAGCGACTTGGGCATGGCCGGCGGCCGGCAACGGATTCACCTCGCCTCTGATTATGGTGTGGGTACCGCAATCCACGAGATCGGCCACGCCATAGGCCTGTACCACGAGAATTCCAGGAGCGATCGAGACGCCTTCCTCGAGATCGACTGGGACAACATCCTCTCCGGCAAGGACCACAACTTCGAGACCTACGACGAACGAGGCTACGATGGATTCGATTATCATAACTTCGATTGGCTCTCGATCATGCTCTATCCCTCTTTCGCTTTCTGCGTAGACACGAGTATACCCACCATTATCAAACTCGACGGCTCCTCGTACGGCACTCAGAGCATCAGGTTCTCCGCAGGCGATATCCGCACCGTCTACGAGATGTACCCGCACACCGACCCGGTATGGACGGACACCGTCGCGCCTGACTCAGGAAATGTAAGTGTCATCCAGGTGGACGGGAACGGCGGCATCTACATCGCTCATTCCGATGAGGACTACTTCTCAGGGGCATGGAACGGCTGGGGGACAATCCTAAACGGATTTACCGTGCCGGGAGGGCAACTCTCTCTCGTATCACGATACGAATATAACCTGGATGCCTTCGTGTCCGGAACCGACGGGAGAGTATATACCGCGGCATGGGACAGCACAGTCGGCGGCGGATGGCGGGGTTGGTGGCAGATCGGCGAATTGACGACTATACCCGGGACCCATGTCTCGGTTACCGTACGAGACCCGGACAAGC
The DNA here is from genome assembly GCA_964485495.1 of uncultured Spirochaetales bacterium. Taxonomy (GTDB): domain Bacteria; phylum Spirochaetota; class Spirochaetia; order CAZAKE01; family CAZAKE01; genus CAZAKE01. Next base: position 1,418 of record CAZAKE010000288.1, read on the forward strand.
TGGACATCTTCGCGGTCGGCGAGGACGGAGGCATCTACACCGCCGCATGGGACCAGTATGTTGATGAGGGGGTGTGGCGCGGTTGGTGGCATATACAGGACGGCATCGCCCTCTGCGGCACCGATGTGTGGGCGGTCACCAGGGCCGCCGACAAGCTCGACATATTCGCCGTCGGCCTGGACGGCGACGTGTGGACGGCGGCATGGCATCAGGATACAGCCGACGGCGCATGGCAGGGTTGGTGGAGCCTCGGATCCGCCGGACAAGGCATCACCACTGTGTCGGCGGTGGTCAGTGACGAGGAGAGGATTCACGTCTTCGCGGTCCGACTAGACGGGCAGATCCATTCGAACGAGTGGGATCCGGCGGAAGGCGGCTGGAGCGGTTGGCAGCGAATCGGCAACGTCACCGCCTCTCCCGGAGCCCGAGTCGATCCGGTCTCGCGGCAGGACGGGTACGTGGACATATTCGTGCTCGGAAACGACCAGCAGGTCTACAGTGCCGCCTGGGAGTACGGTCGGGACGCCCGGAACACGTACCGGGGATGGTGGAACCTCGGAACATCGGCGTCCACCGGCGGAACAGTAGCTCCCTCACCGGCCACCCAGGTGAGTGCCGCCGCCAAAGATGCGAACTCCCTGGACGTGTTCATGGTCAACGGCTACAACGTCTACCATTCCTACTGGCCGGATTCCGCCGACGGGTGGAGCAGCTGGCAGGTAGTCACCGACTACGTGATCGAATAGGATTGTCACGGATCGAGTGAACGACCACCGCCAAAGGTGGTAAGGGCAAATCGCTTCGCGAATTGGCCCAGGTGGCTATCTCTTGGAGTATACGGGTGATACGAGTAGCGTCATGACGGCCGCAATCAAGCCCCAGTTGCGACGACTCATCCGGTAATCTCAATATTCGGCCGGGATCAATACCCCGATAGGATCTCGGCCACCCGCTCGCGGCCGATGGCGTAGAGGAAGCTGACCAGCCGCGGGCCCTTTTCCTTGCCGATCAGGGCCTTGTACACGGCCGGGAAGAGCTCCTTCGACTCCAGGCCGCACTGTTCGGCGATCTCATATACCTTGCCGGAGAAATCTTTCTCCCCCATGACATCCATGTGCTCGGAAACCGCTTCGCACAGCAGTCGTACGGCCCGGGTCTGCGGATCGGGCAGCTCCACCGGCGGATCACCGGGCTTCCGCAGTGCGAAGCGGAAATCATCGGGAGCGTAGGTGGTGACCCAGAACCAGGCGCACCCGGCCCGCTGCCCAAATCGTTCCATCTGATGATCCTGGACATCGCCGAGGTACTCGATCACGGCATCGATATCGCCGGAGTGAATCTGAAGCAGATTACAGAGATGCCTGATCTGAATCTGATAGGGCATCTCGGCGGGCACCTCGTGCACCTGTGAGAGTTCATAGGTGCGGGCGATCTTCTCACGCCGCTTTCTGGCCTTCTCGGTCTCGGCCGGTTCGAAGTAGGTACGCTCGCACTTGTCGTAGTCCTCATACACCTTGAGCACGTCCAAATCGAAGGAGACGGCGAATTCGGTGTTCGGCCGGGTACCGGCGAACAGGTACCGCACCACCTCGGGCTGATAGACCTGCAGCACCTCCCGGAGTCCGACCACCTCACCCGACGACGAGGAGAGCTTGCCCCCACCGCCTTTCAGGCGGATGAAATCGTATTTGAAGGTATGCGGCGGAGTGCCGGCATATACCCGTGTGACGATCTGTTTAGCCGTGTCGAAGGAGCCGCCGCTGGAGTGGTGCTCCTTGCCGGCGGGTTCGAAGTCGACGCCCTCATACTTCCAGCGCATTGGCCAGTCGACACGCCAGGGAAGTTTCACGATGGAGGTTTCCCTGAGATCGACGGTCTCCCGGTTACCGCACGAGGAACACGAGTAGGTAAGGCTCCACTCCCCGTCCCAGGACTCGGGGGTGGTGGTATCCAGTTCGCAGCCCCCACAGAACACCGATACCGGCATCCAATCGGCCGGAAGCGGCTCGGTGCGGTGCTCATCTAGGAGCTCACGGATGGTATCGGCCTTCTCGAGGGCGGTGCGGATCCCCTCGGCATAACGGGATGCCCGATACATCTCCGATTGCCGGATATACTCCGGCTCAACCCCTACCTCCGGTAGGATCTCCTCCAATTCGACCTCGTTGCCCCGGGCGTAGCTGTCCGCCCTGCCGGCCGTATCCGGAACCGAGACGATGGGCTTTCGAAGGTAGGTCTTTAGTGTCTCCGGCTCGGGCATGTTCGCGGGAACCTTCCTGAACACGTCGTAATCGTCCCAGGAGTAGATGAATCTGACCTGTCGCCCCTTGTCGCGTAGCGCACGGACCACCAACTCTACCGAGATGATCTCCCGGAAATTCCCGATGTGAACGGTGCCGGAGGGGGTGATCCCGGAGGCACAGACATAGATCTTCTTGTCGGGATTCCTGCGGAGTATTGCATCTGCGGCGATATCCGCCCAGTGTACCGATTTCGGCTTTCGATTGTCGCTCATAAGGGCGGATTATACGGAGACAGCAGGGGAGATGCAAGCCGATGTACTAAACCGAAAATTGTCAATTTTCGGGCCACTATACAGGTCAAACGATCATGCGCCGATCTGCGTGGGGAGGAGTACCCCGTACGGTTCTTCAAGGTAGT
>CAZAKE010000289.1:0-4067 GCA_964485495.1 uncultured Spirochaetales bacterium
GAGGCGGTGGTGGGTATACTGGTCCCAAAATTGTGGAAATCCGATACTTCACCATATATGGTGGTGTCTCCGGTCGATTTGCGGAGAATGAGACACCATACGCCACTATACCGAGTGAATTCCACAATTTTCGGACCACTACGGAGGTAAAAATGGCGGATGATACGACATGTGTACAATTGGAGCATGGAAACACCAACTACCAACTCACCGGGCCGGGTGACGGCGTTCCCGTGGTTCTGATCCATGGCCTCACCATCCCCATGTTCTGCTGGGACGGGCAGGTCGAGGTGTTGTCAGGCTCGGGTTTTCGGGTTCTGCGGTATGATCAGTACGGTCGGGGAGGGTCGGATGCGCCGGATGTCCGGTATGACCGTTCCCTCTACCGAGAGCAACTGCGGCAACTGCTCGAGGCTCTCGGGATCGACGGCCCCGTGGGGCTGGTGGGACACTCCTTCGGCGGAGCCGTGGCCGCGGAATTCACCGCCGCGTATCCGGAGAGGGTAGGGCGGATCGTCTTCTTTTCACCCTATCTGGCATCCCCCGGCCACAGGCTCGCGATGTTCCTGTTGAGAATCCCGATGATCGGAGAGTATCTCATGCGGAATAGGATTCTGCCCATGGCCCGGAGGCGCGGAGAGAAGCTGTTATCGGGATTCCGGCAGGATGGGAACCTCGACGAGGTCGGAGTTGCCGGGGATATCGAGGAGTATGCGCGGAGATTTTTCGACCAGCTGGATGATCCCGGGTTCTACCGGCGGTTCCTCTCGATGTTTCGGAGCGATGCTGTGGCCCCCTATCACGACCGGTTTCGGTCGGTCGCCGAATCCGGCATCCCGACGATGCTCCTGTGGGGAGACCGGGATGAAGATGTACCGAAGAAGCGGATCGAGGAGGTTCGCGGAATTCTGCCGCAGGCGGACTTCCGGGTGTTCCACGGCGTCGGGCACTCTCCCTATCTCGAGCGGCGGGACGAGTGTAACCGGATGCTAATCGAGTTTTTGACCTCGTGACGGACGGACTCAGTTGTCCCCCATGATATCGTCGTCGTAGAGCCGCTCGAACCGGGCCTTGTGGCCCCCCTCCTCGGCCCTGAGGCGTTCGAATACCTCCGCCGCGGCAGGATCCGAGGTTGGAGGCGATTTCACCCCTTGAGGAGCTGCTTCTGGGCGGCGAATTCGGCGATATCTTCGCCGGCGTCTTCCGGAATGAACTTTAGGTCCGGCCCCTGACCGATGGCCGAGATGACGGTGTCGCATTCGCACTGTTCCTCGGAGCCGTCAATCAGGATCGGTCGGGGGCGGGAGCCGCCGCCGGGGATGATATACATGTGGTAGATCCGGCTGCAGTTCGATTTTTCTGAAAATTTCTTAATATTATTGTAAGAAATGTGTTGTCGAAACGCAAGTAGCGTGAAGCCGATTACTCGGACCAGATGGAAAAAGTCGAGTGGAATGTAGCGGTGATTTGAAAATTTGACTTCGAGTTTCATATCTCCTATTATTATGAATATCAATGGTACGAATATTCGATCGAGGTAGTCAGATTTTAGCGGCACTAGCGGGAGGGAGACTGAGTACTTGAAAGAAGCGCAGATCCTCATCGCCGATGATTGTGATACTTGTATCGACACACTGGAAGTGCTCTGTAGAAGGATCCCCGGCCGCGTGAGCCGGGCGGGTACCGGCTGTGGTGCCGTCATGGCGGTCATGCAGCGGTTGCCCGAATTGGTCGTGATGGATATCGAGATGCCCGAGATGGACGGCATCGAGGCTACCCGCAGAATCCGCCGGCTCGAGATTGATACGCAACCCGCCATCATCGGATATACCTCTCTTCCTCTCGGCGAGGCTCGCGACCGGGGCATCGGTGCCGGGATGAACGACGTCCTTCCCAAAGACGTCGCTCCCGAGGAGTTCCTCCGACGGGTGAGGCTGTGGCTGGGTTGGAGAAATCCGCGGCAAGGAGCTCGGAAGATTCCTGCCACCCTGGACATGGACCAGTTCATGTGTGAGATGTACGGCGATCGATCGCTGGCGATATCGGTCTTGGATCGGTTCGTCGAGTCCGGCGAGGATCGTCTGCACACCATCGAGAGCGCGGAGCACGCCGGAGATTTCGAGGCTCTATACCGGGCAGCCCATGCGCTGAAGGGTGGTGCCCTGAATATCCGCGCCAGGGGGTTGTCGGAGGCGGCTCATGCACTCGAGAGGATGGCGAAACTCGAGGTGCATGATGACCTGGGAAGACTGGTCACCGAAACCCGTATCGCCTTCGATGCGCTGGTGCGGTATGTCGATTCACTGAAGCGGAAGGGTGCATAATCGATGAATCCTGTTCGAATCGTCCTCGTCGGAGTAGGCGGGTACGCCCGGGTGCATCTCTCATCCATCGACGATGCTGCCGACCGGGGTCTCGCGGAACTCGTCGGCGTGGTTGCTCGGGAGGCCGACGCCGAACGATTCGCGGCGGAGGAGCGGGAGATCCGCGAGCGCGGCGTTCCGGTATTCAGGACCCTGGGGGCGGCACTGCAGGCGCCCGGGATCCTGCCGGACCTGGTTAGCCTGCCCGTCGCCATCGCGGCGCATGCTCCGCTCTCCATTCAGGCCCTGGAGGCAGGATGCCATGTATACTGCGAGAAGCCTGTCGCCGGCACTACGCACGAGGCGCTCCGTATGCGTGCCGCCGCCGAGATCGCCGGGAAGCACTGTGTCGTCGGATTCCAGCATATCTTTTCGCCGTCGATACAGGCAATAAAAAGAATCGCCGTCGACGGCAGGCTGGGACGACTGATCGAGGCCCGTACTGTCGGCGCCTGGCCCCGGGACCGCGGGTATTATCGGCGGAACGGCTGGGCCGGCAGGATCGAGACCGGCGGGGTCCGCATCTATGATTCACCCCTACAGAATGCGGTATCTCACTACCTCCAGAACATGCTCTACGTGGCAGGGAGGCGTGCCGGTGAGTCCGCGCGACCGGTGGAGGTATACGGCGAGAACTACCGGGCCGAGGAGATCGAGTCGGCGGACACTCAGTATATACGCATCCGTGTAGAGGACGGCGGAGTGCTGCAGTTCTGGATGTCACACGCGGTCGACCAGAATTCCGGACCCGAAACCGAGTACATATTCGAGAAGGGCCGGATCACCTGGGCCCACCCGGAAAATATTGCCCGTGTGTTTCCCGGCGAACAGGCCGATCCCGCGGAGACCTTCGATAATGGAGAGCTACAGGTCAACCATCACGCCTATGCAAGCGCCCTCGAGTCGATTCGAAACGGTTCGGTGCCCCTCTGCACCGTGGGCAATTCACTGCAGCATACCGCCTGCATCGAGGCGTCGTTCGCCTCTTCCGGCGGCGTCATGCCGATCGATCCTGAGTTCAGGGAAGAGCTACCGTGGGGTGTCGATTCCTCGAACACGGTCGTTCCGGGGTTACCCGGGTTGCTGCTGGACCTCTGCGCCAGGGGCGTCGGGTTCGCCGAGGGGGGTGTGCCCTGGGCGAGGCAGGGAAGGCCGGTGCCCGTGAACGGATTGCCGTGAACTCAGACTTCGTCGAAGTCGGCTGCCTTGAGCGTCTCGAATGCGGTAGTGGGTACGGAAATCGTCTTCTTGCGTGCGGTTTCACCGGATTCGATTTTTATAGCCGACTTCGACACTCCCGTGGCATCGGAGAGTAACCTCAGCAGTTCCTTGTTCGCCTTGCCCCTCTCAGGCGGCGCGTTGAGCCGGATCAGCACCTCTCCGTTCCGTAGCCCCGAGATCTCGGAACGTCCCGCGCCGGGGATGACCTTCACCGACAGCACTATCCGGTCGCCTCGTTTCGAATACCAGGTTCCCATACCGTAGAGTATGTGCCATCGAGGTCGGTAAGGCAAGGGGGTGATTCTGTTGGAACTCGGTGCTTTCGATGGGAATCAGTGCTTCCCCATCCGTATCACCCCGGCACCCGGCATGAAGAAAAAATCACCACGTTCGGCGGTTTCTTTTGCAAACTGCTGCAGACCATCATGTAAATTCTGTTGCTTCTCATCATCTGGTTCCCCGGTCGATACCAGGAAATTGTTT
>CAZAKE010000290.1:0-4058 GCA_964485495.1 uncultured Spirochaetales bacterium
TCGACGAGGATGGTGAGCGTCACGCCGCCTTCGGCGTATTCAATGGTGCGTTCGCCCTTTATACCGGTGTCGGTGAAGTCGTCGGGCTCCAACTCGAACGACCTTAGTTCCCCCGCGCCGAACCCCACTGCTGGTCTCCCTGATTCAGTCGAGGTGAATCCTCCCGAAGCGGAGGTGGTGTAGGTGACCCAGTCACTCGGTTCGGAATTAGAAGTGTCGATATAGAGGAGGCCGCCGGTCGAACCCCCTGAAAGCTCCAACCGTCGGGGAGTATCGTCCTTCGAATACGTGAAGTCGAGAACCCCGGAGCCTACCTCCTGAATAGTTGAATCGCCGAAGTAGGTGGTGTCGGTCATGGTGTATGTCTTATGACAGTGTGTGGATACGTACGCCCCTTCTACCGGGTCATACTCCAGCCAATCTTCCTGATAGTAGACCGCCTCGAACACCTTGACGTCCGGTTCGGCGACAGATTCGGTCCAACGCACGAAACCGCTACTGGACCCGCACATCCCTTGGATCGCCACCGTAAAGTCGATATCCCGATGGGATTTGAGATCGGCATTCGCGATGATTACCAGGGCATGAGTAATCAAGCCGTCTGGGTCGGCCCGACAAAACTCCCGACTCACACGATCGGACCAATCCTCCTCATACCACTCCCCGCCGATCCGGAAGATTCCCGTCCTGCGCAGCTTCTCGTCGTCGGCCGGCATGGCCGAGAAGTCGAATTCGACCGAACGGATATCACCCTCGACATTGCCGAAGGTGAACAGGTCGTAGCCGATGCCGCCTGCGGCCAGGGTGCCGATCACGTTCTGATCCCTTGGTGGGGAGTGCTCCTCCATCCGGTAGGCTTCCACGGAATCAGCCTTGGGATAGACGTCGGGGAAGGCCGGATCATCCGTGAAGAGCTTCCACCGCTTCCTGTTGAAGGCGTAGAGGGAGAATTGCCGGTAGGCCTCAGGATACTCGTCGAAGGCCGCATAGATCAGATCGGGAACATCCGTGTTTGACGATGCCCACAGCATCTGGTCGATCACACCCGGTGTCTCCAGGTACTGCACGGCGAAGAGTGCGAAGAGATAATCTCCATACTCGTGGGACCCGTCGTAGGTGAGACGCTTGCTGCGGGTGTCCGAGAAGAAGGTGTCGTGATGCTCCCACTCCGAGTTATACGGATCGGCCGGATAGACGTAATGCTCGCTCCAGACGGCGGTAGCCTCGGCCAGCCACTCGTGTTCGTCGGTTGATTGCATGGGAATCTCGTATTGGAAGCAGTGGAACAGCTCGTGCACCGCGGTGGTCTGGATGGCCTCCTTATCCTGGGTCTTGCCGAGACAGATCTCGCAGTAGTCCCCCTTCCACGTGGCCACCCCCAAGTCACTCCCGGTATCGGTGAGATAGACATCGATCAGGTTCACCGGTGAAATCCCGAGGAGCTGAGTGAACTTCGGCCAGGCCTTTGCCAAGGCGTCCTTCACCCACGCAGCCTTCACCTCCTGCTCCACCTCTCCGGACTCGTCACGATAATAGATCAGGGCGGCGTCCGGACCGCTCTCCGGGGCGAAGGCAATGCTCAGCCAGTTACCTCCGTTTCGAGATGTCGAGGAGTACTCCGGATTGAAGAAGCTGCCGGGGTCATCCGGCGGCAAGATGAACGGCTCCAAGAGGGCCTGGTCGTCGCCGTCCAAGGTCTGATAGTTCTCGTATACCCATTGCCGGTCGCTCCGCATGGTGGAGCGGCCCGAGGCAACGGACGCGGCGTCGTCGGCGGTATACTGCTCCGGCACCTCATCGTGTCCGAACCAGGCACGGGTCTTCAATTCGATGGCCTCAGGCGTAGAGAGCCCCCCCTCGTTCAGTGCCTGCTGGATCCTGCCAAGGCTGTCCTCAGCCGGAAGCGACTCATCGGCCGCTGCGATCAATTCGGTGACCACGGGATCCGGCTCAAAGTGGTCGTCCTGTCCGTCATTGCCGTCGCAGTCGGGACAGTTGTCGCCGCTCGCTCCACCATCGAGGTTGCATGTGCTCGTACATAGCAGCAAGAGCACGACAAACAGGAGCCATACCGCAGATACGATCATGCGGTGGCGAGTCGGTTTGCTTTTTATTAGAGTCAAACAATCCATTGTGAACTGAGAAAAATATACCACGGACGGTGCTATGTGTCAGGATACATGCTTCAGAATCCAGACTCATTCAAATATAGAGACGTTGGTATATACCATTTGGCAGGATACTTGAACAACGACCGTAGAATGACTACAATTGGTTAGAAAGGGTACCATACTGTGAGACCACGGATGAACACGATTTCGGCCGAGATAAGTACTACTTTCCACTCTGAATGCTGAGTTCCCCCGTCGCTCCCGTATCCAGACACAAGGAGATGCCACAATGACCTACAACGAATTTGGAAAGACAGGACTGCGCGTATCCCGCTTCGGGATGGGCTGCATGCGATTGCCGAAGACCAAGCAGGCCGACGGCACGACGATCATCGATCAGGATGAGACCAACGCGATGGTGAAATACGCCGTCGACCATGGGGTGAACTACTTCGATACCGCCTACGTCTACGGCGGAAGCGAGGTGGCCGTCGGAAAGGCGTTGGCAGGGGGCCTGCGCGAGAAGATCATCCTGGCCACCAAGAATCCGGTCTGGATGGCCGAAACCTACGATGACTACGAGAAACTCCTGGACGAGGAGTTGGAAAGGCTGCAGACCGACTATATCGACATCTACCTGCTGCACGCCCTCAACCAGGAACGCTGGGATGCCCTCAAATCATTGGAAGCCATCAAGTTCATGGAGGAGATGAAGAAGAAGGGGAAGATCAAGCACTTCGGGTTTTCCTTCCACGGGCCGCTGCCGCTGTTCAAGGAGATCATCGACCACTACGACTGGGAGATGTACCAGATCCAGCTCAACATCCTGGACGAGAAGCACCAGGCCGGCCTGGAGGGCCTGCACTACGCCGCGAAGAAGGGAATCCCTTCGGTGATCATGGAACCTCTCCGCGGCGGCGCCATGACCACCAACATACCAGAATCCGTCAAGAAGGCCATCGACGAGTTCCCGACGAAGCGACCTCCCGTCGAGTGGGCCTTCAGGTGGCTCTACGACATGCCGGAATCGAAGGTTGTCTTGAGTGGCGTCTCCAACATGGAACAGCTCAAGCAGGACATCGAAATCTTCGACGAGGCCGAGGCCAACACCATGTCTCCCGAGGAACACCGGCTGATCGATACCATCAAGGAGGCCTACAAGGAAGGCCAACAGATCGGCTGTACCCGATGTGGGTACTGTATGCCATGTCCGCAGGGCGTGGACATCCCGGAAATTTTCCAGCTCTGGAACGACCTGGCCATGGAGGCCTACAGCGGCCACTGCCGGTTCCAGTACACCCGCATGATGCATGCCATGGGTAACGGCGCCACCGAATGCATCGAGTGCGGCATCTGTGAGGACAAGTGCCCGCAGGAGCTGCCGATCATGGAAAGCCTGAAGAAGGCCCACGAGGCGTTGCTGAATCCGGATCTGGCGTAATGGACCGATCGAGAACGTAGGCATATAAGAGTCCTCTATTATAATTGCTTTATATTGGTATGGGGAAATAGACTCGTATTGCCTCTTTCACCGCAGATCTCTATGATGGCATTATGAATTTGCTATCAAACCTGGACACGAATACCCTGCCTCCCGATCATGACTGGTGTAACGAGCCGAAGAACTGGCACACAGAACCGGGCAAGCTTACAGTTTCCCCGAATCCTGAAACCGATCTTTTCTGCGCCGCAGATGGACGGGTCACTCGCGACACTGCCTGCCTGTTGAAAACCGAAGTCTCCGGCGACTTCACCGCCGCCGCCCATATGAGTGCCGAACTTGTGGTATTTGGCGATGCCTCGGTTATCAAATATCAAAAAGTTCATCCGGCAGTAGTGCGCTTCATTAAAAACCCAATTTCCCTGAAGCATTCTCCGCGGCTTTCTTGGGGTAATTCAGGCTGTCCTGCAACCTATCGAAAAATTGAAATTTATCCTGGCGAGCGG
>CAZAKE010000291.1:0-4030 GCA_964485495.1 uncultured Spirochaetales bacterium
TTCGACCGCGCTGTCTTGCCGACCGGTGATTGATCTACCAAGACCACGTCTTCGATGAGGTCGGCGCCCAACAGATCGGCGTGCCGGCCCGGCGTCTCCACCGGCTTTCCCATCCGTTTGCACAGTGCGTTGTACAGGACATCCTGTATCAGGGTCGATTTCCCCGAACCACTCACCCCGGTCACGCAGGTCAAGCCTGTCAAGGGTATCTCGACGGTGATCTCCCGCAGGTTGTGCTCGCGAGCTCCGACGATGGTGAGTGAGGGGGGACTATCAGGACCTTCCACCGATTGCGCGGCTGCATCCATCCGGTCTCGTGAACCGGCCGCACGTGAGAGGTACCGGGCGGTGAGAGAACCGGAGGCCGCGAACCCGGCGGCCTCTCCGCCGTAGACAACCTCCCCGCCCCGCTCTCCGGCGCCGGGACCCATGTCGATGATATAGTCGGCCGCCCCGATGACTCCCGGCTCGTGTTCGACCACCAGCAGCGTGTTCCCGGCATCGCGCAGCCGGTAGAGGATCCTCACGAGCCGCGCCACGTCACGGGGATGGAGCCCGATACTCGGTTCGTCCAACACGAAGAGGGTGTTCACCAGGGTGGTTCCCAGCGCGGTGGTGAGATTGATGCGCTGTACCTCACCGCCGCTCAGGGTGCGGGACTGGCGGTCCAAGGTGAGATATCCCAATCCGACGTCCATCAGGTACTTCAGCCTCGTCCTGATCTCCAGGAGGATTCCGGACAGCTCCTCCCGGCCCGTCGTGTCGCCTCTCTCGGCGCACTCCTCCTCGAATCGTTCGAAAAACGCGGCACACCTGTCTATGGGAAGCCCGGTGAGGGTGTGGATATCGAGCCGCTCCGATCCGAGTTTCCAGTACAGACCTGTCGGCTTCAACCTGGCTCCCTCGCACTCCGGGCAGGTTCGATACGCACGATACCGGCTGAGGAGCACCCGCACGTGCATCCGATAGCTTCGTGACTCCAGCCACCGGAAGAAGCGTTCGACACCGTACCACACGCCGTCGTCCCAGTCTCCCTCGCCGTGGATGACCCACTCTTTCTGGTCGGAAGACAGATCCTCCCAGGGAACGTCGGTCGGCACGCCGCGGCGCCGGGCAAAACCAATCAGGTCGCGTCGGCACTCCGCGTAGCTCTTCGTCTGCCACGGCTTCACGGCTCCTTCCGCCAGGGAACGCGTATGATCCGGAATGACCAGGTCGTAATCGACGCCGATTATCCTGCCGAATCCGCGACAGCGATCACAAGCCCCGATCGGCGAGTTGAAGGAGAAGATGGCGGGAGTCGGATCACGAAACTCGATGTCGCAGTGGGGGCAATGGAGCCCCGTCGAGAACCTGAGCGGCGGATCCCCCTCGATCCGTACCGCCGCCTTGCCGTGCCCGTATTGGAATGCTCCCTCCAAGGCCTCGGTGATTCGGCTCCGGGTCGAACCGTCTCCCGGCACCACCGCCGGCCGGGCGAAGGAGACTTCGAGTACGGCATTCCGCCCCACCGATCCGGATCCGCCGGAAGACGAGTTCAGGTCGGCGGTAGTCTCCACCAACCGGTCGAATCCCTCGGCTGCCAGGTAGCCGAGGATCTCCTCACGGCTCATCTTCTGCGGGATGGTTACCGGGAAACTCACCTGCACCCGCACGTTTTGGCTATTCCTGCCGGTGTCGGCGGCATGAGCCAGGATCGACCGCTCGACTGTATTCCAGGCGGAGTCGGCGGTGTCCCGGGCGACCAGCCGATCACACCCGGGGCAGTAGAGATCGGCGGCCCGGGCGTACAACAACTTGAGGTGGTCGTTCAGTTCGGTCATGGTGCCCACGGTGGAACGGGAGGTACGGACCGGATTCGTCTGATCGATGGCGATAGCAGGCGGGATACCCTCGATTCCGTCGACCTGGGGCTTGTCCATCCTGTCGAGGAACTGACGGGTATAGGCCGAGAAGGTCTCGACGTACCTGCGCTGCCCCTCGGCATACACCGTGTCGAAGGCCAGGGAAGATTTGCCGGAACCGCTGACGCCGGTCACCACGGTGAGTTTTCCGATGGGAATACGAAGATCGAAGCCTTTTAGGTTGTTCTGCCGGGCACCGGTTACGACGATCCAATCCTGGTGAGTATCGGACATGGCGCCCATTATATGCGGAAAGCGCAATCGTGGGGAGGCCGTTGTCGTCGCCTGCTCCTTCCCACCGCCATGTATCTCGGGTACCATACCCGCATGGAAACTCACACGGCAGAACACACTCCGGCGGCATCGGACCGGCACACGGAAGACGACCATATCGCCTACGAGCGTATCGCCAAGGCTGTTGACAAGCTGTAGATGCTGGTAAAGGCGTTCTCACGATGGTCGAGGTGCTGCGGGAGAGTGATCCGCAGTCGTAGAAAAACCTACCGCTCCTTGAAGAACTCGATCACCTCGCCGTCGGGCCCGTAGCAAAATGCGATCCGAACCGGGTATGCCGGATCGGCAGGAATATCGATGTCCTTCGGTTCCATGCGGATCTTGGCTCCGAAGGACCGCACCTTCTCGATGGCCCCGTCGGGATCATCGCAATGCAGGGCGAAATGCACCAGATGCGCCTTGCCCTCCTCGGCCTTGGCCGCCTCCTCCGGCTTTTCGAAGATCTCCAGGTAGCTGTTGCCGCCCACGTCGATCATGGCGGCCCGTTTGCCGGTCTCGCCCCACTGCTTGGCCACGCCGTAGCCCAGGGCCTCCCTGTAAAACTTCACCGATTCGTCGAAGTCTTTTACGTTCATCGCGACATGATGGAATCCCATGATTGTGCTCCTTGTATGCATAGTATAGTACGAAAATGCTACCGCGCCGAAGCGGCCGCCTCACCCTACCCACTTTCGAGGGGATGGGCAAGATGGAGTAATTTCATTCAGGGAATCTCGAACTGCAGCTCATGGTCCTGGTTTTCGACGATGCATCCGGAGGGGATAATTGAGACGAAGAGTATTGCAGATAGCTTCAGGACAATGCGTCGTATCACTTTTCTCATTCCATTCTACCTCGACGAAACACAATCTTCCATTAATAGCTCCATCATATCTATAGCCACAAACGCAGAATAATGCTATTCTACAGGCGGCACCCTCTGCGTTGTCTCCCACAGAGACCTCATCTGCGGAAGCGACTCAAAGAGTGTTCATTTTTAAATCGGCCGAATACGGTCGCGAAGGAGCAACATATGCAGATTTGTATTACCTACTACTCAAAATTCGGAAACAACATGACGATCGCCGACTACCTCACCAAAAAACTGCGAGCTGATAAACATAGGGTATTGGTGTACGCGCTGAACGAGATCAAACCCGCCGAGATGCCCGAGGCGCAAATCTACCTGTTCAGCACGCCTATTAAAAAGGGCAAGCTGCCGAGAAAGTTTCGGAAGGTACTATCCAAGCTCCAACTGCCCAGTCAAGATGCTTCGATCGCGATGATCGCCACGTCCTACGAGGACCCCGACAATGCCCTGCAGGAGCTGACGAAGGCCCTGGAAGGACATAATCTACCCCACTCGGCACCAGGCTTGGTCCTGCAGTCCGAAAGTTTCAAGGGCGGAATGAAGCCGGGCTGGGAGGAGAAGATCGACGCCTTCTACGATACGATAATTCCAAAAGAGGGCTGAAGATCCGCTTCCGGATGCGGGAATACCGCCACAGATAGCATCCTCTTCAAGAATCATCGATCTAGACGGCTTCGAAGAGATCAGCTATCGCTGCGGGCGTGCGGAGGGCGATCGGGTCCCGACCACGTACTCCGACATCCGGAACCGATTAGAATTCCACCCGCACCGTAAGGATTTGCCGGGGTTCGGCCTTCACCGTGATCCTATCGTTCCGGACCACCGGCGGGCTAACCGAGCCGACGACGTCTCTTTCGGCCAGATCAACATATCCGGCACTGCCCACCGGTCGCCATAGGCGGATCGTCGCGGCGGCTTCGTCATCGGCGGGATTCCATACGCGCACGACCAACCCCTCCCCCTCCTCGGGAGGTTTCACCGC
>CAZAKE010000292.1:0-3967 GCA_964485495.1 uncultured Spirochaetales bacterium
GTCTCTGTAACGCCCAGCACGACAAATCCGGGCCATATGCGCTTCTCGGCCGAGATCTCCTCCTCCGGCTTGCGAGCGGTCAATACAGCATCCACGGTACGTTCCGCGCCGTTGCGGTAGAGGGTGAATGTCATCTCCGTATCCGGAGCGACACCGCCGATGGCATAACTCAGCCGGTCGGCATCGCGTACGGGATCACCGTTGACCTCCGTGATGAAGTCGCCGGGCTTGATGCCTTTTTCGGTGGCAGGTGAGTTCTCGAAGACCTGAAACACGAATGCTCCGGTCTTCCCTTCGAGCCCCATATCCTTCACGATTCCAGGATACGTATCGGTAGAGACGTCGTCGATGCTCACTCCCAGCCAGCCGTAGATGATCCGGCCCTGTTCGATGAAATCATCGATCGCTTTCTTGGCGATGTTGATGGGTATGCTGAAGCCGATACCGACGCTACCCCCCGACTGGGAGGCGATCCAGGAGTTGATACCGACGACATTTCCGTTCAGATCGAGTAGGGCACCGCCGGAGTTCCCGGGGTTGATTGACGCGTCGGTCTGGATGAAATCGGTGAACATGGCCGCCTGTGAGCCCTGTTCGGCCCTTCGGCCGACAGCCGACACGATGCCTGCCGTGACGGTGGATTCGAACCCGAACGGGTTCCCCAGGGCTAAGACCCAGTCTCCGACCCGGAGTTTGTCCGAATCACCCAACTGTGCCAGCGGAAGCTCCTCGTCCGTTTCGAACGAGATCAGCGCCAGGTCCGTCCTGGCGTCGGATCCCACGACCTCCGCCTCGAATTCACGTCCGTCATTGAGGACGACACCGATCTCGTTGGCCTCCGCTATCACGTGGTTGTTCGTGAGTGCGTAGACCGTATCACCGTCTCGTTTCGTGAGGACCCCGGAACCGAGGCCGGGCCTGCGGAATTCCCGCTGCTGGCCGGATTTATTATCGGGAGAGGGGCCGAAAAACAGTTCCCACGGCGAGAGAGCCCCGGCGGAACTCTGTTGTTTGATGATCTCCACGGTGTTGATCTCGACCACTACGGGAAGCGCCTCCTTGGCGACTCGCCGAAACGAGTACTGCATAGCCGTCAGCGTCTCGAGTCCCTGTGCGGTCGTTACTTCCTCACTCGCGGTGGTTCCGCTCGAGTCGTCCGAAGATGAGGCGGACCCCGAGACACTCACCTGCCGGACGGCGTCGGCGGCGGTCTGTTCGTTGTCCGAACCGGCAGCGGCTGTGTCATCCCCATCACATCCCGAGATGAAACCGCCCATGATGAGTAGTGAGACTCCGAGTACAACCGCCCGGATCGCCATTCTTGTATTGGGAGTATGGTTTTTACGATCTTGTTTTGCTGCATATAGTGATGCACCTTGCATGATTTCCTCCAATGTACAGATCGATTGCCCGTACATTGGCAATACAAGCAAGAACCGTGCCGAGATTACACAAGAGTTACTTTCGGTGTGAAGCCTACTCGAATACCCCGTCAAGGCCACGAGTGGCCGTGTAGATGCTTCCCACGCCGCGGATGAAGTAGACCACCCGCAGCGTCTCCATCACCTCGGCCTTGGACGCTCCGGCCTGTTTGGCCTGCATGGCCAGGCTGCGGACGCCGTCGGCGGCACCGTCGGCAAACGTCAACTCCCTGGTGCCGGTGATCCGTTCCATCAACTTCGGGTCCGCTGCAGCGATCGGTTCCAATGGGTTCTTGTTCATCTCGATTACTCTTCATGATTATCGATGTCGTGATTGTAAATGTCGTAGATTTCAGCGTACAATGGAGCGGCAACTCATGGGAATCCACAGGCTGCGAATGAGATAATGGGATCTATGGAGGAAGGCATATGGCACCGCTACGTTTCGGCATCATCGGCACCGGTTCGGTTGTCCGGGAGATCTATCAGTACTTGTACTTCAGGAGTGCTTACTCAAACCTGATACAGGTCGAGGCGATCTGCGACACCGATTCCGGCGCGATGAACGAGTTCGGTGATTCGAATGAGATACCGGCAGATCGGCGGTTCACCGACTACCGAGAGATGATCGAGAAGACCGGGCTGGACGCCGTGGCCGTCAACACCCCGGACAGTCTGCACCGACAGCCGGTGGTCGACGCGTTGGATGCTGGACTGGACGTACTCCTCCCGAAGCCCACCGCCGACACCGTCGCCGACGCCCACGCCATCCTCGGGAAGGTGCATGAGACGGGCCGTTTCCTGGGTGTGGATTTCCACAAACGGGAGAACCCGATCGTCAAGGAGGCCAAGGCCCGGGTCGGGAGGGGTGAGTACGGACGGCTCCAATCCGGTGTGATGTATATGGTAGACAAGCTGCTGGTTGCCAACCCCAATCACACCCCGCGCTTCTTCTCGTCTCCCGATTTCGCCGAGAAGAATACGCCGGTTTCGTTCCTCACCTCCCACATGGCGGATATGTTCATGTGGATCACCGGGCTCAAGCCCGTCTCGGTGAGGGCCGTCGGGTACAAGCAGAAGCTGCCGTCCCTCTCTCCTATCCCCGTGAACGGATATGACCTGGTTGATACCGAAGTGGTCTTCGAGCGCGGTGCCGTCTGTCATATCATCACCGGGTGGGCGATCCCGGATACCGCCCATGCGACCACGGTGCAGACCAACCGAATGATCTTCACCGATGGGCTGCTGGACCTCAGGGTCGATCAGACCGGGTACCACGAGATCACCGCCTCCGGCATCGAGGACCGCAACATCCTCTTCAGGACCTTCGAAACCGACGGCATGGTCTCCGGTTTCGGCATGGATTGTCCGGGGAAGATACTCGCCAATATCGGAAGGTATAGGCGAGGGGAGATCCTGGAGTCGGAGCTGACCGAGCTCCTCTCGCCGATGACTCTGGGGTTCTACACGACCCTGGTGTGCGAATGTGCCCACGCGTCTCTGGCCGGCGGAAACGAGGATGACGGCGTCGTGTTCGGGGTCCCGATCGAGGCGGCCACGCTGCTGGTCGACCGGATCGGCAGGCCCCAGGCGGCGACGTACCTCTGATTCCTGCAGTCGGGCGACTACAGTGTGGTGACCGTAGTCTGGTGGCTTGACATCGGCCGGTTGATACTCGAATATTAGCATTCACTTGTTCACAACTTGAAGAACCACCGGTGTATTACTCCCTGTGTCGTACTCCGGTAGCAGGGAGAGTATCGGCATGATTGAACTACTCAAATCCTTTGAACTGACGACACTCCAGTGGACGCTGGTGATGGCCTGCGCCCTGATGACCGGCCTCCTGAAGGCGGGGCTGCGGGGACTGAACATGATCGCCATCCCCCTCCTGGCGGCCATATTCGGTGGCAGACTCTCGGTCGGCATCCTGCTGCCGGTCCTGATCTCCGGCGACATCTTCGCCGTAGCCTATTACAACCGCCACGCCGAGTGGAAGTTCATCGTCCGGCTGCTCCCCTGGGTCATCGCCGGTGTACTCATCGGCCTGCTGGTGGGTAACTCGATCTCGGACCTGCTCTTCAAGCAGATCATCTCCGTGATCATCCTGATCTGCCTCACGCTGCTGGTGTGGCTGGAGTTCCGGAAGCGGGAGCTGAAGGTTCCCAACCATTGGGCCTTCTCCGCGGTCCTCGGCCTGGCCGGCGGCTTTACCACCATGATCGGCAACGCGGCCGGGCCGATCATGACTCTCTACTTCCTGGCCATGGCCCTGCCGAAGAACGCCTTCATCGGGACCGGCGCGTGGCTCTTCTTCATCGTCAACCTGTTCAAGGTTCCGCTGCATATCATCTTCTGGAAGACCATCACCTGGCAGACACTCTCGGTGAACCTGGTGATGTTCCTCGTTGTCGCGCTGGGTGTCCTCATGGGCATCTTCATCGTGAAGTATATCCCGGAGAAACCCTACCGCTGGTTCGTGATCGTGGTCACCGCCGCTGCGGGTATTCAGTTGCTGCTCTCATCGATCACAGGATAGGTGAAAG
>CAZAKE010000293.1:0-3893 GCA_964485495.1 uncultured Spirochaetales bacterium
TTTTCGAGGCGATTCGACGAGGAACGAAGTCGATATCGCAGAAAAGGAACTGATATATGACTACAAATCTGTCAAAATGAGAATGGCTGTGATTAGGGGGATACCATGAAGACGTTTTCGGGGAATTTCAAGAAGATACATATAATCAAGATGGAAACCGGAGAGGATATGCTGGAAACACTCGAGAAGGCCGTTTCGGAACTCGGTATCGAACATGGCGCCATCCTCGAGGCTGCCGGATCCACCAGGAAGATCCACCTCCATGTGGTCGAGACCAACAATATACCCCCGGGAAACGTCTACTTCACCGATCCGGGACCATGGGACCTTTTGACCGCTACCGGGTATATCATGAACGGCAGGGTTCACGCGCACATCACCCTCTCCAACGAGAAGATCGCCCTGGGTGGTCATCTGGAGCCGGGCACGGAGGTACTGACGTTCGTCATCGTCACCATCGCCGAGTTGGAGGGCGTGGATGCCGGCGACCTCGATTCCTGCGAGAAGTGAACGGTATGTCAGCAGAGATCCACGCAGCCCGAGCGGTCGGTGCTGAGGCATCACCGGACCGCCAGGTGATGAGGCGTACGGAGTGGAAGAAGCGCCGGGGAGCGCGAAAGGAGAAACGAAAGGAGCGACGACGGACCAGGCGGATCAACAACTACCGCTGGTTCAACGCCCTGCTGAAAGCCACCTTCTGCAAATGGCTCCTCCGGGCCTATAACGTTCATGGAATCGGGTTGGACCTGTTCGAACGGCTGGAGCCTCCCTATCTCGTCCTCCCGAACCACATGAACACCTTCGATCCCTTCATCATCGGCAGTCAGGTGCCGCATCCCATTTACTGGGTGGCCTCCGAGGCCATCTTCAGGTCGAAATTCCAGGATTTCCTATTGAGTATGATCGGGACGATACCGAAGACCAAGGCCAAGTCCGACATCGAGACCATCAATCACATCATGCGTATCCGCAAACAGGGCGGATCGGTGGGGCTGTTCCCCGAGGGCCAACGTTCCTGGGACGGACACACGCTGCCGCTGATCGGCGCCACCGCGAAACTGGTCAGGCTGCTCAAGGTGCCGGTGGTGATACCGAAGATGCGCGGGGCCTATTTCTCCCTCCCGAGGTGGAGCCGAAACCGTCGGCGCGGGAATCTTACCATCACGTACACCCTGGGACTCACCGTCGAAGAGATCGAACGTTCCGGCGTGGAACAGATACAGCAACGCCTCACCGAACTTCTCGAGTATGACGAATACGAGTACCAGCGGGAGGCCATGATCCCCTTTCCCAGCAAGATTCGGGCGCAGACCCTTGAGTTGGCCCTCTATCTCTGTCCGGCGTGTGAGTCCATCGCCTCACTCCGCTCTCGGAAGGACCGGTTTTCCTGCGAACAGTG
This sequence comes from uncultured Spirochaetales bacterium, assembly GCA_964485495.1. Classification (GTDB taxonomy): domain Bacteria; phylum Spirochaetota; class Spirochaetia; order CAZAKE01; family CAZAKE01; genus CAZAKE01. Next base: position 1,400 of record CAZAKE010000293.1, read on the forward strand.
CGGATATTCGGTAGCGTACACTCAATACGGGTTCTTCGAGCCGGTGGAGGGGGAGCTGCGCTTCGATACGATCCGCGCTTGGTATCAGTGGCAGCTGGGTGTTTTCTCCACCAGACTCGCCGGAGCCTATGCCCGTGGGAATGAAACCCCGGTATTTCTCGATACCGGAATTCGGGTACTCACCGGATACGGCCGAAATCCGCTCAAACAATATGTACTGGGTGACATGATCCTGTATACAGACAGGATCGAGATCGTTCCTCGAATACGCCAACAAGTCGTATTTCCCCTGCATGAAATTCGTGGTCTCCATGTGCAGATGCAGGACAAACTCGAATTCTATCACCGAGACACACTGTACAGTTTCAGATTCCTGGACAGGCGCACCTCGGCCATCAAGTGGATGACGGCGATCGAGAACCTTCAGACGATCCACGCGAACCGCTCCGCGGGATAACGGAAGCTGCATTCGACTCCTCTTTCCGGTACATAAAGGCGAAATCTCTGCGTCGATCGGTAGTGGTTTGATACATTTCACGGAAAAATGGGCGGATTTCCTTGCATGCCTGCGTTCGATGCATAGAATAGATAGTAGGGGAGCGAGAGTTCCCAGGCGCCACCGGGATGGAATTGATAGGGTTTGGCCCCCTCTTCGAAACAGACGATAGCCTCCACCTCCCGGTTGGCGCGGCTGTACGGTCAAAAAAAATGAGGCATCTTGATGAGAGGCTGTCCGGCAGCAACGTATGGGTCCGGGATACCGCAAGGTTTCCGGACTCTTTTCTTTACAATGCCGATACGCGTTGTGTGGAAATCCCCTATGTAATACCGTGAAAAATTAGATCGTACGGCACTTGTAATTTTTTCGATGAGGGATATACTATCCAGTGAGTGACTTGAATATGGAAGATCGAATACACGCCGGGAAACTGAACCTGCACCTCACCCCTATAGTCGCTTCGACTGCGACGATTACTGCAGCCACCACAACTACAACAACCCGAACGGGGGCCCGGCCTGTTTCGAGCGGACCGCAGGGAGGAGCCATAGGCACCATCCTGATATAGCGCGGTCTTTTGAAAACAGCACACCGGGCCCGGAGGCGATTACGCATCCGGGTCTTTTTTTTCGGATGCGGCTCCTCCGGCCCGAACTATTCGATTTCGTTCTACGAGGAGGAACACAATGAGCGAAAAGAACGAGAATGCAGAAAGACGGCAGCCGTCGGTTTCGGCTCTGCCGGTCGCCGAGGAGGAGCATGGCGTCCTTCCCGAAGGGGATCACCGCAGGATCGGTCGGGAGATGGAGTTGTTCGAGGTTTCCGAGATGGTCGGGAAGGGGCTGCCGATGTTCACTCCCGACGGGGCGACCGTACGCAGGGAGTTGGAGCGGTTCATCGTGGACGAGGAGCTGCGCAGAGGGTACCGCCATGTGTACACCCCGGTTCTGGGACGGCGGGAGTTATACGAGATCTCCGGTCACTGGGAGTTGTACCGTGAGATGATGTATCCCTCCATGAGGCTCAACGACGACGAGTACGTGCTTCGGCCCATGACCTGTCCCCACCATTTCATGCTGTACAAGGCGCGTCCCCGGTCCTACCGAGAGCTTCCGGTACGGTATGCCGAGATCGCGGCCCTGTTCCGCAAAGAGCTCTCGGGGGCACTGTATGGCCTCATTCGGATCATGCAGTTCCACCTGGCCGACTCGCACATCATCTGCACCCCGGACCAGGTGCATGACGAATTCGCCAAGGCGCTGGAGTTGATCCGCTACGTCATGGAGGTGCTCGGTCTGTCGGACCTGATCTCCTACCGACTCTCGCTGCGGGATTCGGAATCGGCCAAGTATGTCGACGATCCCGAGGGGTGGGAGTGGGCCGAGTCGACCATCCGTGAAATCATGGCGAGGAGCGGTCTCGAGTATACGGCGGAGCAGGGCGAGGCCGTCTTCTATGGACCGAAGGTCGACATCAACGTGAAGAACGCCGGCGGTAAGGCCGAGACCCTGTTCACCGTACAGCTGGATATCGCCCTGCAGAAGCGATTTTCGCTGAAGTATATCGACTCGGAGGGGCGGGAGCGGATGCCCTATGTGGTGCATCGCTCATCGGTAGGGTGTCTGGAGCGTACCGTCGCCTTTCTACTGGAAACCACCGGAGGCAACCTGCCGCCGTGGCTTGCGCCGGTGCATGCGGTCATCGTTCCGGTGAACGACGAGCACCTCGGGTATGCCCGGAAGGTGCTGGAAGAGCTGCAACGCGCAGGCTTGCGGGGAAGGATCGAGACCCGCTCCATGCCTCTGGGGAAGAAGCTGCACGAGGCGAAGAAGCTCAAGGCCCCCTTCGTCTGCATCGCGGGGGGGCGTGAGGCCGCCGCCGGCATGGTCCAGGTGGTGAACCGTGACACCGGCGGCCAAAAACCGCTGGCGGTCACCGCCTTCGCGGCCGCGGTGGAGGCACAGGTTCGGCGACGGACCCTTACCGCCGAGTAAT
>CAZAKE010000294.1:0-3754 GCA_964485495.1 uncultured Spirochaetales bacterium
GCCTCGAGCGGGCCGAGTTGATTACGGAGGCATACAAGGAACACGAGGGAACCGTTTCCATACCGGTCCTCCGTGCACTGACGTTCCGCAAACTGCTGACCCGGAAGAAGATCTGTATCAATCCCGGCGAACTCATCGTCGGCGAACGCGGTCCGGCACCGGCGGCCACTCCCACCTACCCGGAACTGTGCTGCCACACCATGGATGACCTCCGGGTGATGGACGCGCGGGAGAAGATATCCTTCGCGGTTGATTCGGAGACTCGAGGCATACAGGCCGAGACGATCATCCCCTTTTGGGAACGACGGGCGTTGCGTCGGAAGATCTTCGAGGCGATGAACCGGGAGTGGCAGGACTGCTACGAGGCGGGGATCTTCACCGAGTTCATGGAACAGCGCGGCCCGGGACACACGGTAGCGGACGACAAGATCTACCGGAGGGGGTTTCTCGATCTCATCGCCGACATCGACGACGCGCTGAAGCGCCTCGACTTTCCCTCCGACCCGGCCGCCCTGGACAAGCGGGAGGAGCTCGAGGCGATGCGAATCTGCTGCGAGGCCTTCATCGAGTTCGGACGGCGCCACGCGGAGGCCGCAGAAGAGATGGCTGCTTCGGAGGCCGACCCGGATAGACGGCGCGAGTTGGAGAAGATAGCGGAGCGCTGCCGCCGGGTGCCGGCCTCCCCTCCCCGAACCTTCGCCGAGGCACTGCAGACGTACTGGTTCGTACATATCGCCGTAATCTCGGAGATGAACAACTGGGACGCCTTCAATCCGGGCAGGCTGGACCAGCACCTGTATCCCTTCTTTCGCCGGGAGACCGATGCCGGAACCCTGACCAGGGCCACGGCGATGGAACTGCTGCAATGCTTCTGGGTCAAGTTCAACAACCAGCCGGCTCCGCCCAAGGTGGGCATCACCCTGCAGGAGAGCGGCACCTACACCGATTTCGCCAACATCAACGTCGGCGGGATGCGGCCCGACGGCTCCGACGGGGTGAACGAAGTCTCCTACCTGCTCCTGGAGGTGATCGACGAGATGCGGCTCCTGCAGCCCAGCTCCAACGTCCAGCTGAGCGCCACGTCGCCGGACCGCTTCCTGAAGAGGGCGCTGGAGATCGTCCGGAGGGGATGGGGTCAGCCGTCGATCTTCAACGCCGACATGGTGGTACAAGAGCTTCTCAGGATGGGAAAGACCCCCGAAGACGCCCGATCGGGAGGGACCTCCGGCTGCGTCGAGACCGGCGCCTTCGGCAAGGAGGCCTACATCCTGACAGGATACTTCAACCTGCCCAAGGTCCTGGAGATCACCCTCCATGACGGCGTCGACCCCCGCACGGGAACACGGCTGGCCCCGCCTCTGGGGGATCCGGCCCGGTTCTCCTCCTTCGACGAGTTGATGGACGCATTCGCGCACCGGCTCAGACACTTCATCGACATCAAGATTCGCGGCAACATGATCATCGAGCGCCTCTACGCCAAGTACATGCCGGTCCCGTTCCTGTCGATCCTGATCTCCGACTGCATCGCCGCCGGGACCGACTACAACGCAGGCGGTGCCCGCTATAATACCAACTACATCCAGGGAGTAGGCATCGGGAGCATCACCGACAGCCTCTCGGCGCTGCGACACCTGGTGTACGCGGATGCGGAGTCGCCGTTACCCCTCAAGAGGCTCCTCGACGCCATGTCGCGGAATTTCTCCGATGAAGCAGACCAGGCGTTGCAGGCACGGCTTCGCGACGGGGTCCCTAAATACGGGAACGACGACGACCGGGCCGATGAGATCATGCGACGGGTATTCGACGTATACTTCGAAGCGGTGGACGGACGGCCTACCGCCCGGGGCGGCACCTACCGGATCAACATGCTGCCCACCACCTGCCACGTCTATTTCGGGTCGGTCACCGGCGCCATGCCCGATGGCCGCATGGCCTGGACACCGCTCTCGGAGGGGATCTCACCGGCCCAAGGGGCCGACGTTCACGGCCCTACGGGGGTCATCAAATCGGCCGCCAAGATGGATCACCTCCGGACCGGGGGTACCCTGTTGAACCAGAAGTTCATCCCCGATGTATTGAATGACCACCGTGGACTCGACGCGCTGGCCGAACTGGTCCGCTCCTACTTCCGGCTGGGAGGACACCACATCCAGTTCAACGTGGTTTCCCGGGACATCCTGCTGGACGCCCAGCGTAATCCACAGGAGTATCGTGACCTGATCGTACGCGTCGCGGGATACAGCGACTATTTCGGAAACCTCAACAAAGACCTGCAGGACGAGATCATCTACCGGACCGAGCAGACACTGTAAGACCGAATCATTCCGACTATACCGGCAGGAGGAGCGAGAGGTAGAGCGGAAGAATCCCCGCCAGGCTCAGCCAGTTCTCCTGCCGCATCCCGGGGACCACCTTGAGGCAGATGCTGAGAATTCCCGCCGCGAACATGATTCCGGACAGTATCCTGACCACCCGCCCGAGCATCTTCCGCCTACTCGAGTACTCCGGTGCTCCCAGGCGCTTCCCGAGAAAGTCGGCGGCGTGCAGAAAGCAGAAGACGGCCAATACCACCGTCAGCGGATTGGCATAGAAGAGGTTCATGTTATAGTAGGTCAGCGAGTGGTCGGTGAAAGACGCGATTAGCATTAGGGCGGTGCCGAGGAGTCCCACCACCGAGACGAGTACTCCGGCGAGTAGATAGGCCCCGAAGGGCGCCCACGCACCGCTCCGCTTCTCTGTCCCGGCATCTGGAACCACGGCTGCTTCCTGTGGATGCCCGAGGGCCCGTCCGGCGTATACAAAACCGGCCAGGAACAACCCGATCAGCAGGGAGACCGGCCAGTGAGCCTTCCATTCGTCTTCCGGCGGCAGATGTCCGTGTGATTCGTAATACACCGACTCGTCGGCAACCAGCTTCACCATGTTGCCGTCCTTCTCTTTATATTCGAAGTCGGCCACGAACTTCTCGATTTCGAAGGGCAGGAACATCTCGTCCCACACCGTGATCGGCCTGTCGATATTCATCCCCATGAGGAACATGAGAAACCAGTCTATCACGAACGTATGATGCAGATAGCGGCGGGTGTGTCGCCGGAAGGTCATTCGTCCCGGATCGGAGGTGGCCTCGTTGAGTTGTCCATCCAAGGCCATATCCAGCACGTCCCTCACCCGAGTGGCGCAGTTGTCCAGATAGTGGTGGTAGAGATACACCCGGTTCTCCGGCTTCGCATTCTCATTGAGAAAGTCGACGATCCGCTTCTCCCGCTCCGACGACAGGTTCAGTGTTTGGATGCGAATCGCCCTGTTGATCGATTGGATATAGTGAAATGCGGCCCCGACCGGAGCGACCGAGAGGCGGTAGTAGAGCCTGCCGAAGGCAAAATTCCGGTAGAATCCCGGCTGATCGAAGGAGAAGGTTCCGTAGTCGTAGAAGACTCCTCTTCCGGTCTCGTCGTCTTCCACGATGATGCCGTTATGCCCAAACTGGTAGTAGAGCTCCGATCCCCGTCCTACGGTGACGAGTTTAATCGTCCATGTATCCTCGAGACCGGATCGTTCATCTCCACCGGCCTCCTGTGCTATGAGATTGGTAGTGACCAGGAATCCGGCAAGTACGATCGAGGTGATGGCGATGAGATATCTTTGCGGAACCCGCATCTGCATATCTTCCTCCAGTTCGATATCTTCATGAGGATATAATGATGCAGTTAATACCGAATCGCGGCAAGAATCAAGAGAACATGGCCTGCCTCAG
>CAZAKE010000295.1:0-3722 GCA_964485495.1 uncultured Spirochaetales bacterium
ATACTCGACTATATATTTTGATTCAGATCCGGAGGGGAGGGTGAGTGGAAAGGCCGCTCGGTGATGACGGATCGGATACTCCGAGGCGGGTATGATATCCCCGTGTCGGTACAACCGGACGATGTCGTCCGGCCTCGACTCGAGCAGCTCCGTAGAGTAGTTGCGGCTCCGATCGTGAAGTATTACGGTGATGCCCGTCGAAGTCGTGTTGTATAGAGACAGCCACACATATAAAAACCGTTTCCGGGTATCGATATCTTTCGAATCGCTCCGGCCGGCACCTGAGGGTCCCGACGCGAGCTGCATCCGGGAGAGACGTTGGTCGGCGGCGAGCCATTTCGCCTCGATGCCGATCCCCGCCACGCCGCTTCCATCGTGCAGTGCTGATGCGGAAACTATCCCCGAGAACGCAACGAGCGAGAGGAGGACCAGGATCCGCACTATCGGTCGGATTACGACCGTACGCCCGATCCCGATCTGTCTCGGTGTCATCCTTACCGCCTTCCGGAGGAAACGGTTGCCGCGTGTCGGGTTTGTATCGTTCGGAGGAAGGTCTCTCTGCCTTCGCCTTTGTACTCCCGATATTCGATGGATACTGAAACCGAAAATCTATCCGTGACATGTACCCGCTCGGATAGACGGGCCTCCAGCTTCCGGGAGACCTGTTCGGCTTCCGACCGGCTCGTGTGCGGCAGCAGGATCAGAAACGCGTCTTCACCGTATCTGGCGACGATATCTACCGAACGCAGCAGTGATGAGACCTCTCCGGCCAGGTCGGTCATGACACAATCCGGGGGTGTCGGCGGTTGTCTGTTCTCCGGATGGTTCGCGCTTCGCCGTTCGATTATCACGATGGAGAACGGATCGCCGTAGCGTTCATACAACGCGATCTCCGTGTCGATGCGTTCGATGATATGTCTTCGATTGAACAGGCCGGTTTCCGGATCGGAGAGCATCGCTCGCTTCAGTTCCCGGTTCTTCTCCGAGAGTGATTCGAACAGCGACTGTAGAGAGCGCTCCCGTCTTTTCAGTTCCGTGATATCTACTCCCACCCCGATCGCGTTCGATCCTGTACCGTCGTTCCGAGTGTATAACGACAGACATCGTTTTTCCGTGCCGTCCTGTGGTGTAATGGATATCTCCTCCCCGTCCTTTTCCCCTCCGCTCAGTACTTCCCGAGGAACCGATCCGAACACCTCGCGGCAGGCGCGATTACAATCGATTCCCCACGGTCCACGCCAGAAGATGGGGACGGTGAGGCCCTCGATCACCTCTCTATAATAGAGGTTCTGTCTGATAGCGTTCGGTAACCGACGTTGGCGTCCATTTCCGCGATTCATTATGAAGTACAGACCCGCGCCGGCGGCCGACAACAGAATGAGGATGATTCCTGCGGCGAGTTTCAGGTCGATCGGGTACGGATTCGAGAATGAAGGGACCGAGTATCGGTCGTAGATGGTCCACCGGGAACGGATCGTATCATATTCCTTGGTTCGGACCAGCGAGGAGATGGCATCGTTCAAGGCGAACAGGACGGCATGGTCTCCTTTCTGAACCGCGAACCGATACTCGATCGAGATTACCGGTCTCCCGGTTACCACGATGTTCCGGATAGAATATTCTTTGATGGTGTTCATGCCCAGCGAGTAGGGGGCGACGGTGTAGTCGTAGGTACCCCGACCGACCTTCCTCAGCGCCTCCGGCAAGGAGTCGGTCAACGTCAGGTTGGACTCAAGGCCCTGCGGTTCGAAGAAGGTTTCGATCGACGCGTCTTCCCTCAAAGCGACCCCCGATCTCTCGGGGAGGTCTTCGGTGTCGAATATTCCTGAATCGGCATTCGTGAACAGGGCGTATGCCTCCACCAGGTAGGGGATCGTGAAGTCGAATATTCGTGCGCGTTCCGGTGTCTTCAGGATTCCCGATACCACATCTACCGATCCGGATTTCAACGTATCGATAACCGTCGGCCAGGCGGCGAGTTCTATCTCGCAGCTGACGCCCAATTCACGACATATGCGGCGGATGAGATCGATGTCGTGTCCCCTATACTCGCCGTCCGACACGAAACTGAAGGGGGGATATTCGATGTCCGCCGCGAAGATGAGCCTCTCGGGCAGCGTCCGGCCATCCGACCGGACCGGAGCGGGTGGTCCCTCGGCGGCGAACACCCGTAGGGTGAAGAGTAGAATAATTATAAACGACGGCAATCTGACGCGGCAATTTACCGTAACATTCCGACTCGTTGGGGAAACTCCCTGATTGTGCTGGTACATCGAATGATTTTTCGTTTGTGGATACGCGATACCAATGTCTTGATGATACCTTAATTTACTTCAATATGTCAAGTTGTTCGCCCGCCAAACTCTGGGTAGAACCGGGGGAGAAGACGTCTTTAAGCTCGATGCTCGGGGTTCTTATGGCGGGGAGAATAACGGGTGCAGCAGCGTTTGTGCTTCGTTTTCGATTCTGTCGGAGCAAGAGCTGATATGACCCACGATCGTCCGCAGCCTCAATACCCGGGGAGCTTAAAGACTCCGAAGAGAGCAAAATCCCCCGGGTTGGCGCTCCAGATTTCCGTGACACCCTCTTCTGCATAGGTGGCTGTCATCTGTGTATCTATGAGGCGCTTTCGGCCCAGTCTAAAGGCGGTCATCCACATGAGACTTCTCTTCAAGGATGCATCACCCGGATAAAGGACCCGAACCCGTTCCTGTTCGACCCAGAACCATACTTTTTCAATAGCCCGGTCGATCGAGAGTGGCTCATCAAACCGGGCCGGATCGGTCACGATATGCAGAAATTCGTAAAAAACGTGGTGATACACGTAGAGAAGGGCATTCTGTTCCTGTCGCCAGGTTTCGAACAGCATTTTGGCACCGTCATGCCGGGGGGACTCCTTGACCTCTAGATCGACCAACCAGGTGGTATCGATTCCGGTCACCGGGGGTACCTGTTTTCGAACATTTCTCTACGGAAAGAACCGCCTGCCCAATCTTTTTTCACGCCCCCCAGTGACAGAGGGGTCCACTGATCCAGGCTGCGGGAAGGATGGGTTTTTTCGGTAATATACAGCTCCATAGCTTCGCGAATAAGCTCGGCGGCGCTACGGTCTCTCTTCCTGGCTTCGGCCTTGAAGAGGGAATAGATGATTTCAGATACATATATCGTAACCGGTTTCATATGTATAATATACATTGGTATTGTTACATAATCAATAGCGCGATGAGTAACCTTGTTCTCTACACTCCAGATGAGGGTTCACCTCGGCGTGTACGAAAGCCTCGAAAATGAGTTGGCGTCGCTTGTAGCAAGAGCGTATTCCTTTGGTTCATCGGCAGCGATTGAGAGTATAAAGATCAGGGTTGGGCTTGGTATCTCGGTTATGGTTTTATGGTCTGTATGGGCTGGATGGTGAATATTTGATGGGATTTGTGGAGCCTCCGGGGTGGTGTTCGTTGGGGTGGGAGATTTACGGAATGCGCCGAGGGAATTTGTACTGACTTGGGTGTGAAAAATTGGTGTGAAAAAGTAACTACTCACCCCTGACCGACGCCTATTTGACCAGCGAGGGCCAACTGAATCGCCACCAGTGGATTGTAGCCCTGATGAGCCATGGTCTGCAGATAGCTGGAGATACGGCAGTAGGCTTCGGCGTGCACGCGTGTTCTGAAACATCCTGAAACCTTTTGCTTGACTTTGCTCATTCGTAAATCCCGTTCAGC
>CAZAKE010000296.1:0-3715 GCA_964485495.1 uncultured Spirochaetales bacterium
AGCTGATGGCCGTGACATCCTGCGGCTTCACGAGGGATTCCGTCTTCTTAATAAAGGCCGTGTTCTCTTCCTTCGTCACAGTATTGCTCCCGTTTCTATCTGAACAGCAGAATCAGCAGCACGATGATAATGATATTCGATAAGAGTATACCAGAAAAGAAGAGCCTACGGATATTTTTTGTCGAAAATGTCCGGAGATCCTTCATGTCGGCGATCCTGTTATACTGCTCGATCATGTCCGCCTCGTTCCTGATATAGGTGCGGCAGCCCGGACTATCGGCGATGTAGTGTTGGGCATAGGGGAAGCACAAGACCTTGCACAGTTCCGGTTCCGCCAGGTCCGGGAATAGGGTGTTTTGCTGCAGGTATATGTCTTCCAGGGGAATATCCAGTGCGGTTTCCACCTCCGCCGGGTCGAAGATAACGGCAAAGGGGTCGTCATTTCCATCCGCCAGTTCCCTGCTGTGTGCAACGGACGAATTTCCTAATACCCACAGGGGCTGATCCAGAGGCCGTCCGACACCCCGGGTGATATCCCCCTTCAGCACGATATGACGCTCCGATCCATCCTCCTTGATGTCCAGCAGAATTCGGCCCTTGGAATTGGTGGTGTAGACGGCACGGCGAGTGTTTCTATCGGCCACCCCCGCCTTGGGCAGGGCGATGAGAGTATCGCTGATGATATCGATGAAGACCCAGGACATCAATCCGGTCTCTCTGTCCCGTGCGATGAGGTAGGATTCCAGCCTGGTCCCCCAGAAGGTGCCGGCACGGGTATTGAAGATCCCCATCCCGTGGTAATATCCCGGTTTTTCATCGGCGAATATCCTTGATTGTACCAGCTCATATCTCTCGGGTAACATCGCCCTGGCCTTTTCGAAGTTCTTCAGCTTGAAAAAGAGGAACAGGCAGTAGGGTTCGATGACGAATCCCATGTAGGGGGTCTTTCGGGAAGTTTTTTTCAACAGCCTCTTGAAGATGGAGGTGGGCATCAACTTCCTGAACCGTTGAAAAAAATAGAGATCGCACACCTCCGCCGGGTCGATCAGATTTTCTACTACTCTGATGAACTTTTCATCATCCTGTATTTCCATGAATAACACTCCATAATACACTCTCAAAAGTATAATTTTGAAAGAATTTCACATATTTGCAGACAGTCTGGGATTTCCCGTCGTACTAGAATCGTACTAGAGTTGTACTAGACAGGAGAACTCCCATATAGCAGAATACTAACGTGGAAAATCTGCTTTCGCAAATGAAAAGTGAGGTGTATCAGAATATTCTTACACGAGAAAGCCGCCACGAGTTGGACTGGTATAGAGTTACAGGGCTACAACGCATGCTCCTGCCTGGAGATCACCTCTTTCTGGATGTCCGGATCGAGCCGAGTGAAGTACTCGCTGAAGCCGGCCACGCGCACCACCAGGTCACGGTGGGCCTCGGGATTCTCCAGTGCGTCCCGGAGCTCCTCGGCGGAGACGCTGTTGATCTGCATCTCCTGGCCGCCGCGGCTGAAGAAGCTCTCCAGCAGGGCCGCCACCTTGTTCCGGTTGGCGGGATCGGTGAGCATCTCCTTCTGGAGCCGCATGTTCACGTTGTAGCCGCACTGCCAACTCTCCGCCGGGTTCAGCCGGCAGAGGGAGTTCACCAGCGCCGTGGGGCCGGTCTTCTCGGCCCCATCCGACGCCGCCACTGAGCCGGCCAGCGGCCGTCCGGCGAGTCGTCCGTCCGGGGTGGCCGGGGTCACCCTGCCGGTGCGTACCGCGCTGGAACGAACCACGTGGCTGTTGCCGTAGGGCGTGCCGTCCCGGATGTCGCGGCAGATCTCCTTCACGGGCCCGTCCCGCATGATCTGGATCCGCTCGATCAGGTCATCGAGAGAGGAGTCGTCGTTACCGTGTTTAGGCGCGTTCAGGAGCTTCTGCCGCAACGATTCGAATCCCTCGAAGTTAACTTCGCAGGCCCGGGCCACCTCGGCCGGCGTCGCCGCTCCCTGCTCGAATACCACCGCACGAATGGCGGCCATGCTGTCCACCATGTTGGCAAACATGGTTCCGCCACAGGTCATGATGTTGTACTTGGTCCCCAGCATCATGTCGTGACCATTCTCTATGCAGCCGTCGAAGAAGCAGGAGGTCAGCGGACTCCTCCCCCACTCCATCTGCGCATGCAGTATCTTGAGCCCGTGCTCATAGGACCGTTCCACCTGCTTCCTGATGATGGCTTCCACGGTCTCTGCGAACTGCTCGAAGTCACGATACTCGTCGGGCTCCGGGATCGGGATCGCCTCGAAGCGACGGGTCGGCTTCAGGCGTCGCTTGCCGCTTCCGACGGCCTCATTCTTGTCGGAGGCGTCCCAGTCGTATCCCCTGCCGCCGGTCATGGCCATCTCCAGGGCCTGCAGATACCCGACACTCGCACCGGGGTTGAAATAACACTTGCCGGGGATGCCGATCTCGTTGCAGCCTACCGCCACGTAGTCGTAGGCGTCCTCCTTGGTGGTACCCATGCGCATGAACATCTCCGGCACCGCGGTATCGCTCATCATCAGGGGAAAACAGGTGGAGCCGGAGATGTTCTCCAGGCACAGGTCGAAGAAATCCGTATCGATGTTCGGGTGCCAGCGGACCCACACCAGCGGCTCCGGTGTGGAGACCACTCCGGATGCGGCGATGAAGAGCCACGAGAGGGTGTTGGTCTGATCGCGACCGCTGGGATCGGATCCCGAGACCACCAGCCCCTGGGTCATATTGTGCAGGGGGCCCCAGAAGGTGTTGTCCTTCTGCTTGAGGATGAAGTTGGCGCAGAGCCGGTAGGCGGTGGACTCGTCGATCTTTCCCGCCTCGAGGTCTCGCTCGAGGTACGGGTAGAGCAGCTGATCGATCCTGTCGGGAGTGCAGGAGTACCCGTGACCGTCCACGTGGACCGCCTGATAGGCGAACCATGCCAGCTGCATGGCCTGACGGAAGGTCTCCGGCGGCTCCGACACCAACCGGGCGCAGTCCGCAGCCATGCATTCGATCTCCTGCCTTCGCTCCGAATCTCCCCCGGAATCCTTCTCCGCCTCCTCCCGGAGCAGTGCGGCGTACCGGCCGATCCACTCAGACAACCCCAGTATGGTTAACTCGGCACCGGTGAGGAACTCCCGCTTGGCCGGATGGGTCTCCCCTTCTTTTCGATTCTGTATCTTGGCGAGTACCCCTCCGACACCGATCCGCAGGATCTCCGAAAGGGAGGGAGAGAGGTGCCCCTGCAGGGAGATGAACTTGTACTGCCCGACCTCGGTCCAGGCCGTGTCCACCCCCTCCACCTCCTTCATCCAGGCGCGGTAGCGTCCCCACAGGTTACGATCCAGCCAGTATTCGTGGATCTCCCGGGGGACCTTGCCTCGGAGGTATCCGAGATACTCCCGATTCTCACCCACGAAGATGCCGTTTTCGGCGATGCCGATCTCCGGATAGAGGGGATGACCGCCGGGAATCTCGCAGATGTTTCCTGCGACGGCGTCGCCCTTCCGCAGGAAAAGCGGAACGGTGTTGAAGTACTCCCGCAACGCCAACGCCTTCTTGATCTGCCGGGGGGCCTGCTCGTGCTCCTGCCAGACTCTCGTGAAGACCTGCGCCCGATGCAGGGCGATCTCGAGAGGAGATTCCACGATCTCGTCCCGCAGGGCGAGCAGCATCTCCTTGTTGTCCATTTCGGGGATTGTATA
>CAZAKE010000297.1:0-3633 GCA_964485495.1 uncultured Spirochaetales bacterium
GCTCCTTGGCCTCCGCCAGTTTTTCGCCGGTGATGACCACCTTCGGGTCCCGGTTTTCCTGAATCTCCCAGATGACCTCATTGGCCAGGGCGTTCACCAGCCAGGGCTGGCCCCGGGTGTAGTCCCAGACCAGATCGAAGCACTCCTCGGTAAAAACCTGTCCGGTCGCCTCGGTGTGTTGCCGGTAGAGCTGTCGGATATCTTCACGGCTGAAGTTCCCCAGCCGCAGGGACTTCGCCTTGATATTGAAGGCGCTTCCTCCGGTGATGATATCGGCATTGCTGCGGTGAATACGGTAATCTTTGATGTCACGCACCCCGCAGAGGATAATGGTGGAGGGGAATGACTCGGGCCGTCTGTCGTAGCCCGAGCGCAGCTGCCGCAGCACCGACACCAGGGTGTCGCCCACCAGGGCATCGATTTCGTCGATGAAGAGGACAAAGGGCTTGTCCAGGTGAAGGGAAATACGGCTCAGGGCTTCGCTCAAGAGGTCCGTGGGCGGAACGGTTTTCAGAAGCCCCAAAAGTTCTTCCTTCAAATCTGCCAGTTCCTGCTCGAGCCGCCGGGCCAGACCGCTGACAATACTTGCCATCCCCTCGGCAATATCGTTCCGGGCCGCCTGGGCGTTTTCCACATTGGTATAGACCGCGGCGTAGCGGCCCTCGGCGTTGAGGTACTCCTCCAGGGCCAGGAGCGAGCTGGTTTTTCCGGTCTGCCGGGGCGCGTGGAGAATGAAGTATTTTTCCTGCTCGATCAGGGTGAGGATCTCTTCCAGGTCCCAACGGTGAAGGGGATCGATCTTGTAATGGCTGGGCCGGTTGACCGGCCCGGCGGTATTGAAAAACTTCCTCATCCTTGCATTAGAACACAGGGCCGGTGGTTTGGCAAGGCGACATCCGGATCCCCCTGCTGTTTGCCGGGATTATTCAAGGAATTGAGGCGATCCTGGGGAATTAAAATTTTCTGTGTCCGCGGAGTCGGTGACGTTATTCGAAAAACGGATTCGCCACCTTTATCCCCGAGTAATACTGACCGGCATTGAGGTCTTCAGAATAGATTACCGAGCAGTGTGCCCCCTCGGCGTTACCGATAATACAGGCATCCCAAAAGCCGATTCCGTAGGTAGTCATAATTTCAAGAGCCCGGCGGATCATCTCGGGGGATTGACGGATAACCTCGAAATTTTCCAGAAGCTTAAGTTGCCGAAGGACCACCTGGTGGTTCTGCCTGAGCTTTTTGACCGCCGTGTAGGCATATTCCTGTAAAACCTGCGTTGAAATAATCCCATCTCCAGATTCCATGAGCCCGGTTACCACCTCAAGGGCTTTCTTTTGCTTTTTCGTGTCCCTTCTATCATTGGCGTATACGATAATAGTAGTGTCCAGGAATATCTTATCCATCGCCTTACCGTCACCGGTCGTAGATTTCATCCCGCTGAAAAGAGTAACCGGCAGGAGACTCCCCGCCCTCCTGGAGGGCAATCTGTTCAAACTCCCGGGCAGCCTGCGCGGCATCACCTTCATTCACCAGGTGCCTCAGATATTCCCGAATCAGCGCGTTCAAGGATTTTTTATGTTTACCCGCATAATTGCGGGCTTTCTCTATCAGGGATTCATCCGCGGAAAGGGTAATATTCATGCTGCCTCCAATTACTTATGTTACGTGTAGTATGTGCACACATAAGATATATGATAAAGACCCTATTGTCTATCGAGGTGCTTGAAAAATTTACATTTTCCAAGAATCTCCGGCACTCCCAGGGTTTGGTCGCACCAGTCGATCTGCATCCGCCGAAGCTCCGTAAGGACAGATTGTATTTATTAGCGATAGAGCCGTACATAAAAAACTTGAAAATCTAGCATCCCAGGTGAACGACCACCGCCAAAGGCGGATCGGCCTGTCCGCAGTGGCCGATATCTTCGGCGGTCAAAACACCTGTGTCGCCTCCGGGCCGGTGTCTACGGCGAAGGCGGTCTGGTCGAAGCTGGTCTTCATCAGCCGGAAGCGTACCTCCGCCATGGCGGGGTCGTCCCACCGGTTGTCGAATTCGCCGGGGTCGTTCTCCAGGTCGAAGAGCTCACCGGTCTCGTGGCCATGGTAGGTGACCAGCTTGTAGCGGCGGTCGCGGATCATGGTGGCGCGGCTGCCCTCCCACACCTCCCGGGTGAGATTCACGTGGCTGAGGGCGTCATAGTATTCGCAGCGCACGTACTCCCGGTGGGTGTCGGTCTCACCCTTCAGGAGCGGCAGGAGGCTGCGGCCGGCCATCTCCAAGGGGATCTTCAGTCCGGCGAGGTCCAGCAGGGTGGGGGCCAGGTCGGTAAGTTCCACCAGCGCGTCGGTCTTCACTCCTGTGGGGAGGGTACCGGGCATGCTGAAGATCAGGGGTACGTGCACCAGAGGCTCGTAGAAACGGCAGCCCTTGGCGATGAGGCCGTGATCACCCAGCATCTCGCCGTGGTCTGATGTGAAGATCACCAGGGTGTTCTCCCGCTGTCCCGTCCGGTACAAGGCCTCCAGCATACATCCCACATTCCAGTCGATCAGCTCGATCATGCCGTAGTATGAGGCTTTCTTGTCCCGGGCGTCGAACTGCTCGGGGGGCATGGCTTCCGATTGGAAATCCACCCCCTTCAGTCTCTCCTGGGCCGCCAGGTCGCTCTCCCTGAAGGCCGGCTCCGGCAGCTCCTCCGGCTTGTAGCGCTCCTTGTACTCCGGCGGTGCGTCGAAGGGCAGGTGCGGGTCGAAGATGTTCACGCTGAAGAGCCAGGGCTGGTCCCAGGGTCTCTCGATGAACTCGACGGCCTTCTCGGCGCAGAAGGTGCTCTGGTGCAACTCCGGCGGCATCCAGCCGTTCTCGGCGTATTCCTTCCCCAGGTCGTGACCCTTCTCTCGCACCCAGTCGGAGTAGGCGTGCCCCTCCGGCCAGATGTCTCGGTGACTATGGCTCCAGTGATAGACGGCGTACCCGTCGTCCTTCGGTCTGGGTTCGACTCGTCCGTGGGCACCCGCCAGGTGCAGCTTCCCCGAGAGGCCGCAGCAGTAGTAGTTGTCCGCCATGATCTTGGTGACCAGCGGTGCCGCCTCGGCCCAGCGGATATTGCCGTTGGTAGAGGCCCGGATCGAGCTGGGATACATCCCGGTGAGGAAACTCGCCCGGCTGGGGGTGCAGATCGGCGCCTGACAGAACGCCTCGGTGCAGGCCACCCCCTCGGCCGCGAGGCGGTCCAGATTCGGTGTATTGATGTGCGGGTTTCCCAGGCTTCGGATCGTGTCCCAGCGCTGCTGGTCGGAGCAGATCCACAAGATGTTAGGGCGGTCGAGAAGATCGGCGCGTTCGCGTCCGCGTGCGTGTATGTTCATGATTCCTCCAGGGGTGGTTGCGCGTGTTTCTGCATAGAGGATACGAGGGCGGCGGGCGGTGGTCAACAGGTGGCGATAATCATCTATGCATGTGCAGACAGAGCAGTAATTCGGAAAGTAAGTAGAAAGTAAGACGGTTATCAGTTCCCTCTCTGCGATATCGACTTCGTTCCTCGTCGAATCGCCTCGAAAAGGCATCCTATATAGCATCCTATTATAGAGCCTGTCCCATTACTGCAAATCGCTATGACGGCGTGAGTTAGGCAAAAA
>CAZAKE010000298.1:0-3442 GCA_964485495.1 uncultured Spirochaetales bacterium
TTCCTGCGTCCAAACGCGCATCTATCACAACAAATCATTCCGCCATTGGGCATCTCCACCCTCCTCTCGTCGGTTTACCTTGAATTTCTATATCTATTATATGGTAGGTATGGTGACGTATGATGTCACTTCCATGAATCATCGATGATAATTGTGCCGAATTGCAGCGAAATGTATCTACAGGAGCGCGAATCCGTCCATAGTTACCCGTCGTACAGTGCGGACATCGCCCTCGCGTCCGTCTTGATCTCATCCCTCAGCTCTTGCGGTGCGAGAACTTCAGCTGCCGTTCCCCATGAGAGAATCCACCGCTTTATCTCCAGCAGATGGTTGACGGTGAGAGAGAAGATGACACTGCCGTCAGGCTGGTCTTCGAGCACCTGATCCCTGTGCCACTCCTGCTCATGGATGAGCCGGGCCACCCCGGCACTGAAGCGAATCCGCACGTCATACCGTTGGTCGCTCGTGAAGATCCCGAAAGACCCCTCGAGGAGATCGTCGAGAGTAAAACCCTCCGGGTATTCGAACCGTCTATCGAGGATTCTTACACGCTTGATCCTGAGAAAAGAATAGATGTTCACCCTGTCCTGCCTCACATTTCTGGCAATGAGATACCAGTTGCTGCGGTGGCACACTACGTGCAGCGGCTGGACCGTAATGGACGTTTCATCGGCATATTTTAACGACTGATACACGATAATCGTATCGCACCTGGATTCGACGGCCTGGAACACCTGCTTCCAGATTCCGGGATCGATCTTGGGCACCGTGTCGGTCAAGAAAGTGAAATCGGTATCGACAAAGGAGAGTGTCGTGCGGTCCGTGAACTGTCCCTTGATCTTCTCGAATATCCCATTTATCTGATCATAGAACGGCGCCCCACGGTACTGAGTCAGCACCTTGTCTGCCACATACACGGCGAACAACTCGCCTTCGGTCAGTTCGAACGCCGGAATCTCGAAGGTGTCGTCTGAATAGTAGTAGCCCTTCCTGCCCCGGTCGTACTCGACAGGGGCGTTATACTCGCTCTTTATGAACGCGATATCTCTGAGGATCGTGCGTCTGTCGACCTCGAATCGTGTCGCCAGCCTGTCGGCAGAGGGATACTCATTCGACTTGATCGCGGCATGGATCGTCGCGATTCGATGGAGCTGCCGGTGCCCGTGCAGTCCCGCTTCATTGTTTTCGTACATACTGACCAATACTAATCGCTGTACAAGGACGTTACAAGAGATTTTTCCAGAGAAGAATACAAGGATGACATCATATGTCACACCGTACTGGTATACTATATTCGATACATACGAGGAGATATCCCGAATGAAAAAGAAACACCTGGTACTACTCGGAGATTCCACCTTGGACAACAAACCCTACACGGAAGGAGGTCCGGCGGTATCCGAGTTCCTCCTCGAGCTACTCGAACCGGAATGGAAGGTGACACTCAAAGCCGTGGACGGACACAGGATCCATGACGTCTATTCACAGTTGGAACGGCTTCCAATGGACACCACTCACCTATGTATGAGTGTCGGCGGCAACGATGCCCTGAGCTACAGCCACATCCTACAGGAGGATTCAGGCTCGATACCCTCCGTCCTTCTGGAACTATCGGAGATCACCGGCCGATTCGCGAACGCATATACGAAACTCATCGATCTGCTACAGGGGAATGCCTTACCGCTGGTCCTGTGTACCATCTACGAGGGGGCGTTCGAACAGGGAACGATGCAGCGCAAGGCGAACACCGCCCTTGCGGGCTTCAACGATATCATCATACGTACGGCAATCCGGCACGGACTGCCGCTGATCGATCTTCGGGCAGTATGCTCAGAATCCTATCACTTCACCCAGATCATCGAGCCCTCGGAACTCGGCGGCAAGAACATAGCCGACACGATCGCGCATGTCATACGGAACCACGATTTCAAGCGACGGGAGACGGTGATTTACGGTTCGGAGATTGGGTCCGATACGGAATAGATAATGACCTTCGAGGAGCATTGTGAGGAGTGTACCCGGATTCTTGGTTTGCCCTTCGAGCGTGTCCATCGTTATCTGGATGCCTTCGCCGGCACTCCCGAATGCGGCATGCGACACCGGAGGAAACGGCACCATCTGGCAGGAGTCGAAGAGGCCCGTATCCTTTTCGGCGAAGACGCCGCAGCCGCCGCACGACTCCATATCATCTCCGATCTGAAGGAAGAAGGTTGGAAGGAAGATGATCGTTTCCCGAAGGATGAACAAGACTACGTAAGGTTGGGATTATTCTGAGAAGGTCTGCATCACCAGGAGTATACAATGGGAAGTAAAAGAAGCGATATCATCCTTTTACCGCATGGGGAAACCCTGGCACTCTATACGGTTCACGGGAATGATGTTGTGTTCTATCATGATATATCACCCGATCGTGACGCCCTGTTCGCCATTGATTATCTCAATCGGTCGGTTGGAATTGTAGACCAACGAGGGAAAAGAGCCACTATCTACTCTCTGCATGATGACGGCATCGAGCGAGTAGCCCCACCGTTGACTCTGCCTGCAGGGGTGGCGGCTCATTCTATTGCCCTCCGGAATCATACACTGTATGCGGCGACACATACGACAAAAAACAACGTAGAAGGAACCCTCTGGTATATACCCGCTAATATCAGCGCTGGAGAAATACACAAGATGGGCATGCCGTCTTCGGCGGACAGTTTTGTTTCCGAAAAGACTATGGAAGCGATATTACTGACCGGGAACCGGTTGATAGCGGTCGACAATATAGTAATTCCGAAATGGAACCTCCTGTATGATATTAATGACGAAAACAATCCCATTTTTCTCGCACAACTTGAAATACCCGTCCACACCACATACGAACATATTTATCTTGCGTCCATCGGTGATGATTTCTTTGCACTGGCGTCTCACGGGCAGAACCATGGATTTGAGTCGGTATTCTTGAGCATATTCGATACCACAGGGGTAACGGAGTTATACTGCTACCATTCAGACCTCAACGGCTACCTTTCCGGAGATAGCAAGGGTGTTTACACGAGTATGGCATTCGACGGAAATATCCTTTATTTCACGACCGATAAGGGATATCTGGGAAAAATCGACTTCAATGCCGGTGGTCATTCAGATCGAGAGACACAGATACAGAAACGACATCGGCAAGGTTCATCCGGATATCCTTCCATCGAATACATGAAAATCCGGGAACCGCATCAGGTTTCGAGAGTGCAGACGATTCCCGGTAAACGAGGATTTTGTGTAGAACTGCATCATAACGAGAAAGGTGATGTGATCAGTTGGATAGGATCACATGGTGAGTTACTAGAAACCGGATGCTTTAAATTGGGTCGATGAATTTTGAAAGTGGCTGTTCTGATAAACATACCGTCGAGGAGAAACTTCAGATAACACGCTCGCGCACCTTGGCGGTAACCCACTC
>CAZAKE010000299.1:0-3414 GCA_964485495.1 uncultured Spirochaetales bacterium
ACATGCGGTCAGACTGTACAATATCTTCACACAAAGAACGGCAAATACTAAAGATGATTCTGGGACGGAAACTCGATCATTACAGCATGAGCCGTCGCGCATGCATGCATCACCGTGGAACAGCGCCAGGGGATTCTGTTCGAAGAATATGACCGGGTATTCGGCAAGTCGTTGTGCCTGACGATCGGAGAGTTTCCCCCTGAAGCACTCCAGGAACGCATGCGGCGCCATCTGAAAGAGCAGGGAGAGATTCTCGAGCAGCGCCTTATCGGAGAACGTCGCAGTTACCACCGTATGGATATCGGCATCCTCCAACTCGTTTAGGCCTCTGAACGCCGCCATGGCGTTTTCGTCTTCCGCGTATCCCTCAGTATCGGAATCCGATATCGAGCGCATCCAAAACTGCGCTCCGTCTTCGAAGAAGAGGAAAACCTTTTCGGATACGATGTGGTTGAAATCAAGCAGCGAGAGCAGGACGTTGTGCTTGGCCTTCTTCAAGGCTTCGATGCGATCCTCATCGGTGAGTTTCAGGATACACCTGTTCAAGAATGAAAGCGAGAAGAACACGTGTGCCGTCGAGTAGAATACCCGCCTCCCCCTATTGTTCGACCTGGAGAGGGCCTCGAAGAAGGCGGGTTTCCTGCGTTTTTTCGGTTTCCCATTCTTATTTCGTCTCGATTTCTCAAATACCGTGATCTCGTATGTGATTTGGATGAGGGAGTAGCGTCTGGATTTCGAGAGCGTGGACGGGTCCAATATCCGGTGACCGGACGTATGGATCTGTACCGGTTCCTCGAACACCCGCTCCATGAAACGGGATGCATATACGCCGAGTGCGGACGTCATGGCGTCGACGGATCCGGCCGGTGAAAGGGCAAAGTGATCCGGCAGCATCCCCGAGAAAAGATACAGTACATCCCCGTTGATACCGCCGGAAAAGGTATAGGAGAAGAGTGTCCCGCCCTGAATGCTCCGGAACTCCTCTCCGTCGACCACGGCGACCCGGGTGATGTCGATCGTGGTTTCGCTCTCTTCACCCGAGGGCGGGAAGGTCTCATCACTTAGGAACATACGCGCGAAGAAGAAATCAGTGGGATTCTCGATACACGCGGGTCCGGTGTCCACATCGTCGCTGACGGGCTCTTCGGTCTCTCCGTCAGAATCGGGCGTGTTCTCCCCAACCTGTTCGAGGAAGTAGGTCTGAACGTGTGCTTCTACATCCGGCTGTGAATAGGCTTCCAGACACATTTCGTAGATATCCGTCAGGATCACGAAGTAGATTCGTATCGGCTCTCCGCCGGCGGCGGCCCGATCGTATCGACATTCCAACACCCGCGTTCGTGCCGAAGGAAAATCGGCCTGCAGCGAGAAGGGCGAGAACCTGGTGCCGGTGGATTTGATGTGAAATCGTACATCGGTACGAATGTCGGTTAGGTGAAAGAGGAGTCGAATAGGCTCCGTGCAGAGGTGACCAAGCAGCTGCTTCTCAAACGAATACAGCCTGAACGGTTTGGCGTTGAAACTCCGATGGGCCTTGGCCTCACGGCCTACGCGGTCGGCGGTCTCAGCGTCACAATAGACCGCACAGGGGTGCCCGCCACCGACGGCACCTTCGGTATTGGGGATGAGCAGGTGCCCCTTTTCCGACTGGACCCGCTCGAGCAGCTCCTCCGGCCGAAGATTCCCGATACCGATCCGCATGCGGCCGCCCGTGATCAGCGCCAGCCGCCGGTAGAGCAGCTCCACCATGGTTTCTTCGAATGTTCTTTTCACATGAACGTTCCAGATTTTGAATTATAGTTTCGGTTGCTACTATATACCGGGAGCGTTAAGATCGCAAGGAACAACGTGTCTGTGTTTTCCCACTATACCAGGAGAAAAGCCTGCACCGAGCTTTCGATATGGCTCCCGGGCCGTCTACTCACACGGGCAGGTCACTGTGATTTCTCCACCTTGCCGGAACTCTGATCGACTATCGCCTTCGATGTAATTTGTGCCTTTTCGAATGTATGTTCGATGATCTCGATCTTGCCGGAAACGACTTTGATGTTCTTGATGTAATCGGGGAATCCCTCTAGCTTCAACGTGATCGTGTAGCTTCCGGGCTTGAGATCGGAATAATAGAAGATCATGTCGAATTTATTCTCGGTGACACCCTGGAAAGCACCGTCGAGGTACACTTCGGCATCGGCCTTGTTCGTGTTGATCTGTATGCCTTGCGTCTGGGCGGAAAGGACATAGCCGACGGACAGTACTACTAACAACATTGCAACTTTTGTTCTCATGAATACCTCTGCCGAATATTTTTTTCGTCTCTTTACATTAAATGACACATATATTGGATGTGTCAATATTATGCGGGCATTACGAATTCATGATACACGTTATGTAAAACTACTTCTCGAAGCAACCCTTGCTCCCACATTCCCGAACGCATATACTTATCCCATGAACACCGAAGATTCCGTGGCGGTGATGCGGGCCTTCTGGACGTACCGCAAGGCAGAAGAAGATCAGGAACGCGCAAGACTCACTCGACAGACACTGGCCAGACTAAAGGAATCACTGGAGGAGATGTCCGACTACTATGGCTTCCGGAGCGTGTTGCTCTTCGGTTCGTATGCGAAAGGGTGTCCCCATGCGGAATCCGACCTGGATCTGTATGTCGACCCGCTCCCGACGGAACGGTACTGGGAGTTCTGCAGGGATGTACATCACCGACTGGGAGTGGAAGTCGATGTTCATACGCAGACCGAAGACCCCGCATTCATCGCACTCATACACCGGGAAGGGATAAGAGTATATGGATAGTCGGGTGAACATCCTGGCGGCGAGGATCATAAACGAGATTGAGAAACTGAAGCAGCTGCACGACCAGCATCTCGCGGATTTTCCCGAGACACCGGAAAACGAGCCTACGAACGTCGAAAAAGCGGCAATCGGGTATACGCTGCACAATTTTTATAACGGCTGCGAGAACATCTTCCGTGCCGTTTCGGAATACTACGAGAACAATCTCAATTCACCTCGATACCATAGAGATCTGCTGGAACGGATGACCCTCGATATACCCAAGATTCGGCCACGACTCATCTCCGACCGACTGTTTGTCGACTTGGATGACTTCCTGGCGTTCCGTCACAAATTCAGGCACCTGTATTCCTTCGAGATAGAATGGGAGAAAGAGAAGCAAGTTCTCGATAAATACAACTCTACCCATAAAAAAATGCTTCGGGAGTTGCAGCAGTTTCTGGAACTACTGGATAGACTGATGGAAGGAGATTGATATCCTGTTCATACGCATCTCTTCCTGTCAAGTGGGCGACAGGAGCATCCGTCACAATGACGATCGGATACTAATTTCTTTACAGCCATAATAATATCCTCGGCCTTGTCAATTCCTTCCTGAGCTTC
>CAZAKE010000300.1:0-3375 GCA_964485495.1 uncultured Spirochaetales bacterium
GTGTGGGCCCACACAGACGTGCAGAACATGGGCCAGGTGAAGGGGCACCCCATCGGGGACAAGTCCCAGATCGACACTCACCCGGCACCCGATTACACCGACGACTCCCGCTACGTGGATGCCAAGGAAACTCTCGACCGGGCAGACGTCGACGGGAAATACCTGATGTGCGGCATCTTCATGGTGCTCTTCGAGCGGATGCACACCCTCTACGGGTTCGAGAACACACTGATCGACCTCTACGAGGACCGGCCGGCCATGGAAGCATTGGCGGACAGGATCGTCGACACCCATGTCACCTTCGTCAACGAGGTGGCCAGGCGCTTCCCAGGTCGGCTCCAGGGGTGGAGTATGACCGACGACTGGGGCACCCAACAAGCCGCCTTCATCGGCATGGACCTGTGGTACGAGTTCTTCCTCCCCCGGTATACGCGAATCTTCGACGCCATGCACGCCGCCGGCTGCGATGTGTGGGTCCATTCCTGCGGCAAGGTGAACGAGATCGTGGAGGGGTATATCAAGGCGGGGGTAAACGTGGTCAACCTGCAGCAGCCCCGGGCTTTGGGGATCGAGGAGATGGGACGCCGCTATCATGGCCGCATCACCTTCCAGAGCCTGGCGGACATCCAGGCTACATTACCTACAGGAGACCGTGGAAAAATAGAAGCGGACGCGGAGGCGCTCATGACCGCCTGGGCCGGCCCCACAGGCGGATTCATCTTCAGCGACTACGGCGACGGCCGGGCCATCGGCGTGCCTGACGAAGCAGTCAAACCGTTCATGTATGAATCCTTCAGCCGCTGGTCGGAGAAGATCTACGGCAAACCGCTACCGCCGCTCAAGGTGGCCGCCGGGACATAGACGAGTCTACTTCTCCATCACCTTTGAGGCCACCAGGTAGGCGCCGCATCCGACTACAATCTGTCCGGCGATCAATCCTATCAACATGCCGGTGAACCCATCCAGACGGACGCCACCGAAGATCGCCGGCACGATGATGCACAGCGTTCCGATTAGGTTGATGCCCAGAGACCAGAGCGGCTTGCCGATGGCGTTCAGCCCCTCGCTCAGCCAGTTGTACAGATTCAGACCGATCGAACCAATCAGCACGATCCGCAGGTACAGAGAGGCCAGCCGGATCACCTCCGGATCGTCCGAGAAGATCTTCACCACCGGCCTCGAAAACGCCAGGGCCAGCAGGAAGAGGAGCAGCCCATATCCCACGGCGATCCGGGCCGTCATCCTGCGAGTCGCCGCGACCCGTTCGAACCGGCCGGCGCCGTAGTTCTGGCCGATGATGGGAATCATGGCTACGCCCACCGCCATGCTGATGATGGTGGCGAAACTTTCGATACGAGTACCCGCCGCCAGCGCGGCCACACCGGCCGTACCGGCCACCACCGCCGCCGCCCGAGTCACCACAGACCGCACAACCTGCGGGAGGAGTCTGACCAGCGCACCGGGCAGACCGATTCCGAGAATCCCCCGCCACGAATCGAACAGTTCCCGGACCGACTTGTATCTGAAGTCGATAAGCCCGTAGTGAAAATGCACGAAGGAGAGAGTCAGCACCATGCCGAACCCCCGGGAGATCACCGTAGCCGTGGCCGCTCCGGCGATTCCCATGGCCGGCAGGCCGAAATACCCGAAGATCAGGATTGGATCGAGGATGACGTTGCTAACCGCACAGACAAGCATCACGAGCAGTGGCCGCACCATGTCACCCATGGCCCGCATACACGAGTCACTCACCGGCGGCATTACCACCACGGCCACACCGGAATACCAGACGGTCATGTAGGCCTTGACCAGCGGCAGAACCTGTTCACTCGCGCCGAGGAGCGTGAACAGCCGGTCCATGGTTCCGAGGCCGATGAGTGCGATGATCCCCACGGCCAGCACCGAGAGGAGGATCCCGTCCGTGGCTACTCGGTTCATCTTGTGATGGTCCCCCCTGCCCATGGCCCGTGCCAGGATCGAACCGGCTCCCATGCTGATTCCCTGGGAGAAGGCCCCGATGATCAACACCACCGGGAAGGTGAAGCCCATGGCGGCCAGAGGATCGGTCCCGAGCCTAGACACGAAGAAGGTGTCGGTCAGGTTGAAGATGGTGATGGCGAACATGCCGCCGACGGAGGGGATAGCCAGGCGCACGAGATGACGCCTGATATCGCCATCGAGGACGCTGCGCGGCCGATTGTGGTGGACTCTATCGGTCCGTGCCGGTTCCGTTTTCTGCTGGTGATTCACAATCCGACCGTTATATCATAATTCCGACAGCGTGGATACTTGACATTTATTGGTTCTTTGCATAACTTGCAAAGCACGCATGACAGATGATGAAATGAACAGAAGCTTGGCCGTTTCCGAGGTGTTCAAGGCCCTCGGACATCCTTCCAGGGTCTACATCGTAGAACGCCTCCAGCATAAGGAGTACTGTGTATGCGAACTCAGCGAGATGATCGGAGTCGACATGTCCACCGTTTCCCGGCATCTCTCCATTCTCCGGAAGGCGGGAATAGTAAAGGACCGCAAGGCGGGCACCACGGTGTACTACTCCTTGGCATGCGGGTGCTTAGGGCAGATGCTCGATGCGGTCGAGAATATCCTCAGGATGCGGCTCGAATCACAGACGGCAGCCCTTACTCCGCGGTAGCATTGGTACCGGAAGAATGGATCGTGCGCCTGGTAGGAGGAAGCTCCCTCGGCGCAAATGCCATGGCCTCGACAGAGTCTGGTTCGCTATCTTCACAGAAACGATACAAGGAAAGAGGGTATACGATGATAAAGCTGTTATTCCTATGCACAGGCAACTCCTGCCGCAGCCAGATGGCCGAAGGATGGGCCCGGGCACTGAAAACCGATGTAATAGAACCCTACTCCGCCGGGATCGAGACCCACGGACTCAATCCGAACGCGGTGAAGGTAATGAAGGAAGCCGGGGTGGATATCTCCGGCCACCGTTCCGAGAACGTGAGAGACCTGTTCGACGTTCCGTTCGACTACGTGGTGACCGTCTGCGACCACGCCAACGAGAACTGCCCCATCTTCCCCAGGCCGGTGAAGCAGGTACACGTCGGATTCGACGATCCGCCTCGACTCGCCAAGGACGCCGCGACGGAGGAGGAAGCCCTCGACCACTACCGTCGAGTCAGAGATGAGATCAAGGCATTCGTCGAACGACTGCCCGAGGCACTGGAAGAAAAAGCGTAACCGAAGACGAAGTCCGGTCACCACTACGATTACGGGTGCACTGAGAAATCGTTCGAGTCGCTCCAGGTAGAGACTACGACGTATTTCCAACACATTTTATCATAAAAGGTCATTTATTTCTTTCATATTCGAATTTTTCTGAATTATTTAGGAATTTTCTTT
>CAZAKE010000301.1:0-3372 GCA_964485495.1 uncultured Spirochaetales bacterium
ATCCCCATGGACACCGTACCGGAGTGCGGGTTCGGTTCCAGGTGTCCGGAGTTCCTGCGGGGTACGTGCGATTCGGCGATTCCGGGATTGGTCGATCGGGGCGAGGGACATATGGTACGATGTTTTCTTCATTCGCAGGAGACCGAAGAATACTGGGCGACACAACCGAGAGGCAGGCGTCATGAGTGAGAATCAGATGAATACAACCGGCACGCACGGTGAGACGACTCACACGGGAAGGCCGAGTGGCGGGTCGAACGGAAAGACCCCGCTCCTCCGGGTCGAAAACGTGAAGAAGTTTTTTCCAATCGAGAAGGGGTTCTTCAAGTCCGTGCAGGGATATGTGCGGGCCGTAGACGACGTGAGTTTCCACATCATGGAGGGAGAGACCCTCGGTCTTGTGGGCGAGTCCGGCTGCGGCAAGACGACCCTCGGCCGCTGCGTCGTGAGGGCGTACGACGTCACCGCGGGCAACATCAAGATGAAGGTCAACGGTGACCGGGTGGTGGACCTTACCCAGATCGACAAGCAGCAACTGAAGAAGGTCCGCCGGTATATGCATATGATCTTTCAGGATCCGTATGCGTCCCTCGATCCGCGGATGACCGTCATGGATATCATCGGCGAACCCCTTCGCTCCAACCACATCGCCTTCGGCAAGGATTACGAGGACCGGATCAAGGAACTCGTGAAGGTAGTCGGCCTGGAGGTTGACCATCTGAAGCGCTATCCCCATGCGTTCTCCGGCGGGCAGCGGCAGCGCATCGGCATCGCCAGGTCTCTCGCCGCGAATCCGAATCTGGTGGTATGCGACGAGGCGGTCAGCGCGCTGGACGTCTCGATTCAGGCACAGATTCTGAATCTGCTGCAGGACCTCCAGCAGCAGTTCGGTCTCACATACCTGTTCGTGGCCCATGACCTCAGCGTGGTGGAGCACATATCCGACCGCGTGGCCGTGATGTACGTCGGACGGATAGTGGAACTGGCGGAAACCGAGGAGCTCTACCTCTCCCCGAAACACCCCTATACCGAGGCGTTGCTGTCGGCCGTGCCGGTCGCCGACGTGAACCGGCAGATGACGCGGATCATCCTCAAAGGAGAGGTTGCCAATCCCGCGAATCCTCCCTCCGGCTGCTACTTCCATCCGCGGTGCAACTACGCCCAGGAGATCTGCCGGGCGAAAACGCCGACTTGGGACGAGGTTGCCCCGGAACATTGGGTCGCCTGTCACCGCGCCGCCGAACTCGACCTGCACGGGGTCGAATAGGACGGCAACCCGTAACCATAGCGGACATTGTGTCGGTTACCGACCGCCGCTTGCACATATTCGTCATTCTCGTTAAAATATCCGTGTTCCGGTAGGGTTTTGTGGTTTCAAATAGTCGTATCCTGAGCTTCCGCTTTTCTCTTGCGCTCTATTCCGATTCCCACCTTCCGATATATCATCAATTCTTTTAGGAGCACACGTATGAACATTTATGTCGGCAACATCACGTATTCGGCCACCGAGGACGATCTGAAGAACCTCTTTCAACAGCATGGCGAGGTCACGGATGTCCGCATCATCACCGACAAATTCACCCAGCTGTCGAAGGGATTCGGTTTCGTAGAGATGGCGGATGATAATAAAGCCAACGCAGCCATCGAGGCCCTAAACGGCGCCGATTTCATGGGAAGGCCGTTAAAGGTGAATGTCGCCCGAGATCGACGTGAGAGCTACTGATATCGATAGGATCGATCGATAGGAAAAAAGACCTCAGAACAGAAGACCGATGACCACGATACAGACGGCCGCACTCGCGCACAGCAGGTTAGCGGACGGTGAGGATCGGATTATCGGAATCCGGTCTTCGGAATATCCACGTGAAGCCATGGCGAGGGCGGTTTCGTCTCCTCGCCTGATAAGAGAACTCATCAGCGGCATCCCCATGGCGATAATTCCGGCGATACGGTTTTTCCGTGCGTCAAGGAGCCTGCTGCGGCAGGCTTTCCGTATCTCCAGGGCCTCGTCGAAGATCAGCGGAACGAACCGAATCGTCAGCATGACCATCGTCGCCACTCTGTGAGACGGAACCCCGGGAATATACTTGGTGAACCAGTAGGCGGCTTGTTGTATACCCGTCGGGTCGGTGGTCGCCGTGAGGAGTATCCCGATCGACACCATCGAGAGGAATCGCCAGACCGCGAGGAGGGCCGCCGGTGCACGATGGAGCGACGGCAGCGTCACTCCGACCGATTCTCCTGTGTCGGCCAAGAGAGTTGCGAGAAAGATCAGTACCGACAGGAGTAAGAACAGACGGAGATCGCGTAGGAACCTGGAAACCGGAATTACCGATGCATGGAATGCTACCGCCAGTAATGCCCAGACAGCCGACAAACCGATCGTGCCGGTATGCATGCTCGTGATGCACAGGAGTATCGCCAGGAGGGCCTTGAGGCGTGGATCGGCGCGGTGTACGGCGCTATCGCCGGGTATGTATCTGAATAGAGAGGTGGAAGCGATCTCGTTCCTCCTATAATTCTCCTATAATTCTCGCAAACCTGGGTACTGCGGCGTTACCACGGCGCGGACGGATCGGGACCCACCGGTAGCTCCGGTAGCCACGTCATCGATTCGACCGATCGTCTGTCCCCGAAGGGCCTGCGCACCCCGTACCGTTCGAGAAGATCCAACCCCGCATCCGGTAGGCCTGCGAATACGTTGCGTCCTCGGTCCATGATTACCAGTCCCGTTGCATGTGCCAGGACTTTTCCCACGTCATGGGTGATCAGGACGATGGTGTGCCCCTTTTTGTGGAGAGAAAGCAGGCACCGGAGGACGGCGACCGTGCCGGGGTAGTCGAGATTCGCGAACGGCTCATCCAGCATGAGGATATCCGGATTCATCGCCAAGACTCCGGCCAGGGCAAGCCGGCGCTTCTCGCCGCCGGAAAGTGAGTGCGGTTCCTTGCCGCGGTGCTCCTGCAATCCCACTACCGCCAGACTGAAATCGACACGTCTCTGCACCTCCTCTTCGGGTAGACCCAGGTTCACCGGGCCGAAGGCCGTATCCAACTCCACCGTGTGGCCCACGATCTGGCTGTCGGCGTCTTGAAACACCAAGCCGACTCGGCGGCGCAAGCCCTTGTCGTGGGCCTTTACGGGAGATCCGTCCAGCAGGATAGTTCCGGAAGTGGGCCGATACAACCCGTTCAGATGTCTGGCCAGTACCGTCTTTCCGGAGCCGTTCGGTCCTGCAATGACGAGAAAATCACCGGATTCGATCACCAGGTTCATTGCGTCGAGAGCGAGGGTGCCGTCCGGGAACCGGAAGCACAGGTTCCGGATTTCGAGGAGTGGCATAAAAGGATCCTATTTCCGCGTCCCGGCCGG
>CAZAKE010000302.1:0-3356 GCA_964485495.1 uncultured Spirochaetales bacterium
CAGTACAACATCTGGGATCGGATCTCTACCTTCCGGGGTGTGGACGCGCTGCTGATGGACCTGGCGATGCGCCCGGATTTCATGCACCGCACCGCCAAGAAGTTTCAGGAGATCGCCGCCGCCATGGGCAGGCAGTATGTGGAGCAGAACTTGCTGGACACCGATCCGATCATCCTGCACTGCACCCCCGCCTGTGCTCGGGAGCTGCCGGCCCCGGACTATGACGGTCGGGTCAGGCTCAAGGACGTGTGGGGCCGCTGTTCGGCCCAGATCTTCTCGGCGGTCTCACCCGCCATGCACGACGAGTTCGACTTGGAGTACAATCAGGAGGTCTTCGGCGGGTGCGGCCTGCTCTACTACGGTTGCTGCGAGCCGCTGGACATCAAGGTAGATATTCTCAGGAAGCGCTTTACAAACCTCCGTAAGATCTCAATCACTCCCTGGGCCGACCCGGAGGTCGCGGCACGGAAGATCGGCAGCGACTTCGTGCTGGCGGCCAAGCCCAACCCGGCCTTCGTGAATTCGCCGACCTTCGACCCGGCGCCGGTGGAGAAGGAGATGGTCCGCTACCTGGAGCCGATCAAGCGCTACGGCACTACCACCGAGTTCGTGCTCAAGGACATCAGCACTATCGCCAAGAATCCGGCGAACCTGACCAAATGGGCCGAGACGGTAAACCGGGTGATCGATCGGTATTATTGAGCCTGGGTGACTCGTCGAACCGCATCTTTGTGTGATCTCATCGTCCATACACTAACGAATTGGCCATATTGTGCATATCGATAAATTATGCTACTTTTTATTTCGATTCCCTCAATAAGTGTCATCATTTTGGAGTTATTTAATGAAAAGAGTATCTGTATCAATGCTTAGTTGTATCGTTGTATTAGTTCTTGCCACTTCCTGTGCCAGTTCTGGTGGAACTCTGATGGTCCCCGATTCCACAAAGAGGATTGCAGTAATCAGTTTTACGGCCAATGAGTACACCAGTCCGTTTGGCGGTGTGAACATACTATTAGATGAATTTATTTGGCAAGTTGTTGACGAAGTACTCATGAAAACCGAGGAAACATTGGGTACGAAATGGAACGTCGTTCCTACTTCAGAATTTGTTGTAAATGCTGAATTCCAGGATTTGGATAGTACCGAACTGGATGTCATAGTTCCCACAATTGCGAACAAACGGATGCTGCCCTTTGCAGAAAACAGAGAGCAGCTTGTCAGTGCCGAAATTCCCATCGCGAAATTGACAGAATTGGCGGAAATTACCAAGGTTGATTATTTAGTTGTAATTCATACCGAATGGGGTGTGGCTACAGGAAAGATGGTTCCCACCTCTAGAGCGTATACAAATACGGTAGTCAGTGTGTATAACGCTCTGGGCGAAAGATTATATCACCGCCGCCACGAACAACTTAGTGAAAAAATCCTTGGTGCTATGACAGCAGTCAAGGTTGACGAAAACACCATCCAGCAATGGGTTGATGCCTATATGAGCGGACTGGACGTCATGTTTCAATAACACTTTTCCATGATAAAGAATACTTTGATAATGATTTCGGCAGTTACGTGACGTAAATTTGTGGTTTTTTCGTACACACTCCCTATTCCTCTATTCAGTTCATTCTCGACTTTCTCCTCATTTCGCGTGGTCGTGGGGTTTTCTTCTTTTCCCATCGGGAAGCCGGATGAAGTCGGTTTCGACACGATGTCCGAGGTATATCGTGATGTCGCGCGGCACCGGTCCGCCCTCGGATACCGTGAAGATCCCTAGCCGGTCGCTCTCTACCGTTCGCGAAGGAGCGAAGATCTCATCGATTTCGCCGTTCCGAAGGAACAACGATACACCCGGAGTATCGAGGGGGCATACAATGCTCTAGTTGAAGGACATGTTCCGACGCGGTTCGTCGACGAAAAGGGTATAGTACAACCTGTTACACTCTGACCTGTTTCTGCGGATAAGGGAATGCTTCGATGTTTGTATCAGCGGGAGATTCTATTGCTCCATGGATAGAGCAATGCTGTGCAGGTTGTGGACCTATCTGAATTACCGTCGTCGTGTAAAAAAGGAATTGCAATTTCCAGATTATCATGTAAAATGGAAATATGTATCTCAGAATACTACACTTGCCACTCGAGACAGGGAGAAGTTTTTTTCTGTTCGGTCCTAGGGGAACGGGTAAGACAACCTGGCTTCACGACCGGATTCCTGATGCGCTGTTCTTCGATCTTCTTGAAAGCGGTATTTATACGGAATTACTCGCTCGACCGGAACGAATCGTTGAGATGCTGGTTTCACCGGAGAACAGATGGATTGTGATTGATGAAATACAGCGGATACCGATGCTCCTCAACGAGGTGCACCGTCTAATCGAGAGCCGCGGATACCGGTTTGTGTTGACAGGTTCCAGTGCCAGAACACTTCGTCGCAAGGGCGTAAATCTACTGGCCGGCAGGGCGCTGTCGTATCATATGTATCCACTTACAGCCGGGGAGATCGGACAAGATTATTCTCTCGAGAAAGCCCTGGAAATCGGGCATCTGCCGTCTGTTTGGGTGGGAGCCCCACCACACGAATATCTATCGTCCTATATAAAAACATACTTACGGGAAGAGGTACTGCAGGAAGGACTTACGCGGAATATCGGCGCGTTCAGCCGCTTTATCGAAACGGCAAGTTTTTCTCAGGGAGATGTTCTCAACCAGTCTCAGGTTGCCCGAGAGAGCGCAGTTGAAAGAAAGACGGCGTCCGGCTACTTCTCCATCTTGGAGGATCTGCTTATTTCCTTTTCTCTTCCGGTCTTTTCACGACGCGCAAAGAGACGTCTTGTCGGTCATTCGAAGTTTTATTTCTTTGATACCGGAGTATACCGAAGCATTCGGCCATCAGGACCACTCGACTCTCTCCAGGAAATTGCCGGGATTGCTCTGGAGACACTCGTGCATCAAGAGCTACGGGCGGTTAATGATTATTATCGACTCGGGTACTCTTTGTATTTCTGGCGCACCGCGACCGGTTTGGAGGTAGACTTTATTCTCTACGGCCCGCGTGGTCTCGTGGCCATCGAAGTAAAACACTCCGGGCGGATATCAACCCGAGACCTTTCAGGTTTACGAGCCTTCGGCAGTGATTATCCTGAAGCTCGTTGCATTCTCATATACATGGGAGAACGAGAAGAAGTCCGTGACGAAATTCGAGTTCTGCCTGCAAAAGTCGCGATTGTCTCGCTTAAGCAGATTCTGGAATAGCGAATATTTTAGTAGTTCATCAGCTGAGATGAACGTCGGTTTTTTCTTTCTAGACTTTTGAATGTAATTATCAATGAACTTTATATCTTGATGGTCTTCATACATCT
>CAZAKE010000303.1:0-3334 GCA_964485495.1 uncultured Spirochaetales bacterium
AAACAGCTCGGAGAAGAGATGTGCGCGTATGCATCGGCACTTTACGGACTGAGCGTAATAGTGCTCCGTCCCGGCGGCATCAGGCCGGCGGAAAGCTACGGGCCGCTGCAGGCGGGGCTCCTCTTCGGCGCCGTAGACGTCCGAGACGTGGCTCGAGCCCATATCCTGGCTCTGGAACTGTCTGAAGAGGTCGGGTACGCAACCTTCGTGATCACCGCCGATTCACCCCTGCGGAAAATCGAACCGGACGAGTATTTCGCGGATCCGGTAGGGACACTCGAGAAGATCGTACCCGGGAGCGCCGCCGCCATTAAAGCGGGAAAGGTCTCGCTGCCGGAACGGGCCGAATGGTACACCATCTTAAAAGCGGAACGGTGTCTGAAGTATCGTCCGCAATACAACTTCACGATCTAAGACTATCTGTTACAATCAGAAACTAAGAGATACAAGAGGCGGAGAACATGAGACTCGAAGGCAGAAGAGCGGTGATCACAGGAGCCGGTCGGGGAATCGGCAGGGCCATGGCCATGCGATTCGCTGCAGAGGGAGCGGTCGTCTGCCTGACGGCCAGGAAGAGCAAATCGGTGGTGGATGTCGCATCGGCTATCAGGACCGCCGGAGGCAGTGCCTTCGCGATGGCGTGGGACGTGTCGGAGTTCGACACCGCGGCGGAACGGCTGGAAGAAGCCCGCGGCATGCTGGGCGGCCTGGACATCCTGGTAAACAACGCCGGGGTTGTCCGGATCCCGGCGGACCATCCCGATCCCACGCCGGAGACGGCCTGGGACTACACCCTGGACATCAACCTCAAGGGGCTCTACTTCGTTTGCGAGGCCGCCGCGCCGCTCATGGAAGCTGCCGGCGGCGGCGTGATCATAAACATGGCCTCAGACGCCGGCATGCGGGGAGCGCCCAACCCCTACGGCATCTCCAAGTGGGGGGTCATCGGCTACACCAAGGGCCTCGCCGTGAAGCTGGCATCCAAAGGTATCAGGGTCAACGGCATCGCCCCGGGTCCGGTGGCCACCGGGATGATGAACTGTCCGGACGAGAAACCCAGGGATTGGCCGGCGGGTCCTCTCGGCAGATTCTCGCTCCCCGAGGAGATCGCCGACGTGGCCATCTTCCTCGCCTCCGACGATTCCCGCGCCGTCTTCGGCCACACCATCGTGGTGAACTCGGCGAACGGGTAGTATGGAAGGCTCAAAATTTCAGCGTTCGGACTATAATTATTGATGTGGTGAAAGCTCGTTCGCCGTCACGTCTGGAACATGGTGATCGATGACGGTCTCGAAACCCGGATAATGGCGTCCTTGGCTCCAGAACAGATGATACCAAACGGGGCGGGGATATCGATCTACTCGTGGAACACGATCCTACGATCATGGGTACCGATTGTGACCGATATGGAAACGGCATATGCGACGATCGAGTCTTCGATCAGGGAATGTGATAGTCATCTGGCAAAGATCGAGCGAGATGAGAGGTTACTGAATCCGATATTCCCTCTTGATGAGGAATCCTTTTCCGGTTTAGATGATGATATGATCGAGCATATCGATCAACTGGTATACCGCTTCACGAAGCTGCAGGATTCAATGGGTACCAGATTATTGCCTTCGATGTATACACTACTCGAAAACACCAATGATCCAAAGCCGTTCCTCCTAATTGGGGAGGATTAAAGAGTATCCCGGTACCAGACACGAGAGAAAATCTGCCACAGGCAGACACAGGATGCCGTCAATTTTCCTTCTCTCACTTCCGCGATAGAGAAATAGGAGTTGGGCTTCGGGATAATCGGTTCCGAAGCTCTTCAATCCGTTGAGATCTTTTTTTCTTATGCGGGTCGTGTTTTTTATCTCGAACGCCGTGAATTCGTCGCGACCGTAGAGCACGAAATCGACTTCTGTTCCGGATTTCGTTCGCCAGAAGAAGATCTTTGCATCCCGGTTTCCGTAGTGCACCCATGCGTGGAGATGCTGAAGGAATAGCCCCTCCAGCGCGGCACCGGTAATCTCTTCGGGTTTATCCAAAGGCCCCTTCGGCCGGAGGGTCACATACACTCCGACGTCGAAAAAATAGAACTTGTTGTGCTTGATGAGCGTCCGTTTGGCGCGTTTTGTAAAAACCGGTAATTCGTACGAAAGCAGCAAATCATGGAGAATCTGTATATATCCTTCTACCGTTTTCCTGCTCACCTCCGCTTCCCGGGCAACTTCGGAGATATTCAACACCTGCCCATGTGAGAAACTGATGCTTTCCATGAAACGGCTGAAATTATCGATATTACGTACCAATCCTTCCTGCTGTACCTCTTCCTTCAGATAGAGAGCGATATAGGCAGCCAGCGTCCGAGACGCATATTCAGCCGTCTCGACCAACGGGATCAAACCATGTGCAAGTGCGGCTTCGAGATCAAACCGATCGCCCAGTTCGGCAGCCATAAACGGGAAACATTTTTTCAGGAGTGCCCGACCGCCGAGTAAATCCACCCCTGCACGTTTCAATTTGCGTGCGCTCGATCCTGTAAGGATAAACCTAAGGTCTTTGTGCAGCTCCATTTGCTGATGTACGAGGGAAAGGAGGGCGGGAACACGCTGGATCTCATCGATTATTACCGTCTGCGTACGTCCAGCGGCTTCGATATATTCGACTAAACGCTCCGGATGGGTGAGAAAACCACGGTAGATCACATCGTCCAGGAGATCAATATAGAGGGAGTCGGGGAAGTTTTCAGCTAACCAGGTGGTCTTCCCCGTTCCGCGAGGACCAAAGAGAAAGAAACTCGACGCTTCGACCGGAATGAATCGTTTTACAGGTCTCACAACTCACACTATACGCCTCGGTATCGAGAAATTCAAGCATTTTTCACCTGGTTTCGCCATTTTTACTTCCTTTTTGGCGAAATAGATGCCAAAATGACAGCCAGGAAAACCATCATGGCGTTTGCGGACATGCGAACCG
The DNA here is from genome assembly GCA_964485495.1 of uncultured Spirochaetales bacterium. Taxonomy (GTDB): domain Bacteria; phylum Spirochaetota; class Spirochaetia; order CAZAKE01; family CAZAKE01; genus CAZAKE01. Next base: position 2,968 of record CAZAKE010000303.1, read on the forward strand.
TTTTCACTTGGTGCAATTTGTAATACCCGCTTGCAGATTGCACCTTTTCTCGCTCTCGCGTCAAGAGAAACAGATATCTCCTTTTCAAATCGGCAACTCTCTTGTTCCGAACCCCATTAGAATGATACAGTTCGTCAAGGAGCAATGCCGATGACATCGAGAGAGATAGTTACCCGGGCGATCCACTTCCGGACCCCTCCCAGACTGCCGGTACAGATGGATGCACTGGGAGTGAATGACACCGCCCGGATGATGATGAGACCGGCCGCGGGATTCGTCCCGAGGGTGGAAGGAGCCGACGAGTGGGGCTGCGTGTGGGCCCACACAGACGTGCAGAACATGGGCCAGGTGAAGGGGCACCCCATCG
>CAZAKE010000304.1:0-3275 GCA_964485495.1 uncultured Spirochaetales bacterium
GATAGCCTGGACGCGATACCACGATCCGGGCTATCCTCCCCCAATGGAAATTCTTCTCGCCACCAACAACCGGCACAAACTGCACGAACTCACGTCGATCCTTCAGGGACACACCCTCGTCGGTCCGGAGTCCCGCGGGATCGAGTTTGAACACGAGGAGACCGGATCCTCCTACCTCGAGAATGCCGTCGGCAAGGCACGGACACTCTTCGAACTCGCGAGAGGCCCGGTTCTCGCGGATGATTCGGGTCTCTCGGTCGCGGCCCTGAACGGTGAGCCGGGAATCTACAGCTCCCGGTACGGCATGCTCGAAGGCGGCCCCGAACTCCCGGCGGACGAACGGAATCGGTATCTACTGTCGAACCTCGAAGGTATCGGCGACCGCAGGGCCTTCTTCGTCTGCTGCATGGTGCTGTTACTCGACGACTACCGCCTCTTCGTGGCCCAGGAGACCCTTCCGGGCACCATCACCGAGACCCCGGCGGGCAGCGGTGGGTTCGGGTATGACCCCGTGTTCTTCCTGCCGGAGAGAGGCATGACGGTGGCCGAAATCGACGAGGCCGAGAAGAACAGGATCTCCCACCGCGGAAGGGCCGGACGACGAATTCGGGCCATCCTGGACGATCTGCACGACTGATAACTGCTACCATTCAAGCATAACCGGAGGCGACATGGCTGACACCAACACGATACCCCTGCGACGCGAAGTATCCACATCGGATAGGTGGGATCTTACGAAGCTCTTTCCCGATGATGAATCGTGGGAGAACGGCCTGAAAGAGTTCGAATCGATGATCGGCACAATCGAATCGTTTCGGGGCATGTTGGGTGAATCGGCATCCAGGCTCCGCGAGTGTTTCGATTTCATGAACCGGGTCGAACTCCTGGACGAACGGCTCGGGTACTACGCGCACCTGCGTGTCTCGGAGGACTTGGGCGAGAGTAAATCTCAGGACCGCATGGCACGCTACATGTCCATCGCCACCAAGGTTTCTGCCTCGGCGAGCTACCAGGTCCCGGAGATCCAGGTTGTTCCCGACGAGACGATGCAGGGCTTTCTGAACTCACCTGAGCTACAGCCGTTCGAGATCAAACTGCGGAAGATCCTCCGCTTCAAGCCGCATATATTATCTGAAAATGAGGAGCGCCTCCTGGCCTTGCAGGCCGAGGCGAACCAGACCGCCAACCAGGCCTTCTCGGCCCTGACCGACGTCGACATGGAGTTCGGCGAGATCGACACCGACGAGGGTAAAAAACCGTTGAGTCAATCCACCTTCTCCTCCTTTCTCATCGATCAGGACCGTACAATTCGGGAAACTGCATACAGGCAGTTCTACGCAGTTTTCGAGTCACACAAGAACGCCATCGCGGCGCTCTACAACGGCAGCGTCCTGCTGGATGTCTATCGGGCGCGGATCCGCAACTACCCCTCCGCCCGGGCCGCCGGACTCTTCCCGGACGACGTTCCCGAGAGCGTCTACGACAACCTGATCGAATCGGTCCACGAGGGGCTTCCGGTCCTGCACCGGTACTACGCCCTGCGTAGCCGGATTCTCGAGGTCGCCCCGTTGCGGCACTTCGACGTCTACGTTCCCCTGGTCAGGGAGATCAAGGTGAAGCATACCTACGACCAGGCGGTTGCGTTGATCGGCAAGGCGTTACGCCCTCTCGGGAGCGAGTACGTCGAAACACTCGGCGTCGGACTCTCCGGCGGCTGGGTCGACCGGTACGAGAACCGAGGGAAGCGCTCCGGGGCCTTCTCTGCCGGATCCTTCGCCGGCGATCCCTACATCCTCATGAACTACAAGGAGGACGTGCTCAGGGACGTCTTCACCCTGGCCCACGAAGGCGGTCACTCGATGCACTCCTTCTACAGCGCGAAACACAACCCGTTCCAGCACTACAACTACACCATCTTCGAGGCGGAGGTGGCTTCCACTTTCAACGAACAGCTCCTGGCGGACTATCTGATGAGAGAGACCGACTCCGATGCCATGAAGGCCTACCTGATCGGAAAACAGGTGGACGACATCATCGGCACCTTCTTCCGGCAGACCATGTTCGCCGAATTCGAGGCCTGCACGCATCAGATGGTAGAATCGGGCCGATCGCTGACGGTAGACTCACTGCGGTCGACCTACCGAAAGCTACTTGAGCAGTACTTCGGCCCGGCTCTCGAGCTGGATGAGGTCAGCGATCTGGAGGGCCTCAGGATCCCCCACTTCTACTCGGCCTTCTACGTCTACAAGTACGCCACCGGAATCGCCGCGGCCATCGCCCTCTCCCGGACTGTCATGGAGGGTGGCGAGACCGAGTGCGATCGGTATCTCTCCTTCCTGAAATCCGGCGGCTCCAAGTTCCCGCTGGAATCCCTGAAGACCGCCGGCGTAGACATGAGCACTCCCGAACCGACGCGGGCGACTGCGCAGGTCTTCGATGAGTTGGTGACGGAGCTGGAGGGATTGTTGGGGTGAGGAGATACGAGCGAGGCTGAGAGAGAGGGTTGAAATCGTATTCAGACTGCTATATACTACATGTATATAGCATTGCATGGGCTTGGAGGATCCAGTATGAAGATCGGTTCCGTCTTCGAAAACAACCGGACGCAGTCGGTACGCCTACCCAGGGAGACCCGTTTCCCAAAGGATGTGAAGAAGGTTTCGGTCAGGGTCATTGGCCATACACGGATACTCGAGCCACTGAACCACTCCTGGGATAGCTTCTTTCACCCCGAAGAGGAAGGAGTGACGGACGACTTCATGACTGAAAGGGCGTCGCAGCATCAGCCGGAGCGGGAGTCCTTTTCGTGTTGAAGTATATGCTCGACACCAATATCGCCATATTTGTAATCAAAAGACGCCCGGAAGAGCTTCTACAAACTTTCAACAAGAACGTAGGATTGATGTGTATAAGCTCTATTACGTTCGCGGAGCTCATGCATGGGGTCGAGAAGAGTTCTGATCCCGAGAGGAATCTCAGAAACGTGGAAGATTTCGTTTCACGTCTTGATGTCGAACCATATGCAGACGCTGCAGGTTCACAGTATGGTGAGATACGAGCCAATCTGGAAAAAAAGGGTACGCCGATAGGGGTCAACGACTTACACATCGCCGGTCATGCCAGAAGCGAGGGGATGATTTTGGTCACAAATAACAAGAGAGAGTTCGATCGTGTAGAGGGATTACGGGTCGTTGATTGGACTTCCACATGATAATCCAATCAATCTCGATGGTAACCTTGACAAAAACCACCGTTTTGGGATATTTTGACTCCCG
>CAZAKE010000305.1:0-3248 GCA_964485495.1 uncultured Spirochaetales bacterium
CGGCCGACGGTGTGATAAATTCCCGGACAGATGGTATAATGAAAGCTGAAATCACAGATGGAGGCAAAGATGGAACAGTTTCTCATGACACCTTCCGCGGGGAAGCGGCTCATCGGCAAGGCCGTCGCCGCCGACCAGGCGATACTCGATACGGCACGGAACAGGACGGTGGTGATTATCGCGGGAACCACCAACGGGTATGTGGCCGAGGAGCTCCTGAATTCCCTCGGAATCACCGAGGCGTTTTCCAGGCAAAGGTTTTTCCGGGGTATCACCCTGCCGCCGGGGAAACCACGCACGGAATCGGGACGAGTTCCGGACCAGAGTGCGTTTTCAGGAGACGTGGTGATCACCAAAGGCGAATGGCGGAAAGGACTCACCATCCAGGACGTCGCCGATGAACTGGTAGAGGGTGATATCGTCCTCAAGGGTGCAAATGCGGTGAATCTGGAGACCCGGCAGGCGGCGATCTACATCGGAGACCGGAAGGGCGGTACCGTGGGAGCGGCGGTGCAGACCGTGGTCGGTCGGCGGGTGCGGTTGATACTCGCCGTGGGTCTGGAGAAGCGCATCCTCGAGGATCCCTGGACAGTTGCGCTCGCCGTGAACGCCCCGGGGAGTACGGGTCCCCGGCTGTATCCGGTCCCGGGGGAGATTGTGACCGAACTCGATGCCGTTGCCGCGTTAACCGGAGCCCGGGCCAGGTTGATCGCCGCCGGCGGCGTCGGCGGCGCCGAGGGGTGTATCTGGTTGGGGGTAAGCGGTGACGAACGGCAGGTAGAGACGGCGCGAGAGCTCCTCAAGTCGGTAGCCAAGGAACCACCCTTCGAGGGATAACCCTCTCGTCTGATGGATGATGAATCAAAAAATACGGATCAACAGCCGGTAGCGTCGATGAACTGCCGGCTCTCGACGGTTATCCCTTCACCGGTACGCAGAGATACACCCGTCACCGCGAGGATACGACGCCCGATCCTCGTACATGCGATCATCCGGGTGTCCCACAGCACGGTGAGGTTCGGTGTTTGCCTGCACCGCTCCAGGAGAAGCCGGTCCCACTCACTCCGGTTGTCTGAATCCGGCGAACGGCGAAGATAGTACGCGAGGCGCAACTCTTCTAAGATACCCGTGGGCCGGCAATTTCATCGTGGTTTCTGCGGGACCCGGTAGATCATCCGTGCTCCTTCGCATACTCATGCGCCCTATATGGATTCTGGGTCTTCATCATCCCGCCGTCAACACCGACAATCTCACCGGTAATGTACCCGGCTTCCTCGGAGCAGAGGAACCGCACCAAACCCGCCACATCCTCGGAACTCCCGAACCTGTCGGCAGGTATCTGCTTGACCTGCAGGTGTCCGCGCTCCTCGATCATTGCCGCCGTCATGTCGGTTTCGATGATACCGGGCGCGAACGCGTTGACGGTGATCCCATAGGGGGCAAGTTCGGCGGCCGTAATTTTGGTGAGCATGTCGACGCCGGCCTTTGACGCCCCGTAGGCCACCAGCCCCACATCCGCGAGTCTGCCGGAGATCGAACTCGCGTTTACGATCCTGCCGAAATGGTTCTTTTTCATGTACGGGACGACGGTCTGCACGCAGTACACCACCCCCATCATGTTGGTGCGGTAGATACGGTCGAAAAACTCGTCGGTCATCTCCTCGATGAAGGCGAAATCGAAGATCCCGGCATTGTTCACCAGAATGTCGATGCGTCCCCACCGATCGGAGACGGCACGAGCCATCGCCGCTACCTCTGTCCTGGAACCGACATCCGCCTTCACCTTCATGACCTCCGACCCTATTCCTCGCAAGGAGCTCAACGCCTCCTCGGCGGCAGCCTCGTCTGCACGATACACCACGGCAACCCGATGACCGGCCTGGGCCAATGCTCTAGAAATCCCCAATCCGATGCCCCGGGAACCTCCGGTGACAATCGCTACCCGGTCCATTGATCCGGAGTTTCCACCTTCCGTCATACCTACCTCCCACGAATGTCTTTGCACCCGATACTACCATAGAGCCGGGAATTTAACAGCCTTGAACTCGACATGCGTACGCAGTATACTGCAGTCGGTTTGTATCATATTCGAACACACGCCGGCTACTATTATTCTCCGGATCCGACACAGATGCCGCACGTCGGCTTTCCGGCCTCGGTCTTCGAGAAGAAGCGGAGACAACCTCCACCATCCTCTCTCACCTGATATCGATCGACACTCACAGACACAATAGACAGACACTACAAACAGAAGGGGTTTACATGAACACGCGCTATAAAATTCAATTTCCACCCACCGATTCGGAAAATCTGGACCAAGATGAGGCCTATTTCTTTCTCGACGATACAGGAGAGACGAAACGCTTCCGATTCCACGATTACAACGAAATCTACAATTATCCGGGATTGTACGAACAGCTTTTCTACGATCGGCTCAAATGCCAGTCTCCGAAAAAAGTCGGAGAAATTCTCAAGGAGACGGTCGACGAAAACCGTGAACACTTCTCCGCGCTCAGGGTCCTGGATCTAGGAGCCGGAAACGGCATGATGGGGGAGGTGTTGAAACAGTACGGTGTTTCCAGACTCGTCGGCCTCGACATCATCCAGGAGGCCAAAGATGCGATGGAGCGTGACAGGGCATGGGTCTACGATGCATATTACGTGGTGGATTGCTGCACATTGTCGTCCGATGAACGCGATGAACTCTGTTCATGGTCCCCGAACTGTCTCGTGTCGGTGGCCGCGTTAGGCTATGGAGACATTCCACCGAAGGCCTTCATGGAGGCACTCCATATAATCGACACGGAAGGATGGATCGCCTTCAACATCAAGGAAACCTTCCTCGATAACAGCGACACCAGCGGATTCTCCCGTATGATACGAGAGCTGATCTTCTCGGAGTACCTCGATCTTCATCACCTCGAACGCTACTGGCACCGATATTCAATCGAAGGCGAACCGCTCTACTATTTTGCCGTCGTCGCCAGGAAGAACGCCGATATTCCCAAGGATTTCCTCCAACGATACGGAATAGACTGAAACATCTTCATCCCGGATGGTGACTCAGGTACTCACGGATCCCCCCACAGGCTCCCGCTCCTTCATCTGGGTCCGCCACAATTCGGCATAGAGCCCGTCGGCGGCGAGGAGGCTTCCGTGATCTCCACTCTCCACGACACGACCGCCGTCGAAGACGTAGATCCGGTCGACGTGCACGATGGTGGTCAGCCGGTGGGCGATGACGATGG
>CAZAKE010000306.1:0-3232 GCA_964485495.1 uncultured Spirochaetales bacterium
ACGCTGTTTCTGCGAGTGCTGCGAGAAGGAGTTCCAGTCGTGGCTTCACAGGCGGCGGCCAGAACCCCGGACTGGTCCTCGACTTCTATCGGTTCTCATCGGACGTGCAGATCGAGTTCCAGCGCCGCCTCATCGAGATCATCAGAGGTAACTCGCCTGATCTACCGATCACTCACAACCTGATGGGCGGCTTCTCTCATATCGATTACTACAAACTGGCCGCCGATCTGGACGTGGTCTCCTGGGACAACTACCCCTTTTTCGAGGTGGCCGGCCGGTCTTGGATCCCCTCCGGATTCAGCCACGAGCTGATGCGGGGGCTGAAACGGCGAAACGTGTGGGTGATGGAGCAGGCCTCCGGCCCCGGAGGATGGACCGAGTTTCCACCCACTACCGAACCCGGGCGGATGCGACTGTGGGCCTATCAGGCCGTCGCACGGGGCTGCGACATGGTGAGTTTCTTCAGGTGGCGGACCAACCGGTTCGGCACCGAGCAGTTCTGGCACGGTATTCTGGACCACCACGGCGAGCCGCGGCGCCGGTATCACGAACTCGGTGATTTCACTTCGGAGATGACTACGCTTTCGGAGGAGCTTGACGGTTCAAGCGTGCCCGCCGACTGCGCCGTCCTATTCGACTATGAGACCCTCTGGTCCTACGAAATCCAGCCCCAGACGGTGTCGGGGTTCTCCTACCGAGGCAATGCCGCGGCCATCACAGACACGCTGAGCAGGATGGGCGTCGCGACCGATGTCGTGAAACCGGGTACCCCCCTCGGTTCCTATAAAATCGTGATTACTCCGTCGCTGCACATCTGTCCGCCGGCCCTGGCACGGCAGCTGGAGGAGTATGTCGACAGGGGCGGCACATTGGTGCTGGGGCCAAGGAGCGGCGTCCGGGATACCGAAAACTCAATTGTAAACCAGGTACTGCCCGGCGAATTGCGCACTCTGGCCGGCTGTGAGGTGGAGGAGTACGACATGTTCGGTGGAATTCCCGGTCTCGAGATGCACGTGGAAGACACGGAAGGCAGGAAGATTCGTGCATTCGGAATGGCCGATATCCTGGAGCCGGACAAGACCTCAGAGGTGCTCTACACCTACTCCGAAAGATACTACAGGGGACGCGCTGCGGTGGTACGGAACCAGTACGGTAAGGGAAGCTGCTACTATCTCGGAACGGTATTTGGCGATTCCGGTCTTTCACACATCCTGCCGCCGATTCTCGAAGGCGCAGGCATCACCACCCGTGGTCCCGTGTCCACGTCCGAAAATGTCGAATGCATCCGCAGAGAGAAAGACGGAACATGCTATCGGTTCTATCTAAACCATGCACTCGACGCGGCGCAAGTCACGATCTTGAAGGGAGGCACCAACCTACTCACCGATGCCAAATTCACCTCGGGCCAAACTCTTCAGCTGGATTCTTTCGGGGTAGCCGTTATCAAGGAAGAATAAAAGGAGGAATAGAAAGACGCGATCTACCTCGGCAGCCGCTCGAACGCCCGCCGGTATTGCCGGGGGATCCGGTCTTCGTATCCCAGCTTCCAGGCGGTCAGGTGGGTCCACGCGGGGTTGCGGAGGAGCTCACATCCCAACAGCACAAGGTCGGCTTTTCTCTTCCTCCGCATGGTACATGCACATCGGCGGCATCCCGATTCTATTGCGCAAGGTGAGTCCGCGAATCGAGATTGAATCGAAGAGGGTGGTTATATCGTACCCTTTCGTATCACTTGATCTAATGACGTCACAAAACCTGTAACAAGACGGTTATCAGGCTGATAATCGAAAAACCGGCCGATAAAAAGACAAACAACATGTTGAACCGTCTATTCATATCCTCAAAACGGGTCTCTATGAACTTCTGCTGCTCCACGAAACGCGTATCCATATAATGCCGTTGCTCTTCAAAGCGTTTGTCACTGACCCTCTGTTGCTCTTCAAAGCGTTTGTCACTGACCCTCTGTTGCTCCTCAAAGCGTTTTTCGCTGGCCTTCTGTTGTTCCTCAAAGCGTTTATCGCTGACCTTCTTTTGTTCCTCGAACCGGTTATCGCCGGCCTTCTGTTGTTCCTCAAAGCGTTTATCAGTAGAAATCCGCTGCTCCTCGAAGCGTTTATCTAAATAGTCTTGTTGCTCCGCGAACCGCTTGTCGCTGTTCTTCCGTTGTTCCTCGAATCGTTTCTCGATGAACCCGAAACGCTGTTCCATCAGTGCGAATCCGGTGCGCATCTCTTGAATATTCTCACGGATGCTTTCATAAATCTGCTGTAGCTGCCGCTCAAATGCATCGCCGTGGACCAGGCTATGAGAGAGGATCTCGACATATCGATGCAGTGACTCGCGGTTCCGAACCTCTACCGCATCCGAGAGTTCGTGTTCTAAGCGTTCAGATAGATCGTTCACGTTCATCTCCTTTCGAGTATATTTCTTTCTGAAGGCTTGTTCAACAATCAAAAATAGATGATGACCTTCATATAAGGTTAGGCGGTTTCGTTCCCGGTGCTTCATGTGGGAGGTCGAGGTTGGCCCGAATGATCCGCATGATCCGTTGGACGATTGGGCCGGAATTGCGTAGAACCCTGGCCGTTCAGGCACTCGTGAACCACCCCCTGGTGGGCGATATAGACATCATAGAACCCCTAGTAGACGAGATGCTCGCAGCCCACGGGCTGGAGTTCTCGTGAACGACGCGTGCAATGCCTTCAGGTAGAGGAGAGTTACGAATGACCGTCCGATCTTACCAGCTTCATGATTTTCTCATCGAAATGATCGACCTGGAAACACTCACCCGGGCGTCGGAACCAGGCTATCGCATCGCACAGGCGGGCAGAACCGTCGCTTCTACCAACATCCCATGCATGCGCAAGGTCAGGTTGAACAGATACGACAAGCTCTAGGGCCGAGAGATCCCCCAGGCACGCATTTCACAAGCGCCTACACCACCTGCCCGGGGTGCATCCACGCCCGCAGGTCAACACGCGATGAAAGGGATGCTACTCGAACACTTCATGGAGACCTGCGACGTCATTCCCCTCCGACAGGACAGTCGGCCGATCTATTGAAGTAGCACGCACCGAAGCCGCAGCAGATGAGACTGCACGAGCCTGTCATCGAACGGACCTGATGATAGAATTATGCGTCGCATATGAGGATTGCCTGCGCAGCCGCGAGACGGGCGCCGAAATAAAATACGTATCGTTCTTTCGATTGTTTCATTCAAGAGCTCCTTTCT
>CAZAKE010000307.1:0-3220 GCA_964485495.1 uncultured Spirochaetales bacterium
GGGGAAGTGGTACGGACGGCCCTGCGTCTTATAATACCAGATCTCACGGCCGTTTCCGTGGATGTCATTGAACTTGTCATCGGGCGGCACCCACAGTACATCGCGACCATCGGAACGCTCACGGTCGCGGTCAGCGTTGGGGAATTGACGCGAGTGGTAGCGGTATAGGTCGAATTCCTCCGCCTCTTGCCGACTGCTCAGGTCACCGCCGACTGTCCAGTGCTCGTCCGGCGTATCGAGCTCGCACACGATCTCGGGGGTATAGACATACCGATTCTCGCCGCGAACCTCCTGAACGTCCCGCCACGTCAATGCCGCGGGAAAGTTCTCGAGCAAAACGAGGCTCTCACGGTATATTTGCTCCCAGAGCTCCGGGGCGATGTCTTCTCCCTTGGTCGTGAGATAGATCTCCGTTGCCATGTCTCCTCCTTTTCACGGCCTGGTGGTGTCGAAGAAGCGAGACGCGAGGGTTGCCTTTAGGCCGAACTTTATGGAATCAGTATTTCAGTCTTGCTGTGCTAGATTGATGATAGTAGTCACGAGTCCGATTACGGCGGTAGTAACATTGAGGGTTGTGAGTATCGCGGGCAGGGCATAGTCATAGGTGTTTTCATACACGTTTCTACCTAATCGCTTATCCACAAAGAAGAATTCTGCCGGTTCGGGTACGTAATTCAGTTCCACGCGGCGCTTGCGGGTGCCGTTCTCGTCGGTGAGGTAGATGCGGTCGGAATCTCCCAATTCGGTGACACCGCCTGCCATGAGGAGGTAGTAGCGGATGTCACGGTTGTACTCGTACTCGACGGCGCCGGGATCGTTCACCTGCCCGTTTATGACCACGACGCGTTTGTCCATGGGGACGAATACGCGGTCTCCGGGATTGAGTTGGACGAGTGTCTCTCCGCTCAGGACATCCTGCATGCCTAGGGTGAGGATGTTCAGGGAGGAGGAATCGCCGGAGGCGGCGGCTCCTTTCCTGAAGACCAGGAGTTCGTTGCCTTCGGCATAGGGCGTGGGCCCGCCGCCTTGGGAGAGGACCGTCTTCAGGTCGATGCCGTCGTAATACGGGAGGGTGATGAGCTGCGATTCGGTGGGGATGGGCATGGCCTCGGTGTACTCCGCGCCGAATATGGCGCCTTCTACGGTGATGAAGGGGCTGTTTCTGGCGGCCGAGTCGAAGCGGATGGAGTCGCCGTTCCGAAGCTCCATGTTCATGATGGAGTCGTCGGTAGCGGCAGATGCGGATATCCGCTCGATCTGCTTGGTGCCGTCCGGTTTGTAGCGGATGAGTTCGAATCCGGTACGGTCGGCGTCGAGGGTGAAGCCGCCGGCGAACGCTACCAACTCGGGTAAATTTTCTGCCGCTGATAGCTCATACGCACCGGGGTAGATCACGGGCCCTGAAATTTCGACTTGTTTGGCGGACCTGGGTACATAGACACGGTCACCCTCGGAGAGACGCATCTCCGCGGAACCATTACCGGTGAGAACATAGTCGACGATATCCACAATATCTACCGTACCATCGGCATGTTGAATCCGGATGGCACGATAGTCGGCGTGTTCGGTGAATCCGCCTGACAAGCCGATGGAGTCGATGATGTGCATCATGGAGTTGGCCAGAATCACTCCGGGCTTGGTGACCGCGCCCTGCACGTTGACGATAAACTGCGCCGGCATGGAGAAGGTTACGTTGATATAGTCGGGGAACATCAGGTCCTGATAGGTCTCGATCAGGGTTTCGCGGAGGGTCTTGTAGGTCATGGCGTCGATGTTGAAGGCGCCGATGTTTGGAAGATTAATATCACCGTCGTCTTCGACCCGGGCCGAATATTGCATCCGTCGTTGGGTTATTTGGTCGTTTCTTTGCGATGAGTATTCGATCTCGACGGTGAATACGTCTCCGGGGATGGCACGATAGGTATCCGGCACTATGGACCTGAGTACTTCCAGATCGGTTACCACCTCAGGGTTCCAGTAGTGTTTTACCCCGCCGCCATACTCCTTGAAGATATTCAGAACAGTTTCCGATTCGGTTTCTTCGTTCTCGGTGTCAACCGAACGGACCCATGTTGATCCGTCGGAGAGAGTCAATACCGGTTCGGATTCGGCATAGCCCGCTACACTACAGAGTATGGAGTAAACTATTGAAATAAGAAAAATTGATATCCGTCTACAGGACATTCTGTTCCACCATTCGTCTCAACACTATGACTAAAAATGCTTGGTAATTCAAGATGATACCGGAGTACGAAGAGCAGTGAACGAACGCCCTTGAGGGAGTGAGGCAAGGCCGACGCGGCGATTGAACGAACCCGGTACGGTTACGCTCAGTCGATGGTGATGTTTGGGTGTTCTCGGGCGAGGGCTTCCGTGAGGGCTGCTTGGGCGTCGGGTTCTCCGTGGATGAGGCGGATTGCGTGGGGGCCGCGTCGGATTGCCCGGGCGTAGCGCAGGAGGTTGCTGCGGTCGGCATGGCCGGAATAGGAACGCAGCGTGTGGATCCGGGCGTTGATGGTGTAGCGTCGGCCGTCGAGTTTGACCCAACCGCCCCGCGGGCCGTAGGTCTGGATCGCCCGGCCCGGGGTGCCGTGCGCCTGATAGCCGACGAAGACGACGTCGTTGCGTTCCTCCGCGATCATCGCCTTGAGATAGTTGATGATTCTGCCGCCGGTGCACATGCCGCTCGCGGCGATGACCACGGCCGGTCTTCCCGATTGGGAGAGGTACTCCACGGTGTAGCGGTGGCTTTCGTGGCTGTCCACGGTGTAGATCTGATCGAAGCTTAAGGGATGGCGGCCGGCGCGCAGGCGCCGGTGGGCTTCGGCGTCCCAAAAGGGGCGCAGACGCTTGAAGGCGTCGGTAAACCGCGCCGCCAGGGGCGAGTCGACCACGATTTCCATTCGGTCCCAAGTCAACTCGGGGTGTTCGGGGGTTACCGGGCGGTCTCGGTTGGCCCGGATCAGCCCTTCGATCTCGTAGAGGAGTTCCTGGGTGCGTCCCAGGCTGAAGGCAGGGATCAGGACGGTCCCCCCGTCGGTGAGGGCGTGTTCCAGGACACGTTGTAAGGCCTTCCGTCGGCCGCGCCGATCGGGGTGCAGGCCGTCGCCGTAGGTGCTCTCCAGCACCAGTAGATCGGCTTTGTATGGTGATCGGGGAGCGGGTAGCAGCGGGGTATAGGGGGCGCCCAGATCCCCGCTAAAGACGATTCTGGTCTCGC
>CAZAKE010000308.1:0-3205 GCA_964485495.1 uncultured Spirochaetales bacterium
GCGACAGGAGGAAGACGACGGTGGCGAAGGCGCACGGGTTGATCCCGTCGGCGAGACCGGCGAGTAGCACCGGCAACAGCGGGAGGACACCGTCCACCCGAGTCTGAACCGCCGGAGCGTCGGCGGATCCGTCCATCGTCGGCGGAACCTGCGGGCGAAACTCACCGTGATCCGCGTAATAGGCAAGCTCCTCACCGAGCCCGCGGGCGACGGAGCTGGAGCCCTGGTAGGCGTTATTTCCGATGAAGAGCACCGGGAAGATCCGAAACTCGCGGTCCATCGCCTCGAGCCGCTGTTGACAATCGGCAAAACCACTCGCCTTGAGAATATCGTGGACTTCCACGCCGACCCGGACGCCGTACTCATCCTCGGCCTCGGGTACCGTCTTCTCGACGAAGGTGTCACAGTGGCTGCATCCGATCTCGCCGAAGTAGATCACGTCTACCGTCGTCGGCTGAGCACCGAGCGTACCGGATGGGATGAAGAGCAGAAGGCCGACGATACATCCGAAGACGAGACTCGGCCGGACGGGGGCAGGGCTCATCGGAATCGTACCCCGCCGTCGTTCTCTCCCGTTTCCTGCCCTGCGGACGCGGGAAGGGTGATCGTGAAGGTGGACCCGGCCCCGAACTCGCTCTCAACCCGAATCGTCCCGCCGTGGGCCTCCACGATCCGTTTGACGATATACAACCCCAATCCGGTGCTCTTCTCGCCGGCGGTGGGCGTGGTACCGGTTTTCCGGAAGGGGTGGAAGAGCCGGGGCAGCTCCTCCGCCCTGATCCCCTGACCCTGGTCCCGGACACGGATCTCGAAGTCTGATCCGCTCTTTCGGAGGGCGACCGTGATCTCGGTGTCCGGGTAGGAAAACTTCACGCCGTTACTGATGATGTTGTTCATAACCTGTTCCAGTTTATTCCGGTCTATGCACACGGGAGCCGTCTCGAGCCGCGGCTCGAAACGAAGGCCGATGCGTTTCCTGTCCGCCATAAGGGAGTTCGTCTCGAGATTTTCTCCGACGAGCCTGACGAGGTCGGCCTCATCGAGGTTCAATTCGACCTTTCCGCTCTCGATGATAGAGACGTCCAGAAGCTCCTCGACGAGATCGGAGAGGAACTCGCAGGTATCGTTGATATGACTGAGGTACTCGTACTGTCTCTCGGAGAACGAATCGCGATCCTCCAGGAGATAGTCCAAGAGCAGCAGCATGTTGGCCAGGGGATTTCGCAGATCGTGGGCCGCCACTCCCAAGAAGTGGTTCTTGAGCTCGTTGAGCTCCGCGAGTTCAATGTTGTTCTTTGTCAGAGTACGTTGCAGGTTCACCAGCTCGTTGTTCAAGCGGCTGATCTCGTCGTACAGACCGTCGTCCTGCTCCGCCCGGCGCCGGAATTCGGCGTTCTCCTTGAGAACGGCCCGGAGGATGTTGGTCTGCTCGTTGCCGATGCGGGTAAACTCCTCCAGAAGACTCGTCAGAGAATCGTCGGTCTCGGCCGCCATGATCATCACCCCGTCATTTCCGCCGATTGCGGCGAAGTGATACGAAGAGAGCACCCCACCGACGGACATGTTCATCTCCCAGTCGAATACCGCCCCCCGGGTCCTCGCCTGGAAGAAGAACTTCTCCCCCTTCTCACGACTGTCCGGATCGAGCAGATCGGTCCAGAGTACCGCGCCGCCTTCACCATCCCCACCGAATTCACCGACTCCGAAATCATCGTAGCGTATCTCGTCTATGCGACCGTCATGCTCGCAACACAATACAATTCCCTTCAATCTTCCGTCCTTCCACCTACTCTATCGTATACACCGTATCATACCCATCCGACGATACGGCAGGCCGGAGATGCCCCTCGAGCGTCCATGCGATTTGGAACGGTGTTTACGGAATGCCCATCCACGCCCGTCTATTCGCGTATCAAATAGTCTAGGTATGGGATGATACCGGAAGCATGAGAAGGCTCCAGGGTCCCCTCGAGAACATCCTTATACAGAAGAAAATGCCGCCGCAACATCTCCGGGGTGATACCCTCATGCGGCAGTCTCCTCTCGGCCCACTCGATCTGATCGCGGAGCAGTTCCGTCCCCCCGACCGCCATGATGGAGCGCAGCATCTCGGAGGTCATCTGCAGCCCGACGGTGAACTTCCTGGTCATCTCCGCGAGCAGCTCCGCCGGAAGATCGGCCTCTTCCACGGCACGTCGTACCGTACGCGTCACTATCTCGGACTCGGCCGCCTCGAACGCCGCGAGGCTCGCGGCGTCTACGGGTTTCAATGTATCTTCGCCCTGCATTCTTCCGCTCCCCTGTTCCTATTCACGCGCTTTTCCTCTCGCCGCTTGTTCAACCCCGAGAACGAACCAGACTCTCCGCCGTCCGGATGGCCTCGGCGGCATCCGGGGCGTACCCGTCGGCATCCACGGTCTTCCACAGTTCGGGAGCGACGTTGAACGGCCTCCCACCGACGAGGATCTTCACATCCCCCGCACCACTACTGTTTCGTACCGCGCGAATCAACTCTTTCGCCAACCCTACATTGAAGGTCATTGAGACCGAGACCGCCAGGAGGTCCGCCTCGAACGACTCGATCGACTCGATGATGCTTTTTTCAGGGGTATTGGCCCCCAGAAAATAGGTATCCCAGCCCTCCATCTCGAAGAAATCCGCTACCATCCGTACACCAAGCTCATGCAACTCACCGCCGACACAGGTGGCCACCATCCGGTAGTCCTTCTCCCTCCCCGATAGAAACAATGGATAGAGCTGTGACATGATCACCTGGGTGGCCGCGGTGCAGAAGTGTTCCTGGGCGACGCTGATACGGTTGTCCTGCCACAACTCGCCGATACGGTGCTGAGAGGCCTGAAACACATGCAGATATATGTCCTTCACCGAGGTACCCTTGTCGACCTCGCCGAAGACCAGATCACTCGCCCTTCCTCGGTCACCCTGCAGCAGCGCCTCGAGATACGTATCGGCCACCTGCCGATACAACGATTCATCGACAATCATCTCTTCCATCCCAGCGATTCCCCATTTGCATGATCGCTCTGTGTTGTATGCCTTTTCTCTGGCGTCGATAGGGCCAATAAAAAGACAAGACTACTATAATTGTCGTTGCGTGCCCCCACCGCTGTCAAGGAGCCTTCGGTGAATACAGCAATTCGAAAAGTAAATAGAAAGGGCGACGTATATCAGCTCCTTTTCTGCG
>CAZAKE010000309.1:0-3155 GCA_964485495.1 uncultured Spirochaetales bacterium
CTCGGCTGCGCCGCACACGGTTGGGGTTTATTTTTCAGGATTTTAATCTAATACCCGTCCTCTCTGCATTCGAGAATGTGGAGCTTCCCCTGCGTATTCATGCAGGCCGCACCGACCGGCAGTGGGTGATGTCCTTACTCGAACAGGTGGGGCTTGCCGATCATGCCACCCACCGCCCTTCGCAGCTCTCAGGCGGGCAGCAGCAGCGGGTTGCGATTGCCCGTGCCTTGGTCAATCGGCCGGTAATTGTTTTAGCGGATGAACCCACGGCCAACCTGGATTCACAAACCGGCCAAGCGGTCCTGCAAGTCATGCATGGATTCAACCGGGAACTGGCAACCACATTCATTTTTTCCACCCATGATATGGCAATCCGGGAGATGGCGGAAACTACGTACGTACTTCGGGACGGCATGGTCGTCGCCTAATGGTTTCAATCGCCCTGCGTAACGTCAGACGTCATGCCGCACACGCTCTGCTGCTGGGGGGACTCTTTGCCTTGGCCTCATTTCTCTTCATTGCCGGGAACAGTATGCTGCTCCACTCGAATCGGGTACTGCGCCGGCTGTTTGTGGGTACGATAACCGGTGATTTCGTTATCGCAGCAAAAAGTGAGGAGTCTCTCAGTATTTTCGGTGCCAACACTCCCGCCATTGGAGAGTTTATTCACATTCCGCTGCTCATACAGAGGGACGAACTTTCCGATGCGGTCCTCGGACTGCCGGATATTGAAAAAGTGACCCCCCTTGTCACCGGTATAGCCCTCATGGATGTTAACGGCCGGCGTCGGACAGTACCTGTTTTCGGCATAGAGCCGGATACTTACTTTTCCCTTCTCGAGGATGTAGAGATTACCGACGGCCGTGCGCTTAGGGAAAACGAACGGGGGGTAATGCTTACCGAGTCCCATCTAAAACGTATAACTCGGGAGACAGGAAGCCCTGTGGAATTCGGCGATGAAATTCTCTTTACAAGCGGAGCCGGTATGCGCTTTCGTATACGGCCGGTCCCCCTGGTGGGGGTTTTTCGTTATCCCGTTTCCATGGAATATGTCGACCAGATCGCACTCCT
This sequence comes from uncultured Spirochaetales bacterium, assembly GCA_964485495.1. Taxonomy (GTDB): domain Bacteria; phylum Spirochaetota; class Spirochaetia; order CAZAKE01; family CAZAKE01; genus CAZAKE01. The sequence continues at coordinate 1,072 of CAZAKE010000309.1, forward strand.
TGACGGGGACACCTTGCGCGCTCTCAACAGCATTCAACACCGCATCGTCACTTCGCTCCCGAAGGACGGAAAAACCGCCGGCCCCGCAAGTGCCGCAGATGTGGACTCCCTCTTCGACGGGATGTCTGCTGATGATGAAACCGATGAGCAGGCCGATGATGGACCGACCGGTTTCACCGTCGACGATGTCCTTGACCGGGTCCACACCGATCGGGGAGATGAGGAGGAACCTGTAGATGGTTCTGCTCATTTTCTACTGGTGAGGGGCCGGGATTCCGAGGCATTGCACAACATCGCGGACCGTTATGATGCGGAGGTTTTATCGTGGCGGCAGGCTGCAGGGCAGTCGGCATTGCTCGCATTGCTTCTTCAAATTCTATTTAACGGCGGCTTTACACTTTTTGTTTTGGCAATAGCCCTCGGTTCTGTGAATATCATATTCATATCAACCTACCGGCGGATGCGGGAAATCGGTACACTTCGTGCAATTGGTGCCGAAGACCGGATTGTACTTAGTATATTTATTGTCGAACACGCTTTAATCGGTATTATCGGCTGGTTGGCGGGGCTCATTGCAGCTTGCGGCTTTTCAGCCCTATTTGCTTCAAAGCGGATCACCGTAGATAATCGTTTAATCGCAATGCTTTTAGGGGGACAACGTATTACCCTTCCCCTCGACCTAGGTACTGTTTTTATTTGTTTGGGTGTCGTTATCTGCCTTGTAGGTGTTACGGTAAGTATACCGCTTTCCCGGGCCATGCGAAAGCCGATCGTCCTTTCTATCAGGGAGGCGGGATGAGGAAACTGGTACGCATTGCGTTGCGCTATCTCCGAGGACATATCCGAAGGTACTTTTTTGTTATCATCGTCCTTGGACTCGGGTTCTCCTTTATTACCGTTATGTCGTCATTGTCGGACGGCATGGAACAGAGTGTTACCAAAGCAGCCCTCCGCCATTACGGCGGGCATCTTTTCGTCGTGGGGAGGGATAAAAAGGCCGGCTCGATTATGGTAATGGACGATCCTGATAAAGTGAAAAAAGCAGTCGAGCGTGCCGGCACCCCGGTAGAAGGAATAATTCGCCGCACACACTTGCATACCGGAGCTGAAGTTTTCTTTCATGGTAATGTTGTCCGGATCAAAGACTTGTTTGGTGTAGATTTCGAGGTGGAATCGGAACTGTTGCATGGGATTGAGTACTCGGCAGGTTCCTTTGATGATAGTTGGGACCGGCAAACAATCATTATATCCAAACCCGCCGCGGAGCAGCTTCGGGCGAGGGTGGGTGACCGCGTTACGCTGCGTCTGGAAAACCGCCGTAAACAGGTGAATACACAAGACCTCATTGTCAGGGCAATTACAGCAGATGACAGTATCTACGGATACGCTCGTGCCTACATGGAGCGAGAGAAGCTGACAGCATTGATGGACCTTCAGCCTGCGGATTATTCGGTTATGGGAATACTTCTTCCCTGTCCGGCGGCCGCACCAAAGTGGGCGCAACTGGTCCGCGATGAGTTAGCTGAACTTGTCCCTGTAGCGGGACCGATTGAATCTAAGGAAGACCTGACGACCAATATTCGCAAGCGTTGGGAGGGGGTCCGCTATTTTACTATACCGCTTCAGGTGTATATTTCCGAGGTCACGGACCTGCTCGCCGCTATGGAATTCGGGGCGTATGGTTTGCTGTTCATGATCATGCTTGTTGTCGTGGCAAGTGTTGTGGTTACCTATCGCGTGGTGCTGCATGACCGTATAAGAGAACTGGGGACTATGCTTGCCGTGGGGTTCCCACGATATTGGATTGTTTGTATGTTGCTCTTGGAAGCGATAATTCTTATCTTCGTCGGTATTATCACCGGAGTAATCCTTTCTTTCGGCATTACATATATCATCTCGTTCTTTTCTTTTCAGTGGATTCCCGGGTTCGAACTATTCATGGAGGAAGGCAGTCTGCGGGCACGTTACACTGCCCGTTCGGTTGGGGCCAACGTTTTCGTTATTCTTGCAACGGTCATACCGATTATAGCAGTGATGGTTGTCTCAGTTGTACGCAGAAAAATTCCGTCACTTATTAAGGGAGA
>CAZAKE010000310.1:0-3126 GCA_964485495.1 uncultured Spirochaetales bacterium
CGGCGATATCATCGTCCGATAGAGACGCCGGCTGAAGCGGGTTCTCGTAACAGATATGATCACCCGTGGAGATATGTTGCAGGTAATTACCCTCCAGGTTCCCACCGGCTCCGGTTTGGCGCCTGAACAGGATAACCGAAATCGGGGTTTGAAAATCGATGAGCCGATTGATCTTTCGGTCGACGATTTCGCCCCGATCGCCTCTGATGAGAACGCGATGGTCACGAATCCAGCTGAAATACTGATCCCCGGTGAAGTCCAGAACGCCGAAGGTAGAACCGAAATCGATCCAGGCGAGGAGTTGCGAGGAGGACTTACTCTCCTCCTGTTTGGGAGGGCCCTGCCGGTTCGGTCCGTTCACCAATTGAGAGGTGACCGTGCGGGCACGTATGGTCGGAAGAGAATATCCCGCTCCCAGAAATCTCCTGATGAGACTGACCCCGTGATATCCGTGTGCACAGGATACCTGTGCCTGGGAGACCGTTCCGAGCATGGCCCTATCGATCAGGTCGAGACGGGCGGCGTGCTCGGGCTGCAGCCAATACTGTTCTGCGACCTGCACTCTTCCACAGGCGGCCGTTACATCCGAGTAGAGAGAAGCCATCTCATCTACCCCTGCCGCAGGCGGGGTTTCCGATAACACCGGCATGTCCGCCGCCACAAGCTTCCGAATGATCTCCGGATTTACCGTCCGCGGCACACTCGTCACGACGAAATCCGGAGATGTGTTGTCCAGTAGTGCGTCGGTATCGGGATACGCGGGATACCCCCAGCGCCGCATGAACCGATTGCGTTTTTCGGAATCACGAACGACGACGCCCGCTACCTCGAAACGATCGGGGAGTGCCCGAGCAACACGGAGATAAAACTCGGAGCGCCAGCCGGCACCGACCATGCCGAAGGATATCCGCTTCGCAGCCACGCTATCCATCTCTCACCTCCTCACTCACGGTATTTCCCGCATGTGTAGCTTGCGTACGCTCAACAGGCTCAATGCGGGATATTCGACGCGATGATCAAAGACACTACGCTCATTAGCTTTATGATGATATCCATCGCCGGCCCGGCGGTATCTTTGAAAGGATCGCCGACGGTGTCTCCGATCACGGCAGCCCTATGGGCCTCGGATCCCTTCCCGCCATATGCACCGCCCTCTATGTGCTTCTTGGCGTTGTCCCAGGCGCCTCCTGAGTTGGCCATGAAGAGGGCAAGCATGATGCCGGAGACGGTCACGCCTACGAGCATGCCGCCGAGCATTTCGGCACCACCAATATATCCAACGATTACCGGAATGGCCACGGCGGCGATTCCGGGAATTACCATCTCCTTCAACGCCGCCGCGGTGGCGATGTCGACGCATTTGACATAGTCGGGTTTATCACTGCCGTCCATGATGCCCGGTTTTTCCTTGAACTGCCGGCGCACCTCTTCGATCATCGTGAAAGCGGCCCGTCCTACCGCGCCGATAACGAAGGATGAGAAGACGTATGGCAACATACCGCCGAAGATCAGGCCCACGACGACCACGGCCTTGGTCACGTCGATTACGTGAATCCCCGCGGTCTCTTTGAAGGCAACGAACAGCGCGAGTGCGGTAAGTGCCGCGGAGCCGATTGCAAATCCCTTCCCGATGGCGGCGGTGGTATTTCCAACCGCGTCGAGTTTATCGGTGCGCTCACGCACTTCGGGAGCCATGGACGCCATCTCGGCCAATCCGCCGGCGTTGTCGGCGATCGGTCCATAGGCGTCGACCGCAAGCTGAATACCGGTAGTTGCAAGCATCCCCATGGCCGCGACCGCGATACCGTAAAGTCCGGAAAAATAATGCGCCGCATAGATGGCGACGGCGAGCATGATGACGGGAAGCCCGGTCGCGAGCATTCCGTTTCCGATGCCGGAAATGATGTTCGTCGCGGCTCCGGTCTGTGACTGCCGTGCGATGTCGAGTACCGGCGGTTTCCCGTCACCGGTGTAGTATTCGGTCATGATGCCGATGACCACGCCGGAGAGGACCCCGGACATGATGGCGATGAAGATTCCGACCTGGGTGATGGTCTTTCCGGCCATCTCAACCTGTCCCGGGATGATGAAGTAGATGACAGGGAGCGTGACGATGAGCATCAACACTGCCGCGCCCATTGTCCCGTAGTTGAGGGCTCTCTGCGGATTTCCACCCTCTTTCGTCTTGACGAAGATGGTGGAAATCATCGACATCACCACGCCGACTCCGGCAACCACGAGAGGCAGTATGACGTATTCTTTCGATCCCATGGTACCGCCGAGTACCATGGCGCCGATGATGGCGCCGATATACGATTCGCAGAGGTCTGAACCGAGACCGGCGACATCGCCGACGTTGTCGCCGACATTGTCCGCGATGGTGGCCGGATTCCTCGGATCATCCTCCGGAATTCCGGCTTCGACCTTCCCGACCAGATCCGCTCCTACGTCCGCCGCCTTGGTAAATATTCCGCCGCCTACCCGCGCGAACAGCGCGACCAGACTGGCCCCCATCGAGTATCCGGAAACTATCGGGAGGACCATTGTATTCAATGCCACGGCATCGTCCCCGAATACCGTCGTGTATACGATCGTCAGTCCGGCGAGTCCGATGATTCCGAGTCCGACAACCGATAGCCCCATGACGCTTCCGCCGGAAAACGCGACGTTCAACGCCTTCGCCAGCCCGTCTTTGGCCGCATTGGCAGTACGCATATTCGCCTTGGTGGCGGCGTTCATGCCGATGAATCCGGCCAGTGCGGAAAAAACGGCACCGACGACGAAGGATACCGCTACGAGCTTCCTCGCGCCCTGTTCCGGTATCGTCATGACAATTGCGATGCAGACCAGGATTATTAGCAGAATTTTGTATTCCCTGGAAAGAAAGGCCATTGCGCCGTCCCGGATGGCCTTGCCGATCTCCTGAAGCGTTTCGTTCCCTGGATCCTGTCTATTGACCCATGTAAACTTATATAGGGCCAAAAATAACGACAACACTCCCGCTCCGAGCGGGATATACAACAGATATTCCATTCGAACCCTCCGATTGTCTCAAAAACAACAGTATACATCTAACGATGAGCATGTTGATAGTCTTACGATATGAGGAGGCGACGTTCAAAAAAA
>CAZAKE010000311.1:0-3091 GCA_964485495.1 uncultured Spirochaetales bacterium
TCTTGTTCGTATCTCGTTACTGTATTCTACTATATCGCGCTTCGGATTGCTAATTTTCCGTTATCGTTTGAACTCCTCGGTAAAGGGAGGCAGATCGAACCGGCATTCCGCTTCGGTCACCCGGGGGTCATCTTGTTCCCGCAGTACCGTTAGGAGCCGGTCGCGCAGATCTCGCTGTATCTCCCGATACTCGGGGTCGTCGGCCACGTTCTGTACACAGTCCGGATCCCTCTTCAGGTCGAAGAGTTCCTCCCGGGGACGCTTGCCGAAGCCGATCTCGTACCGCTTCCGCTGGTCCTCTTCGGATCGGTGGTGGATCATCCACGCCTTGGTCGGGCTTGCGTCCAGGTCGGCATACGCGACGAAGGTGTTCTTGGCAATCTCCTCGTAGGGCGGAGGAATCGTCTCGGGGTCGTCCAATCCTCGGGGGTCACCCATCGGCCAGCGGTCGGGCTCGAAGTTGAGGATGTATAGGTGATCGTGGGTGCGGATGGAGCGCTGTGGGTAGGGCAGAAACCCCTCCCTGGCCGCGGCGACGTGACGCTCCCTTCCCATGACGGCCCAGGTTCTCTCCGGGTCCACCTGACCGCTCTGCTCCGATTCGAGGATCGGCAGTAGGCTGCGGGCGGTCATCTCCGGATGGGGTGATTCACCAGCAGCCTCGAGGAAGGTCGGTCCTAAGTCCATGATATTGATCAGGTCGTCGATCACCCGCCCCGGCCGGATGTGTCCGGGCCACCTGGCGGCCAGGGCCACCTCGCAGCCGATGTCGTAGAGGTTGCACTTTCCCCTGGGCATGCCGGGGATGCCGTGGTCGCCGCTGACTACGATGAGAGTATCGTCCAGTTCACCGATCTCCTCCAGGTGCTGGAGAATCACCGAGAGCCCGGCGTCGAAGGCCATGCACTCCCCCAGATAGTCGGCCACATCCTCCCTGACTTCTTGCACGTCCGGCAGGAAGGAGGGCATGCTCGCCTTCAGGGCGTCCGGATCGAGCCCCCACAGGGCCTTCCCGGATCCACGCTCCCAGCTGCGGTGGGTGTTCGTCGGTCCCCACCAGTAGCAGAAGGGCTTGTCGTCCGGCCGAGTGTCGAGGAACGACTGGAAATTCGCCAGCACCTCGTCGTAGAGCTCCTGCTTAGCCGCCTCCAGGCCCACCTCACGGGCCCGGTCGGTGGCCCGGTGGGAGAAGCGGCCGAAGTAGGAACCGGCGGATTCGTATTTGGTGCGTTCCTTCCCATAGGGGGCGTGGGGCGGGTTTCCCGGACCCCAGACCTTGTAGGTGTAGCCGATATGGTACCCCTTCTCCTCCAGCATCAAGGGATACGAGGGGATCGAGTCGTCCCAGAGGGCCCCCTGCAAAATCGCCCCCATTCCGGTCTGCCAGAAGTACCGCCCCGAGAGGATGGAACTGCGGCACGGGGTACAGGAGGGAGCCGGTACTACCGCGTTGCGGAATACGGCTCCTTCACGGGCAATACGGTCAAAGGCCGGCGTTTGGATCTGCCGGTTCCATGGTGATTCGTCGGCGAACTGGGCGTAGGCGCCGGCATATCGTCCCCAGTCATCGGCGAACGCGAAGAGGATGTTGGGTCTCTTGCTCATGTATAGGTCTCCTGTTTTGTGTTTCTCGATCTTCTCATGGGTGCTACCCCTCCAATACGGCGCCGATCATGGCGAAATAGCCCTCCCACGGCACGTAGGTGGGGACACTGTTCCCCGTGCCCAGGGCGTAGGCCCCGGATTGCCGGGTCTTTTCGACCATCACGCGGCTGCGCCGATATACATCCTCCGGTTTCGCACGGCACACGTAATCTACGTCGATGCCGCCGAGGATTGCAAGACGGTTGCCCCAGCGGTCGTAGCACTCCTCCACCGGTCTGATGGCGTCCTCGTAGCTGTGCTTTCCGTCGAAGCCCATCTCCTCGATGATATCCTCATAGATCTCGTCGGCCTGTCCGCAGGAGTGGAGGATCGCCGGTCTTCCGGCCCGATGTGCGGCCTCGACGATTCTCTTGTGCCAGGGGAATACGTATGTGCGCATATCCGGAACAGCCAGCATGGTCTGGGTCTTGAAGCCCCAGTCGTCGTTGCTGATGATGGCGCCAACCGAGTCGTGCTCGAGGCAGATCTGGTAATACCGGAGAAGGCGCGACCCGATGGCGTCGAAGAACCTGGTGGTCAGACCGGGATCGTCCGCCATCATATAGCAGAGCTCCTCGTACCCGGCCAGGGCGATGGCGTTCTCGAGTACGCCGCCGGGCCCGTAGGCGATGATCTTCATCCCCTCCGGCAGAGCCGTTCCCGCCATGTCCAGCCTGCCGTAGTCGAAGGTATCGGGGTCCGGCCAGGGATACTTCTCGAAGGACTCCTCGTCGGTGACGATGCCCCCGTGGCTCATGGAGATCGACTTGGCCCTATCTCTGTCCGGCCGAGGGAATCGGATATCGCAGCCGTGCATGGTCACGTAATCGTATCCTGCCGCTCTGAACGCGCCGGCGGCCAGGCCGATGTTTTCCTGCCCCGGGACGAGACCCCGCCAGCGGTCGGCTTCCTCTGCCAGCAACTCGACGTACAACTCCTGATTGAGGAAGAACTCGAACAGTGTCGGGCGGCTTGGGGTCTTCTTCTCCAGGACTTTCAGGAGGTTCCCGAAATCGGGCTCCCGAGTCTCGGTCATCGAACGGATGGATTTCGCTGTGGGTGTAAAGTTCATGATCGGCCTCCAGTTGAGTGGGTTTATCGGGATAGGTCCCGAAACCCATAGGGTATCTCCTCCGCCGGGTGCGGCGAAAATTCCCGACACTACCGGTACAATAGTATATCCTTCGTATCCTATCAATATTGGAATATGATACAATCAGGTCGATGAACCTTCGATCGAGTAGGAACCGGCCTGGTATATCGACAGCCAAAATGTCGGTTTTCTGCACATGTATACCGGTGTATCTGTTCATCACAGTCGGTTGTCGGCTGTCGTTACCCGCTGAGATCGTGGTGGTCGATGTTGGGGGAGGATCTGAGTTGGAACTCGGAGAAATACTGCTCTTTGTGGGTGGCGACGTGATGACCGCCCGGGGAATCGATCAGG
>CAZAKE010000312.1:0-3069 GCA_964485495.1 uncultured Spirochaetales bacterium
TCGAATGCGGCGGCGAGCTCCTCCATGGTGCAGTGGTCCTGTACGTAATGGGTGGTGCAGAAGATGAGACCGCCGTCGTGGAAGAGCTCCATCACGCGCCTGATCTCTGCCCTCAGGCGATCGATCTTCCCGAAGCCGATGGTGGTCTGCACGTCCAGGCCGCCCATGATGACGAACTTGTCCCGGTATCTCGACGTATACAGCTCGTATGACATGCCGGCGGATTCCTGATATGGATGGACTACCCGGTATCCCAGATCTACGATTCCATCCAAGAGAGCCGTCACGTCGCCGTCGGAGTGGACGCTGAGTCGTCCGTTCCGTGCCAGGACGGCGTCGCAGGTTATCTTGTGGAAGGGATAGATCATCTCGCGCCAATCGGCGGGGCTGAAGAGGGGAGCCTTCTGGCTGCCCCAGTCGTCGGAAACGTGTACCATATCCACGCCCAGATCGAGACAATGGAGTGCGAAGCTGCGGTTCCACTCCGCCTGCCTCCGGTAGAGTTCCTTCAGTTCGTCTTTATACAGGAGGAGATAGGCCAGGTGGTTCTCGATGCCGTAGAGGCCGTTGTTGGATTCGAAGATCCCCGGCGTCTGGATGTACACGAAGCGCCCCCGATCGCGGCCGTGGAACTTCAGGTCTTTCTTGAGATCGGCGTACCCGCTCTCATCGTCGGGATCAGAAAAATAGTCGACATCTAGCAAATCCGTCGGCTCGAGGTCGCCACCCTTCTTTTCCCGCAGCGAGTCCAGCACGTCCTTCTTGAAATGGGCGGGACCGCCGAACGAATGGTGCAGGTCGAACTCGTAGCGATCCTCGAACGCCTCCACCGAACCGAATTCCGCCGTGATCTCCTCCTCCAGATTCGCCCGCACCCACCCGTAGATGGGCATGCGGTCCACCGGCTTCCCCTCGATGATGCTCCGCACCCGCTCCTTTCCCGTCATGTGGCCTCCTGATAAAACAGCTCTGCTTGTTATACAACAAAAGCCCTTCGATTGACCATGCCGATCTGATCCTGATCACCCATGAGCACCAGGCTCATCTCGACCCGAAGGCCGTCGGCAAGATACTGAAGAGGGACACGGTGATTGTCGCGAACCCGGTGTCGGCGCGGATGTTCCCGCATTGGTTCTTCCGGTCGTCTCCGATCTACTGCGGTACGAATGCACTCCTTCACTCTCGGAGAACCTTCGCAAGCAGGTCCGGACGGTTGGTGACGATTCCGTCGACGCCGATCTCCAGCAGTCGGTGCATATCCGCCGGTTCGTCCACCGTCCATACGAAGACCAGGCCTCCCCTCCGGTGGACGGCTCGTATAAAGAAACTGCCGAACAGAAGCGGGGGCACGGGTCCGGTATCCAATCCACTACGGTTTGCTCTCTCGGGGAAGACCTCGGACCGATAGGCAGGGAGCATGAAGAATGATCCTGCCGGATAGCCCATGATTCCTCCCGACGCCAGGGCCCGGAGGGACCGGTGCTTGTCGGCGGGAACGGCGATCTCAGGAGCTTCCGCGCGCAGGTACCGGGCGATCTTCACGTGGAAGCTGGCCAGTACGACCCGGTCGGCCGCCCCGTGGGCGCGGACGATGTCGATGGCCTTCCGTGCGGCCGCGATTTCGGCATCTTTCACGTCGATGCTGAAGTACCGGCCGGAGAACTCCTCCAGGAGTGCATCGAGGGTTGGAATTGTCGTGTCGTCGTTCGGCCGGGAGGCAGCGGCTATCTCCCCTGTAAACTCGGCGGAGCTGTCGGTTCCGACGGATCCGGCCCCGATCCCGGCGGGAATGGTCCTGGTCTTCAGTTTCTCGAGCTCCTCGAGTGTATGTGCCCGGATCGCCCCCCTGCCTTCCCGCGTTCGGTCCACCTCCCGATCGTGAAACACGACCAACTCTCCATCGGAACTCAACCGGACGTCGGTTTCGAGGACGTCCGCGCCGGATTCTATGGCTAACCGAAAAGCCCCGAAGGTGTTCTCGTGGGCCAGCACCATGCTTCCCCGGTGGGCGATGTTGAGGGGGCGTTTGAGGGATTGAAACGGAAGAGTCGTCGGAATAATCATTGAACCCTCCATTCCGGCGATGGTATTCTTACATATCGCCGGTGGATAGAATAGTATGATTAATAGGGGAGAGTAGGAAGAAGAGGCGTGGCCGTTCGTTCGACAGTGGTTCGGGATTTGACTTCCGCCGGTGATTCGCCTATTCTTTATCGGTGCGGTTAACGGTACTATTCTATACATCGATACTATAGGGGTGTCCGAAACATGATTAGGAAAAGGCAGATGTTGAAAAAAGGGGGAGTCCTATTCATCCTTTGTGTTATCACGGGGGTCTCCGTATGGTCCGCTGATTTTACGGACATCTTGATATCCGCTGTCGAGAGGGGTGACACGAAGGCCGCCTCCGCACTCATCGAGAAGGGAGTCGCCCTGAATCGAACGGATGACGAAGGCTTTACCCCCCTCATGAGGGCGGTAGAGAATGACCGGCTGGAAATCGTGAAGCAGTTGGTCACCGCCGGGGCACAACTCAACATTTCCGATACATCAGGGTTGACGCCGCTGGTGATCGCATCGATGCGGGGTGATCTCCAGACGGTTCGGTATCTGGTGGAGATGGGAGCGGCGGTCGATTATTCTGGAAAGTCCAAGATCACTCCCTTGTATACGGCGATCCTGGCCGAACGGCAGGATGTGGCTGCGTATCTGCTGTCCGTCGGTGCAGACCCCACCGTGGCGGCGCCTGCCGGAGTTGCCGGCTTGATTGCCGCAGGCTTGAAGAAGGCCTCGGGGTTCGAGCCTGTGGTCATGAGTACCGAAATCTCGGAACCTGCGGGAGCTGAAATATCAGGTGCGGAGTATTCGGAACCGGAGGAAGACGATGAGCCGACCGACGCCCCGGAACCATCGGAGGATGAATCAGCCGAATCTTCGGTGACGACATCCCCCGAGAATGAGGAGTTGAACCGTCGGCTGCTCGAAGCGGCCGTGGACGGTGCTACTCCCGCCGTAGTCCAGCTGCTCGATCAGGGGGCCGACCCGAACGCTACGAATGAAGACGGGGCG
>CAZAKE010000313.1:0-3026 GCA_964485495.1 uncultured Spirochaetales bacterium
TTTTGAAAAATCCTCAATTGAGCATCTAATTCCGATAGCGATAGTCTTCACTTTTTATAGATGTCTAAAAATAGACCTGTGTTTGTATTCAACAGGGGGCACTTACGCGCCCCCTGAAATAATAAAACCGTTACACTTATTTTAATTAGGGAGAATCTACTTCACAATATCAATCTCACCGGACTTCAGGCCTTCCACGGCTTTGTCGGCAGCCGCTTTGCCCTCGGCGGAGAGCAGATCGTTCGTAACCGCTACTATGCCGTTTTCTTCCATACCCAGGACGTGGGACCCGCCATCGGTAAGAAATCCGGCGGCCTCCTGATACCCCAACTCATTCCAGTTGAAGACAACGCTGCCGACAACGACATCAGGCGAAACTTCGGCCATGTCGACGACAGATCCGACAATCATGACGTCATCTGAGTCTTCCGCGGCACTCAGCACACCGACGTAGGCTGCATCGAGACAAGGCATGAGAACATCGTAGCCGTCGGCGATCAATGCCAGGGAGGCTTCGCGCGCCTTATTTACATCGGACCAGGATCCGGTGGCAACCGACGTGACTTCAATGTCCTTGTCGATGCCGGCGATGGCTTTCTTGAAGCCGGCTTCCATCTGTCTGTGGGGCTGGTACCACTCACCTAAGATCATGGCGACCTTCTTGTTTTTGGTCGTATGGGCGGCCATAATTCCCGCAATGTAGCCGGCATGGCTGTAACTGACGGTCGCCGCGGTCAGATTGGGAACTCCGCCGGTGTCGGTCGCGACGCTGAACACGAAGTCCTGATCCGGAAACTCTTTCGCAACGGTCATCAACGCTTCGCCGAACTGTCCACCTTGTCCGATAATGATGTCATACCCCATTTGGGCGAACTGGCGAATAACCTCGATCTGTTCATCCTGGGCTACTTCCTCGACATAGGCGGTCTTGAGATTGAAGTCCTCGGCAGCCCTGACCATACCCTCGTAGGTGTACTGATTGAAGGCTTCATCGGTTTTCAGTCCCGGCAACACCATGGCAACACTATGCTCGTACTCCTCTTCGGATGCATCCTGCCGGCCGCCGGCAAATACGGCGAGGCCGGAAACGACACACGCCATTACCAAAGTAAAAATGATTCCTCGTTTAGACATCTAAGTCTCCTCTATATAGAAAGATAAGGAAAAGATAAAAGATTTTCTGACTTTAGCACCGGAGATTTCTACTGTCAATAAGGCGATATTATAGATCAACAATTCGAAATACGTCTTGAATATTCAGTGTACCGCTTGTACTGTCAATAGAAGGATCGAGTCCGATTGAATGGAGGATAGGTGATATGGATTTAGTCATTCAGAATGGAACGTTAGTTGATGCTCACAGAACAATAAAGGCAGATATTGGTATCCAAAATGGGGTGGTGAAAGCCGTTGGTAACTTAGAAGCGATACGTGCTAAAGACCGCATAGATGCCGAAGGGAAATACGTATTTCCCGGAATTATCGATGTACACAACCATATCGACCATGTCGGTGGAGCCGAGAAAACGAAGGATGACTTCTTTCAGGGAACCCGCGGCGCAGCTTTCGGCGGTGTAACGACGCTCATGGATTTTGCGATGCAGAAAAAGGATGAGACCGTTCCTGCCGCAATCAAGCACAGAAGAGCGCAAGCGGACGGCAAGGCATGCATCGACTACGGCCTACACGGAAATATCACGAATTTAGACGACGAGTCTCGCGCACGCATACCGGAATTGATCGCAAAGGGATACTCCTCGTTCAAATTATTCATGACCTACCGCAAGGCCGGGTTTATAGTCGAGGATCCGGTTCTCTATGAAGTGATGCAGACAGTGTGCAAGAATAACGGGATGGTCGGGATCCACGCAGAAAATGATACCATCTGCGAGTACCTTACGGATAAATATGTAAAAGAGGGAATGACATCGGCTCCCTATCACGCGCTCAGCCGACCGAATATCGCGGAGGCCGAGTGTATATCGAGGGCGATTCTCTTTGCGGAACATACCGACAGCGCGCTCTATGTATTTCATCTTACCACCCATGAGGGTGTTCAACTGATACGGGATGCAAAGCGAAGAGGGGTCAAGGTTTATGCGGAAACCTGTCCTCATTACCTCACCCTTACCGAAGAGGTGTATGGTGGCGACGATGCCCAGAATTTTATCATGACCCCCCCCCTGAGAAAAAAAGAAGACATCGAGGCTCTATGGGAAGGTATTCAAGATAGAACCATTTCGATCGTGAGCAGCGATCATTGCTGCTTTACTACTACGCAGAAGAAGATACGCGGTGATCAGAGTTTTCGCGATATCACGCCGGGCATTCCCGGGAATGAGACGCTGTTACCCATTCTGCACCAGTATGGGGTAAACATCGGACGAATAAGTGTGAACAGGATGATCGAGTTGCTGTCGTATAATCCTGCGAGACTCTTCGGCCTTCAGCCTGAGAAAGGATCGCTCGATCCGGGGGCGGATGCCGATGTAGTAATTTTTGATCCTGACAAGAAAATCGTCCTGGATAACGACGAGATCAATATGGAGACCGATTATACTCCATATGCGGGAATGGCGATTACAGGATACCCGGTAACGACTATCTCCAAGGGGAAGGTGATCGTTTCCGATGGTGTCTTCATGGGTGAAGAGGGGGCGGGACGGTTCATCGAACGGAAACAACCTGATTTTTTCTAATGGACTACCGCATCGAAAACGGAACGGTAATAGACGGAAGCGGAAAAGACGCCTTCAGGGCCGATATACTAATCAGTAACGACCGTATAACGGCGATTCGCCCCTCCGCACAAGGTGCGTCGCAGACTGTAGACCGTCACCGGCGGTTGCTCTCCGTGCATATGCGCAGTGAAAGTGACGAGTTGATCGAAGCACTCGAAGAGATGGCTGAACTCCAGTCCATAACCGGGGTACGGCTGCATATCAGCCATCTGAAGGCAATCGGCACGAGAAATCAAAACAAGATCGATCGAGTCCTGCGGCTGATAGAATCGCACGGTCTGACCT
>CAZAKE010000314.1:0-3003 GCA_964485495.1 uncultured Spirochaetales bacterium
CAATGCTTCCGATGGAGAAGTTCTTCAACACCGCCGGGCCGATGATTCCGGAGGAGCATTATTGCATCCCGCCTCTGGAACGGGTCGACTGGCCTGATGTTCGCAATCTCATAGACCGGAAACGGTATTTTTTGTTACATGCCCCGCGGCAGACCGGCAAGACGACTGCACTGCTGGCGATGATGAAGGTGTTGAATGAGGAAGACCGGTACAACACACTGTATGTGAACATCGAGGCCGCGCAGGCGGCCCGGAACGATGTGCAGGGCGGCATGCAGGTCGTGTGTGAGGCCATCGGGTTTGCCGCGGAGACGTGGCGAGTAGAACCTCGCCTCCCATCGGTGGTTGGAGATCTTGTTCGAAATACCGACCGCCGAGGAATACTCACTACCGTTCTCACCAAGTGGTCCCGCATGAGCGAGAAACCCGTCGTGCTGTTCCTGGATGGGGTAGATGCCCTCATCGGCGACACCCTGGTATCGCTCCTCAGGCAGATTAGGGCCGGGTATGCCCAACGACCGGACTCCTTTCCGCAGAGCATCGTCCTCTGTGGCGTGCGGGACATCCAGGACTACCGGATCCATCAATCCGACGGCGAGATCATCACCGGCGGGAGTGCCTTCAACATCAAGGCAGAATCGCTGCGCATGGGAAACTTCGATTACCATGAGATGCGGCTCCTCCTGAGGCAGCATGCCGATGCCACCGGCCAGGAGTTCGATGATGCTATCTTCCAGGAGCTGTGGTTCGATACGAAAGGGCAACCCTGGTTGGTAAACGCCATGGCCCACGAGATGACCTGGAAAGACAGGAGTGCCCGGGATCGTTCTACTTTACTATCTTTGGAAATATACCGATCAGCACGAGAACGGTTGGTGTGCAGCCGTGCCACCCACCTCGACCAACTCACCGACAAGTTGAAGGAGGAGCGGGTACACCGCATCATCGGGCCGATCTTGAGTGGGGAAGAGCCCCGAGCCGAATATCTCAATCCCGATCTCTCGTATGTGTACGATCTTGGGCTCATCGATCGACGGGAGGACGGGGTCCTCGATATCGCCAATAGGATTTACAAAGAGGTAATTCCCCGAGAATTGACCTGGGCCACTCAGGAATCGATCCTGCAAAATCAGGCGTGGTATGTGACCCCCGATCATCATCTGGATATGCGAAAAATCCTCCAAGCTTTTCAGGCCTTCTTCAGAGAGAATGCCGAGTCATGGATCGAGCGGTTCGACTACAAGGAAGCCGGTCCGCAGCTGGTGATGCAGGCATTCCTGCAGCGCATCGTGAACGGCGGTGGCCGGATCACCAGGGAATACGGTCTGGGTCGGGGCAGGACCGACCTCGCCATAGAGTGGCCGACCGAACCCGGAAGTGGTTTCTACGGAGATGTCCAGAAAGTCCTTGTTGAGCTGAAACTATATCGCCCCGAGAAGCAACGGCTGGAAAGTGTTATAGAATCCGGCATCGAACAGTCGATGGAATACGCCGATACCTTCGGAGCAGAAGAGATTCATCTCGTTATATTCAACAGGTCCGATGCACCGTGGGATGAGAAGATCCGGTTCGAGGAGCACGACTTCGCCGACCGGACCGTCGGTGTGTGGGGCTGTTAGACGGGTTCAGAGCAGCTGTTTCCCTATAATCGTGAGAGCATCTTTCACATATTGCCACGACCATCCGTTGAGGTAGATCGGATCCGGTTCCATCTCCGCATCTTCGAACCAGTTGAGGCTACGGATCGACCGAGCGTTGATCTACGTCCCAGAAGAGTCCGGGGGAAAGCTTCATCACCCAATCTGTGTTTTTTTTCATATGTCCGTCCGACTCGGTTACAATATTCCTAGAACTGATACCCCCCCGAGATGAACACCGAGATCGCCAGCAGTTCGGCCTCCTGGGCTATCGTGAAATTCTTCAGGATCTGGGCGTCGCCGCGGCCGTAGGCTACCGAGACGCCCAGGTTTATCCCTGAGTCTGCGGTGGCGAATCCGATCGAGAGGGTGCCGCCGTACATGTTTACGTGGTCCTTCTGATTCACCGTCTCGGTCAGGTTTACCCCCAACCCCTCGTCGAACTCCGACTCGATCTTGGCCGTGTTGGCCCGGTTGGTAAAAACGCCGGCCCGCAAGGGGAAATTCGGCGTGATGTACCACTCGACTCCGAGGGCCCCGTTCAAGGTGATCCGCTTGGCGTAGATGTCGTCCGGATCGAAGGGGAAGGGGATATACAGGTAGCCGTCGAGGCTGATGATCAGGCTGCGGGACACGAAGAACGCCAACCCGAGGGATTGTTTCAGGAATGACGTCTCGAAGAGGCCGTCCCGGAAGAGAATCTGGTTGGACTGCTGATTGTCCGCCACCGAGACCATGTCGTAGAAATTATAGGTCGCGTTGATGTCCGAGCCGGCGTAGGTGAACGATGTCGACTGCGTGTAGTAGAGACCGAAGATGGGCACCGGGAAGGTCGCCAGGTAACCGATGGAGAGCCAGTCGGTGGGCATGATCTGTAAGCCCAGCTGTGGTCGCAGTGAGAAGATCTGTTCGCCGAAGTAGGAGCTGGTGATGCTGAAGTACTCCAGCTGCGAATCGTCCGACGAGGCATAGAGCTGCGTCACGTTCTGGTTGATGGTCTTCCGGTTGCCGTAGCCTACCAGGACGCTGAACCCCAGGGAGACCCGCTGGTGGAGCAGGTAGGCCAGGGAGATGCCGATCTCGTTGTACGAGTTGATGTAGTTGAAGTTGACGTTCAACGACTGGTCCACATTGAGGTTCGTCAGGTCCGCCAGCTCTATCACGTTGGGGACGGTGATCTTGTCACGCTGGTCGGTGGTCTCGTTGTCCAGGGAGGTCATGGTGAAGGCGAAAGTCCCACGCTTCCCCTTCTGGATGAATCCGAAGAAGTTGGGCGTGAAGGAGAAGGAAGTCCGCACGTAGTCGATGTCCGGGGTGTGGGAAAAAGCCCAGATGTCGTTATAACTCGTGCGTTTATACTGGATTG
>CAZAKE010000315.1:0-2992 GCA_964485495.1 uncultured Spirochaetales bacterium
TCGATATCGCAGAAAAGGAACTGATAAACGTCTTACTTTCTACTTACTTTTCGAATTGCTGAAGGCACCGCGATTTCGCCCCTGTGATCCTCAACACGAAAAAATGTTGTCATCTCAGGTTCATCCACAATTACCAGTTTGATTGAACCTCATTTACCAGTTCGTTTTTTGTACATCGATAAATTTGACTTCGACCAGAAAAAAGAATAAGCTTTACAATCAATCCCTGTGTACCGATTGCCGAATCGGGCACCGGGTTTTTGTTTGTCTGTAACTGGGTTGTATACTATAATGAGGCAGCTTTACGGAGATGATTCGATACTCAGCAGAATGACTGTGACCTGGTAGTCCACGTCACGACGTCGGGGTAAAACGGTTCCGGATCGACGCACTTTATACACAACACCTACAGTATGGAAGCTGAAGGAGCGGATGTGGGAAAACTCGGATTTCCGACGATTCATTTTTACGACCAGGATTTCGTAGACTTGTATGAAAAATCGTGGGCTTGGATCCAGGATTCATGGCAGAAGGGCAACTCCAAGAACGGTTTCGGAAGCAGGTACTTCAATTATCCCGATAATACCTCGATACACCAGTTTGAATCCTGTCTTTCCACGTTTTTTCTCGTCTACTCGAACCGTGTGTTTCCAACGGAGCCACTCCTAGATAACTTCTATACCAAACAGGAAGATTCCGGAGCAATACGCGGTGAGTATCAAGTGAGTAACGGAAAACCGGTTCTTCCGGAGGAGAACCCCGAAGGCGTGCAGCCACCGTTGTTCGCAATCGCCGAATACAATCTCTATCACAAGGTGGGGAACAAGAAACGACTGAGAGACGTGGTAGCGACTCTCGAGAAGTATTTCCAATGGCTCGAGGCCACCTTCAAGGACGAGAACGGCCTGTATGCCGTTCCGCCGGCGGCAACCATGATGCAGAATGCACCCCGAGATGAAGCCGTGTATCCGGTTGATTTCAACGCACAGCTGGCGATCAACGCCCTCTACATGTCGGCCATCGGAGACATCCTCAACGACAAGGAACTCAGCTTCAAATATAAACGCCACTACTTTTCCATCAAGACGCGGATCAACTCTCTCATGTGGGATGACGAGGAATCATTCTATTACGACCTCAAGAAGGACGGTTCGCAGCTCAAGGTGAAAACTATCGCCGCCTTCTGGAACCTGCTGGCGGAAATACCGAATGAAGACCGAGCAAACCGACTGATCGGACACCTCAAGAATCCCTCGACCTTCGGCACCGAGAACCCGTTTCCTACCCTGGCCGCGAACGAACCGGATTTCAACGAGCAGGGGATGGGTTGTCGCGGGTCGGTATATCCTTCGTTCACCTTCATCATCATCAAGGGACTGGAAAAATACGCACGGTACGACCTTGCTCGGGAGTGTGCCATCCGTCATCTCTACTACATGCTCGATACGCTGCATCCGGAAGACACGCGGAAGGGAAACATCTACGAGGCCTATGCACCGATGAAAGACGGTCCGGCGGAGTGGCCGGAGAATGAAAATTTCCCAAGACCGCTGTTTTTGTCGTACGCAGCCCTCTCGTCGATAACCCTCATGATCGAAAACGTTATCGGTCTGTATATCAGCCTCCCACGGAAGACGGTGAATTGGATAATCCCGACGCTGGAGATAATGGGCATCGAGGGCCTCTCTCTCAAGCGAAACATGATCACCATCCTGAGCAACAAGAGCGGACGGGGATGGGAGATCCGCCTCGAATCGGAGAAGCTCTACTACTTCACCATCAATATCCTGAGTGAGAACAAGAAGAAGACCCTTCCGATCCCGTCGGGTAAATGTTCCATGTTGATAGACAAACTGTAAGTTCGTTTTCGAATGACGGGATTCCGGCGACAGGATGAAATCGTATGATCCAAGTCACCGTCAGATTCTATGAGGAGCTCAACTTCTTTCTGAAACCCGAACAGCGAAAGACCGATATTCCCTGTGCCTTCCCACACCGTCGGAGCGTCAAGGATCTCGTCGAATCGTTGGGCGTGCCCCATCCGGAGATCGACCTCATTCTCGTCTCCGGCGAGTCCGTCGGCTTCGACTACATCGTGAAGGACGGCGACAGGATCAGCGTCTATCCGGTGTTCGAGCGTCTCGATATATCTTCAGTCACGAGACTGAGACCGGCTCCTCTCAGAAACCCCAAATTCATCCTGGACGTGCATCTCAAGACCCTCGCCCGAAAGCTGCGGATGCTCGGTTTCGATACCGACTGGCAGAACCATCGGGACGATGCGACCCTTGCGGCGATCTCCGAACAGGAGGATCGGATCCTGTTGACACGCGACAAGGGACTCTTGATGCGATCCAACGTCACCAGGGGACTCTACGTTCGTAATACCGATCCGCGGAAACAGCTACGGGAAATTGTCGACCGCCTTGACCTGAAGGCAAAGATTCGACCGTTGGGGCGTTGCATCCGATGCAACGGAGAGATAGATGCGATAGAATATGGGAGCCGGGAGTATGAGATACATCAGGAGCATATTCCCCACTCCGTACGCAGGTGGTGCCGCACTTTCAGTGTATGCCGAACATGCGGCAAGATCTATTGGAGGGCCAGTCACGTGGAGAAGATGATCCAGGAGATCGAGGACCTCTATCAATGAGAGCCCGGAAAAAGATCGCCCTGATTGAGGCGATGGGAAGACTCTTCGACACCGCACCGAGAATGCAACTGAACCACGATGAACGGTATGTTATATTCAGCGATCTGCACATCGGTGATGGAAGGAGCAACGACGACTTTCGCAAGAATGCGGAACTCTTCAAATTCGCGCTGCGCGATTATTACCTCGCCGGCGAGTACAATCTCATCCTCAACGGCGACATCGAGGAGCTTCAGCGCTACAACCTCCAGAAGATTCGCGATCGATGGCGTGACATCTACGCCCTTTTCGATACGTTCCACACCACCGGAAACCTCTTCAAGATATACGGAAATC
>CAZAKE010000316.1:0-2904 GCA_964485495.1 uncultured Spirochaetales bacterium
GGTCATTTATTTCTTTCATATTCGAATTTTTCTGAATTATTTAGGAATTTTCTTTTATATACGTCATGTCAAGAGACAAGTAGATGAAGCACCGAATAGGCCAGTGCCACACATACTGGGCCGGCAGCCGAGAATAGTTTCGGTGCCGCTCAATTACGGTTTGCCGATCCCTGGTCGGCCTATTCCTTGCCGAACAGTTCGACCCCCTTTCGAGCCATCCGCTCGCCGAAAACTTCCGCTCTTTCGCGCTGCCACTCGTCGCCATCTTTGATGGCCACGGCGCCGAAGTGGGTAAAGGGCTGCCCCTCTGAGGCTCCGGCCGAATAGACCACCATCCCGCGGACCAGCATCTCGCCGATCAGTGCCATCTCGGCGAAGTCGGCCCCGCCACCTAAAAAGTTCTCCGTGGCGAACACGCCGCCGAGTTTACCGGTCAGCTTCACTCCGCCCTTGTGGAGCCAGGTCTTCATCTGCCACGAGTACATGCCGCCGTAGATGGGGGTCCCTAGGACGGCAACCTTCGACTCCTGCACAAATTTCTCGTCGACCTCATCGATGTGCATGCTCTTCGCCTCGACGCCCTCGACCTTGGCCGCCCCCTTGGCGACAAGTTCGGCGACGGACTTGGTATTGCCGGTTTCGCTGTGATAGATGATCGATAGTTTCATTGAATACTCCTGCTGTATCTGTATTTGAGAAAGTATCTCATCAGGGAGTGTATGTGATTCGGAGGAGGATGGCTACCCGTGAGAACCAATGGCGTCCGCATGGAGTGAAATCGATAAAGCACCAATATGGACTAGGTGAGTCACACTATATATACTGAGTGTATGAAACGTACAAATATTGTGGTTGATGAGCATTTGCTGGATGAAGCCTGTCGTATCGCGGGTACAAAGACCTACTCCGAAGCCGTCACACTGGGATTACAAGAGTTGATTCGACGGAAAACATTTGATCGGATCGATGAATATGCCTCCTCGGGGATCTGGGAAGGCGAGTTGGAAGCGATGCGAGTCGACCATGTACCTGATTGATACTTCCGCCTGGATACGTCATTTCAAAAAAGCAGATGCGTTTCATCTGGCAACGATCTGCCGGTCATTCACCAGGATCGGGACTACACCGCACTTGCGAAGGTTTCCAAGCTGAAGGAGCGAAATATCGGAAAGCCTGTCGATGATGTGACAAAATAACCGACTCGAGCTGGTGTATACGTCCGTGAGCCTCCCCAGGTACGAAGTTTTTCCGTATCAGTAACACAAGCGAGCGCAAGAGATAGTGAGTTTTCAGGCGGAGTGTCAATTGCGGCGGCGCCAATCGAACATGACGAGGTTTCGCGCTTTCCCGTCGAAGATCATTCCAACCTCAAACACACGTTTGCCGCTCCTGAGATACTTCTCGGCGTAGTTCCGCTCCCTAATCTGAGCGAGCGCGGAATTCTCGGCTTCTTCAGCCCGCTTTCTTGGGACAACCTTGATCTCCATGACGTAGACGTTCCTATCGATCTCGACCGTGAGGTCGGCCTGTCCGTGGTTGGTGACATCTTCGGGGACCACTTCGCATCCGATAGCGAGGAAAAATGCATACAGCACCGATGCATAGTATCCCTCGTAATCGGCGATATCGTTGCGGGTGTAATTTCGGTAGGGAATAGCCGCGAACAGGCGTTTGATGGTTTTCTCTAATTCCGGTAGATCGGCCGAGACTAACGATCTATGGGTATCGTGCTCGTATCCCAGACGATCCTTTCCGATCTCCGTATAGCCGTTGATGAGATGTCTATTCAGCGAGCGCTTGACTTCGAGATTTGGGTATCCCAATCGAAAAAAGGATTCACCCATTTCCGAGAAAGCCTTCAGTATCGTCAGATATCCACTCTGGTAAAGAAGCGATACGGGTTCGATATTCTCGAGTTCGAATGACGAAATACTCTCCTCTCCCACGTCGATCTGGTGCAGATCGGGAAGAAAATATCGATGCGTACGCATCAACTTCATCAGAAACGAAGGAGTTCCTGTCTCGAACCAATAGTTCCGGAACTGTAGTCCACTGCCGATAAACTGCAGGATATCGAATGGGTTGTAGACCGGTTCGCCGAGAAAATTATACCCGTTGTACCAGGTCTTCAACATATCCCAATCGACATCTTTCAGGTGTTCATGGAAATCGATCTCGAGATCCCGTTGAGTGTAACCGCATACGGTTGCAGATCTACGATCTAAGGTAAGATCGGTCAGGTTGTTTATCCCGCTGAAGATGTTCACCTTGCTGAACTTACTCACCCCGGTTAAAAAGACGAAGCGGAGGTTCGCATCCTGCTCCTTCAACGGCGAGTAGAACCCTTTCATGCGATCCTTGATATCGACAGCCCGGGGGACGTCATCGATGTTATCCAGGATCGGTTTGTCGTATTCATCGATCAAGACGACGACGTTGCTGCCATATTTCGCCTTGGCGGCCTTGATGAGGTTTGCGTGAATTCCTGCCGCATCGGTATCATAGTCGATCTCGAGCCCGAGTCTCTCGGCATTACTCCTGACCATGTAGGTGAGTCTGACGAAGAGTTCGTCGACGTTGCGCACGACCCCGCCGGCAAAATCGAACTTGATGACCGGAAACGTCCGATCCCAATCCCACCGATCATGGATATAGAGCCCCTTGAAGAGTTCGCGGTTCCCCTCGAAGATCTCCTTCAGCGTATCGACGAAGAGACTCTTTCCGAACCGCCGCGGACGGGCGAGGAAATACCGTCCCGGAGCCTCAATCAGGTCATAGGCGAACATGGTCTTGTCGATGTAGACCATATCCTCCTCAATGATCGTCCGCAGGGTACTGATACCGGTGGGCAGGCGTCTGAGTTTCATCGAGAGACAGTATACTGCGAAATCGGATGAGAATAAA
>CAZAKE010000317.1:0-2903 GCA_964485495.1 uncultured Spirochaetales bacterium
GCTTTCGCGGATCGAGCCTCGGGATGGCGGCGATGAGGCTGCGGGTGTAGGGGTGTACCGGTTCGTTGTACACGGTGCCCGCCGGTCCTATCTCTACCAGGTCACCCAAATACATCACCGCGATCCGCTCGGAGATGTGTTCGACCACCGCCAAGTCGTGGGCGATGAAGAGGAGCGCGAGTCCGTACTCCTCCTTCAGGTCGTGCAACAGATTGATCACCTGGGCCTGGATGGAGACATCCAGGGCGGACACCGGTTCGTCGGCGATCACCAGCCGCGGCATGGTCGCCAGGCTGCGGGCGATGCCGATCCGCTGGCGCTGACCTCCGGAGAACTCGTGGGGGTAGCGCCCTCCCTGCTCGGGAGAGAGCCCTACCCGCGTGAGCAGGTCGGCGGTCATCTCCGACTTCTCCCGTTCGGAAACATCGGGAAGATGGATGTCCAACGGCTCCCGGACGATATCGTTCACCACGAGCCGCGGATTGAGAGACGAATAGGGGTCCTGGAATACCATCTGAATGAATTTCCTGTACGGAAGGAGCCCTCGCCGGGAGAGCGATAACAGGTCGACGGTCTTGTCTTGGTTCCGCAGGTAGATATGCCCCCCGATATCCACGTCCGGGGCACTCACCTTGAGCACGTTCATCACGGCCTTCCCCAGGGTGGTCTTGCCACTTCCGGACTCCCCCACCAACCCAAGGGTCTCACCGTTGCGGATATCCAGGCTCACGCCGTCTACCGCCGGTATCTCGGCCCGGGTCCTAAGAAAAATCCCTCCCTTCACCGGAAATTTCACGGAGAGGTTCCGCAGCGCCACCAGCACATCGGGAGCGAGGTATTTCGCATCCACCGGGCTCTCCGTTTCAGCCATTACGGTCCTCCGTGAAGAGATGACACCTGACGTGGCGACCGGCACGCACCTCGATCAGGTCGGGCTCGATACCGGCACAGGGACCGAATGCACGGGGGCAACGGGTCGAAAACCTGCACCCTGCCGGCATTTCGAAGATCGAGGGGATGATTCCGGGAATGACGGTGAGTCTCTCGGTCTTGACTCCTGGACGGGGGATCGATTGCATGAGTCCCACCGTATACGGGTGCAGGGGCTCCTCGAACAGATCGAATACGTCGGCAGATTCCTGGATCTTGCCGCCGTACATCACCAACACCCGGTCGCAGGTCTCGGCGATCACCGCCAGGTCGTGGGTAATGAGGATGAGAGACGCCCCCTCCCGCTCCCGCATCAGGTCCTGAATCAGATCGAGAATCTGGGCCTGGATCGTCACATCCAGGGCCGTAGTCGGTTCGTCGGCAATCAGCAGCGACGGCCGGTTCAGGAGGGCCATGGCGATCATTACCCGCTGCCGCATGCCGCCGGAATACTGGTGGGGGTACTCCTTCAGCCGTCTCTCGGCGTCCGAGATACCCACCCGCTTCAGCATGTCCACGCTCAGCTCGACGGCCTCGGTCTTTTCCATCTCAGGATTGTGCTTCAGCAGGGTCTCGGTGAGTTGGGTCCTGATCGTGAATACCGGATTGAGGCTGGTCATCGGCTCCTGAAAGATCATGCCGATCTCGACGCCTCGGATCGAACGCATCTGCTCGTAGGTGAGATCGAGAAGATCGGTGTCCTTGAAGCGGATCCGTCCCTCTTCGATCTTGCCCGGCGGATCGGGAATGAGCCGAAGCAACGAGAGCGCCGTCACCGTCTTCCCGCTGCCGGACTCACCCACGATGCCGAGGGATTCCCCGGCACGCACCTCGAAATCGACCCCATCCACCGCCCGCACCTTGCCCGCCTCGGTGAAGAAACTGGTCTTCAACCCCTCTACGCGGACAAGATTTTTTGCGTTGTTCGAATCGGCATCTTTCATGCGTTACCGCAGCCTCGAATGAACCTTCGGATCAAAGGCTTCCCGCAACCCCTCGCCGATGAAGGTGATGGCCAGCAGGGTCAGGAAGATGGCGGCCAGGGGCGAGGAGATGAGCCACCAGTTGGTGATGTCCTCCTTTCCCTGGTTCAACAATTCTCCCCAACTCGGCGTCGGGGGCGGGAGGCCGAATCCCAGGTAATCCAGTGATACCAGGGAGAAGATATATCCGATGATGGCGAAGGGAGCGAAGGTGATTACCGGCGTCAGGGCGTTGGGCAGGATATGCCTGAACATGACGCGCCTGTCGGAGGCGCCCATGGCTACCGCGGCGGACACGTAGTCCTTGCGCCGCTCCCGGTAGAACTCGCCCCTGATATAGTAGGTCTGGCCGATCCAACCACCCAGCACTACCAGGGCTATCGCCAGCAATCCGAACGACGGCCGCAGAAACGACGCCAGCAGCATGATCGTGTACAGGAAGGGGATGCCGGAGAAGATCTCGATGAGTCGTTGGCCGAAGATGTCTACCACGCCGCCGAAATATCCCAGGCATGCGCCGATGGCGATGCCGATTATGTAGGAGAAAAAGGTGACCACCACCGCGAAGGTGATGGATATGTTAAACCCGTATACCAGCCGGGAGAACACGTCCCGCCCTCGGTTGTCCGTCCCCAGCCAGTGTCGCCGATCCGGAGGCGAGGGAGCCGTCTTTCCCTGGGACGATAACTCATCCAGCATATGTTCCGTCGGTGAGTAGGGATACGGCGGCATCAGGACCCAGCCCGCACCGGAATCCTTCAAGGTCTCCTTCAGGAGCCGGTAGTCGGCCTCGCCGTATCCCTCTTGGCCGAAGTAGGCGGTGTCGTAGAACCTGCCGATCAGCGGCAGGAGCAACCTACCCTCGTAGTACACCGCGATGGCCCGATCGTTCACCAGCACCGGCGCAAGAAATGAAATGAGATAGCAGCCCAGCACGACCCACAGAGAGATATACCCACGCTTGATCCGCTTGAACCTGCGCCACCGTCT
>CAZAKE010000318.1:0-2897 GCA_964485495.1 uncultured Spirochaetales bacterium
CGTTCGGGCTTCATGACTTCAGGCTGGCCGCGGAGATGGTCAAGAAGATCGATCTCCCTGCGGCTGCGGTGATAAACCGGGCCGGTATTGGCGATGCGGGCGTCAATGAGTTTTGTACGACCGAGGGGATTCCGATCCTCGCGGAAATACCCGATGATCGTCGTGTCGCGGAGGCGTATTCCAGGGGGGAGACCGCTGTCGAGGCGGTGCCTGATATGCGAACTCTATATGACCATCTGCTCGAACGTATCATGAAGTTTGCGAGGACCGGCGCATGACGGAAGCACAACCCAAAGGCGGTCATCGAAAGGAGATCGTAGTAATCAGCGGAAAGGGCGGCACCGGCAAGACCAGTGTCACGGCGGCCTTTGCGGCATTAGCGGAAGATGCAGTACTGGCGGACTGTGATGTGGATGCCGCGGATCTGGCAATCATCCTCGATCCGGTCGTCCGGGAGGAGGGTGATTTCTCCGGGGGAAAGCAGGCGACTATCGTTGCCGAAAGATGCGTCGGATGCGGAAGGTGTTTCGAACTCTGTGAGTTCGGCGCCATAGACCGAAACCTGGATTTACGGGATACTGTGTACACCGTCGATCCGGTTGCCTGCGAAGGATGCGGAGTGTGCGCGCACTTTTGCCCGCAAGGTGCGGTGGATTTTCGAGAAGTGGTCAACGGACGGTGGTTTCTCTCGGACACCCGGTTCGGACCCATGGCCTACGCGGAGCTGGGGATCGCCGAGGAAAACTCGGGCAAGCTGGTGTCGCTGGTCCGGGAGAAGGCCAGGCAGGAGGCTGCCGATCGCTGTCGTTCAATCGTATTGATCGACGGTCCGCCGGGAGTGGGTTGTCCCGTAATCTCCTCGGTTACGGGTGTGGACCTCGTTGTAATCGTCTCGGAGCCGACCCTCTCCGGCCTCCACGATACCGAACGTGTGATGGAACTGGCCCGTCACTTCGATGTTCCGGTGTTGGTCTGTGTCAACAAGGCCGACATCAATCCGGAGATCGCGGGTAGGATCGAGGATATCGCCGGTGAGGAACGGACACTGGGTCGCATCCCATATGATATCTCGGTGGTGGAAGCGCAGGTCGCGCGCAAGACCGTGATCGAGTATTCACGCGGACCCGCCGCCATGGCAATCGAATTGGTATGGAAGAAGATCGAATCATATATCGCCGATACACAACAATGACGAAGGAGTAATACAGATGCGAATAGCGATACCGACGGCCGAAGGCCGATTAGCGATGCATTTCGGACACTGTGAAGAGTTTACGATCCTGGACGTGGATCAGGAGGCGAAGAAGATCATCGACGAACGAGCCTCGACGCCTCCGCCCCACGAGCCGGGCGTGCTTCCTCAATGGCTGCACGAGCAGGGGGTAAATCTGGTGATTGCCGGCGGTATGGGCCGCAGGGCTCAGGACCTGTTTACCGGAAACGGGGTCGAGGTAGTCGTCGGCGCATCCGCCGAAACCCCGCGTGCCGTCGCTGAGCAATTTCTGCAGGGGACACTCGCCGCCGGAGATAACGTCTGCGATCATTGATTCGCCGCGGGTGTTTCTCATATCGTTCATTTCGTGTACGCTCTGGTACCTGGAAACGGTATCGGAGTGATATATGGGAAGAACAGTCAGAATAACCATCAACGGCACGGGGTTTGCGGGGGACTACACGGCCCGAGTGTACGGCATGATTCCCCACAAGAACGGGGTCGAGATCGAACTATCCGGAGTCTGTTCCGGTCATCGGGAGAACGCCGACGCCTTCGCCCGGAAGCACGGGGTGGTGTCGGCCTTCGACACGCACGCCGAGATGATCGACCATGTACACCCGCACATCGACAACATCGCGTGTGCCAATTACGCGCATGGGCGGTATGTGCGGGAATCCGCCGCAACGGGGGTGCCGGTCATCGTCCTCGAGAAGCCGCCCATCATCTGGCCGAGGTACCATTCCGGCGATACCTCTGGGGCGGACGCCGAACGGAAGAAGGTCGAGACCATGGAGGAATTTGCCTCGGTCCTGGATGCGGTCAGGGCGGCGGGAAGCAAGCTCCTGTATGCCGAAGACTTCGTCTACTTCGACGGTGTGCGTGGGTTCGTGCAACTGCTGAAGCAGGCCGTCGAGGCCACACCCGGCAAGGGGAAGATCCTCTATCAGCGGGGAGTCTGTGCCCACCAGGGCTCCCATGCTCCCGCCTACGACACGCCGCATCTCTCCGGCGGGGGAGCCCTGTTGAACAAGGCCTGCCACCCCTTAGGGCCGATCCTGTTTCTCAAACAGGTTGAGGGCTTGATCATCGGCGGCGTGCCTATCAGGCCTGCACGAGTGTCGGCCACGGTGCTCCAGATCTTGAAACACCAGGGGAAGTCCAGCGGCGAACACTTCCGGGTAATGCAGAACGTCGAGGACTATGCCAGGATCACCGTCGTATTCCAGGACGGCACGGTGGCGGAGGTTTCGGGATATGACCTCAGCATCAGCGGCATCAAGAACGAGCTCTCCATCGTCGCCGACTTCGCCCAGTACGACATGCCGGTCAATCCTTCAGGCGGCAACGAGATCTTCCTGCCCGACGGCCGCAGCGCCGGATCGGCGCTCTTCAGGGAGAAACTGCCGACTCCTCAGGGAACCTCCTTCGCAATTCCGAATCAGTTCCACGCCCATGGCTACGTCAACGAGATGGAGGACGCGATAGATTGTGTCCTCGACAAGGAGCGGCCGCCGCAGTCCGGCGCCATGATGGCCTGGGACACCCTGGCGGTGCTCATGGCCGCATACGAGTCGGGCGAGAAAGACGGCATGTTCGTGGATGTCGAGGAGTTGGTGAACGGACGAGGGTTCCTCCCGTCGGAAATACCCGATCCTGATCGTATGCAGGATGTGTTTCAGAC
>CAZAKE010000319.1:0-2893 GCA_964485495.1 uncultured Spirochaetales bacterium
CTCTACCCCACCGGCATCATGTTGTTGCCGAAGAAACAAGCGATCCCTCCGGAGGTGGGGAACTGCGTCTCCTCTTCTACCATACCCTCTGGGGAGGCAAAATAAATAAACCTCTGGAACTGGCCCTCGCGGCCCTTGCTCGACGTGAGGGAGTCATGTTGGATGCATACTCCGACAACGACTGTATCCTCCTGATCAGCCCACAGCATATCGATCCGGACCTGCTGGTACGTCTGGCCGAATCGGCCCGGCATGATTCCGGTGACAGATCGTTGACGGCCCTGATCCGGGATCGACTGGATAAATCCGGATACTTCGGCGCGCGGTTCAGGGAAAACGCAGGACGCGCGCTGCTATTGCCGCGCTCATCTCCGGGAAAGCGTATTCCCCTTTGGCTGACCCGGTTGCGGGCCAAATCGCTACTGGACGCGGTAAAAAGCCTTCCGGACTTCCCAATTCTGTACGAGACCTGGCGGGAGTGTTTGCGGGACGAATTCGACATGGAAAATCTGATTGCATTGCTCGAAGAGATCCGTCTGGGAACGATATGCCTCAGCGTTGTGCGTACGGCCTCCCCATCTCCATTTACCTCCGGTCTGCGATGGCAGCATACCAACAAATACATGTACATGGACGACACCCCGGAATCGGGGCGTGATTCATCTCTGAACGAAGCCACAGTCAAAGATTTAGTGTTATCCGGGATGCTGAAACCAGACATTCCGGAAGACGTGTTCCGCCGATTTCTGGCCAAGTTGCACCGTACGGAGAAGGGCTATGCGCCGCAGGACGCAACGGACCTGATCGACTTTGTAAAAGACCGGTGTCTGATACCTCTTCGGGAGTGGGATCGACTGCTGGAAGCCATGCAAACTGACTCGCAAACAGATATGCAAACGAACGATACGGAGGGAGCACTCTCGCCGACAGAGACAACAGCAGAGGGCACATCTAACTCGATCGATCCCTCCGGGCTCCTACGGAATATATTAGAACAGGCGGTAGACCGGCTGGCCCGTGTGCGGCTCCCTTTCTCGGATACACTCTTTGTGGTTCCGGTGGAGCGTCTGCCATTTATTCTCGGAGGTTTAGGGATATCCCTCTCAGACCTGCAGATCTCGAGTCTGCCCATACCCGACGGTTATAGCAACACTGATACACCCCAAATTGATTCCCCAAGAAACAATTACTCCCAACATGATTCCCTGCAATATGATTCCTCCCAGGAAACAGAACGCATACATTCGATTGTCACCACGTTTCTCTCGACTACTCCACCGGCCCAAACCAGTATTACCGGACTGCTCACAGAATGGCTACGGTATTATGGTCCCGTAGAAATCGGACTGCTGTGCTCATATTTTGGAGATCAAGTGCGAGAAGGCGTTGAGCTACTCGCGGATGAGGACATGGCTGTGGTGGACTCATTTTTCACGGGAAGTCCGCGGCAGGTCTGTGATTCCGACAACCTTGAACGGCTTCTGTATTTCGCAAGGAAAGACGCAAGGCCCGAATTCACAGCCCTCCCGGTTGAAGAACTGCAGCCCTTTCTAACGAAGTGGCAGGGGCTGGGGAAAACAGGAGAATCGGTCGCAGACGCGGCCTGGTGTCTGGAAAAATTGTTAGGTCGACCTGCCCGTGCAGATCTTTGGGAATCCGACATACTCCCCAGTCGGCTCTCCGGCTATTCCGGAGCCTGGCTCGATACGCTTCTACGGGAAACGGATCTGGAATGGTTTGGGTGCGGGAGATACACACTGGCCTTCCGCTTCGCGGACGACGCGAACTTGATTTCCATCAAGCCGACTACAGACAGAAACATAGTCATGGACCGGCCTACGAATCCGGGCGCCGATTCAAGCTTACTTCCGGACAAATCGGCCATAAAATCTGATCTGCTTCCCTCACAACTCGGTCGATTCAGCTTTCGCGACATCATGAACCATTCCGGCCTGGAAACGGAAACGTTAACCGCGGCTCTCATGAGTGAATTGTGGCAGGGTCGCATCCTTTGTGATTCCTTCGGTGTGGTACGTAAATTCGGGTCGCCCCGGCTTCAGAAGAATGTCCGGAAAAACCAGCAGTCAAGATCCAGCAGCCGGACCCGAACCGGTCTCGGAATAGATGATTTTGCCGGACCACAGTTGCGGCGAACCCGGATCCAAGGGCGTCGCCGGCACTCGCCGCCCCCGTTAGAGGGTAACTGGTATACTCCTTCATCCTCAGACGATGAGCGTGATCTGCTGCAGGAGATGGAAGATGCCAAGGAACGCGTCCGATTGCTCATGTCGCGTTTCGGGATACTGTTCAGGGAACTCCTTCGGCATGAAATGACGGCTTTTAGATGGAAGGAGATCTTCAAGGCCCTACGAATAATGGAATTGTCCGGTGAAATTTTCTCAGGCCATTTTTTTGAAGGAATACAGGGAGCCCAGTTCATATCCCGCCCGGCCCTCTCCTTCCTCCGAAGAAAAAGGAAGGGCGACGACTATTACTGGCTGAACGCCGCAGATCCGGCGTCCCTATGCGGCGTGCCCATTCCGGGACTTCAGGGGCGACTGCCCTCCCGTCTACCCACCACACGGCTGGTATACAGAGGAAGCCGGCTGCTCATGATTACCAGGCGGAATCTGAGAGATATCGACCTGAACCTTCCTCCGGGAGACCCCGAACTACCCCTTGCCTTCATCGAGTCCATCGCTCCCAAGGATGAGCGTATTAAGGTTGAGACCGTAAACGGCGAGGGTGCCGACGGAACTCCCTATCTGGAAGACTTTTTAGCCGTCGGTTTCCGAAAGGGATATAAAACGCTGGTACTCGATCGGCAGCCCATGTAATCGACCCAATTACCGGACAAGGTGATTCGGAAAAGTGGCAACTTTCGCCCAGAATG
>CAZAKE010000320.1:0-2881 GCA_964485495.1 uncultured Spirochaetales bacterium
GACCGACGACACGACGCATATTGAGACCTGGAACACGATAAAAGAGATAGCGGGTCACGGTTACGGGCTCGATCTAATTTTTCGTCTCAATTTTGCCTGCGACTACTGATATTTTACATAGTGATTTCTGCTAAACAATTCCCATTGCAGTTCTATCTCAGAACCGATTGACGATATATCGGTTCTGAAGTAGACTTAGACTATGAGTGACATATCCCAGACGCTGGATTTGATGGGCCTCATACAGAGCAGGATGTCGGCATCCGTCTCCGAACCGTTTCGTCCATGGAGCGGATTTTCGTTACGGATAGAAGATTCTTCTGAACGCGGCATCCTCCTCTACGGACCGCGAGGAACCGGCAAGACCACCTACCTTCTCCGCGAAGCCCAGGCTACCCAAGGGCGCTATTTGAGTATGGATCATCCTGCACTTGCCGTACGGCCTTTATATGATTGGGTCGAGGCCCTATTCTCGCGTGGAACTACACATGTCTATCTCGACGAGATCCACCACGGTGATGACTGGAGTCGATCTCTTAAGGCTCTCTACGATGCATATCCGGATCGATTCATACGTGCTTCAGGCTCGAGTTCGTTGCTTCTCTCCTCCGGTATCGGCGATATATCTCGACGGTTCGTTGGTGTGAAACTGCCATACCTCTCCCTCCGGGAATATTTGGTGTTGAAAGGATTGCCGGATTTCGGCATTCACGATCCCTTTACAAAAAAAATGGATTGGGCAGGTCCAATATTGAAGGATGTGAATATACTTGCTCAGTTCGAGTCCTATCTCCAGGCCGGCATTCGTCCGATTTTCATGGAGGGTGTCGGCCACTACGGCACGAAAGTGGTCCAGGTCGCCCGGAAAACGATCGAAGCCGATATCCCCTATCTCGTCACCCATCTTGGAACCAACCACTTCAGGTTGATGAATGCGATTCTCGGCTATCTGTCACAGACGGCTATTCCGGTTTTACAGGTCAATTCCCTATGCCGGGAATGGAACGTGGGAAAGGAGAAGCTCTACTCGCTCCTGCACGCGATGGAACAGACGGAGTTGATCAGAATCATCCGACGAAAGTCGGATCATGCCGCGATGTCTGTCGGGTCGAAGGTCTTCCTCTCCGATCCTTCCATGTACCCGGCTCTCAGCGGGAGGGAAGGTAACATGCGGGAGGCGTTCACGGCGTGTGCCCTTCAGTCGGCCGGCCACACGGTTCACGCGGCATCTGATGAGCGGGAGGCAGATTTTATAATGGATGGTGGCGTCTCTATCGAAGTGGGAGGATTGCGGAAGAAACCGAAGCGTGCCGATTTCGTCGTTCGTGACGGAGCCGACTGGCCGGCACCGGGAATCATGCCGCTCTGGTGCCTGGGATTCATGTGGTGAATAATCACCTTTAAACAAAGATATCTTTACATAAGGATGATTCCTATCCTCTAATGTAAATCTATCTTTTCATTATACGATCTGAGTGGATGATATCGGTACCTCAGGCAGACTCAGGAATCTCGAAGGGGTATCCCGTAGGGCCCGTCCTGCAGGTAGGCGACGCGCAACTGCTTCCCTCCGGTGTCCGCCGATCTCAATGCCTCAAGCGCGTCGTCGATGAGTGTGGGGATTTCCGTCGCGGGAGGGTTTGAGCCGGAGAATCCCGCCAATGTTGACAATTTTTTCCCCGGTATGAGGGCATATTCGGCATCACCGAACTGCGGACTGTAATAGAAGAAATGATCGGGTGGAATTGTATCGAACAGCCGGATCCACATCTGCACCTGCCACTGTTCGGGAATGAACGTCCAGTCAGGAGACTGTAGGAGGGCACTCACCGCCTCCGGGCCGGTGAGTGTCAGCAGCTGTAACACGGTCCGGTACGCCAGACTGCCGACAGGGTCGGCATCGCTGTTGTTACTCACCATGAGGACATGGCCGCCGGGTCTGACGATGCGGGCCGCGATGGTGGCCGCCTTGGCGGTCTGGTAATGATTGATCCCTACAAATCCGCCGTGTGTAACCACCACATCGTAGTCACCTCGGTGGGGAACCTGGATATACCCCTTTAGATGGGCCACCCCCGCCGCATGGGCCGCTTTCAGGTCTCCGGCAAACACGCCGGTTATGTTGAACTCGTGATCCAGAGTCACGTTGACGATGTAATCGGCACCGGCGGTTTCGGCTACTTCGAGGGATTCCTCGTGGCAGGGATTCCCGTCCAGCAGAAGATCGGTGGTGTTCGGGTGTGCCATCATCGAGGCTCCGTGGAAAATATACGTGCTTTCTTCCCCGACTATTCCGGGGCAAATCGACTTCCGGCCGCCGGATACACCGGCCATGAAATGGCTCTCGATCAATCCGGTGAGAATCCTGATGTCACTCTCCATATACAGTCTATTGATGAAGATCTCGCTGCCTCGGGCGGTTTTTCCTAGAAAAAGCAGGCCGTTCTCGTCTTTACAGTCGTGGTTCATTACCCTGACTCCGGCGGCCGGTACCCTGGGATCGATCATTGAGCGTATCTCGTCATCTCTCAACGCCCGATGAGTCCCGGTCGCCACCAGAATCGTGATTCGTTCAGGATCGATTCCGCCGGATATCAGTCTCTCGACGACAGGCCACAAGATTCCCTGTTCGCCCGAATACGGCACCGGGCGGGTGCTGTCCGAGATGACGACTACCGCCGATGATCCGGCCTTTGTTTGTACCTTCCGTGCAATGATTTCATCCAATCCGGGACTTCCGATGGAATCATCCAAGGCATCCTGAATCCGCTGTTCAGGGTTGTCCAGAGGAACGGGGGTCCCCATACGTAGGACGTCCACGTCATCAGAAAACGCAATCTCGAAATTCCGGTTGCCGAACGGTAGATTGGCTTGTTTCATG
>CAZAKE010000321.1:0-2870 GCA_964485495.1 uncultured Spirochaetales bacterium
CGGCGGCATATCACCCGAATAGAAAAAAACCGCGTTATCTGAGAGAATGGCGGGAGAAGGCCTGTGTGCATGAACGGTGTTCGGCACTTCACATGCGGAGGACGGTTCGAAAGGGGGAATACGATGCAGCGTGATCTTCTCGAAATCGACTCGGGGTGGACCTTCCGGCAGGGCGATTTTGACGGCGCCTGGCGGCCATCCTTCGATGACACCGGTTGGCGGAAGCTGGATGTTCCCCACGACTGGAGTGTCGAGGGGACCCCGCAGCGGCACAACCCGTCGGGGCCGAAGGGCGGATTCTATCCGGGCGGCGTCGGCTGGTACCGCCGCAGACTATTGGTTCC
The DNA here is from genome assembly GCA_964485495.1 of uncultured Spirochaetales bacterium. GTDB lineage: Bacteria > Spirochaetota > Spirochaetia > CAZAKE01 > CAZAKE01 > CAZAKE01. Next base: position 345 of record CAZAKE010000321.1, read on the forward strand.
GGAGGCCTGGACGGACAGGCGGGTCTATCTCTGTTTCGACGGCGTGTACTGGAAGAGCGACACCTGGTTCGACGGACATCACCTCGGCTTCAGGCCGAACGGGTATGTCCCCATGCGCTACGATATCACCCCCTTCATCCGTCCCGGTAGGGAGCAGATCATCGCCGTCCGGGCGGACAACTCCGAACAGCCCAACTCCCGCTGGTATACCGGCTCGGGCATCTACCGGCCGGTGTGGATCGAGACTACTCCCCCGCTCTTCCTCGCCCGAGCGCACACCATGATCAGCGTTCTGCCGGCGATTTCGAGACGAACAAGGCCCCCGGATATGCCCTGGAATCTACGGGTGACCCCCGAGGAGGCCGGTGGAACCGCCGAAATCAGGGTCGACTACACCATCAGAGACCTGCGCAACCGCCGTCTCGAGGCTATCGACGGGGCGGACCCGTCCCGGATACAGGCCCTCCTGATAGACGAATCGGGGGTAATCGCCGCGGACCACGAAGACGAAGTCGGCAGTGAATACTCGGAGAGCTTGACACTGCGAGTCGACTCGCCGAACCTGTGGTCGCCGGACACGCCGTATCTGTACACCCTCGAGCTGCGTCTCTATGGTTCGGGGTCTATAGGGAACGAGGAGATCGATCGACTCCGGTTCCCGGTGGGCATTCGATATGTCGGGTATGATCCGGAACGGGGAATGAGCCTGAACGGACGGCCCATCGTCATGAAGGGAGTCTGCGAACACCACGACGCCGGCCCCTTAGGCGCGGTGATGCCGCGGGACGTGCTTACGAGGAGGATGCGTATCCTGAAGCGGATGGGCTGCAACGCCATCCGGATCTCTCACAATCCGCCGTCGAAGTCGTTTCTGGAACTGTGTGACCGAGTCGGGTTCCTGGTCATCGACGAAGCCTTCGACGAGTGGAACCGGGGGAAGATCCCCTTCGGCTATGCCTCCTACTTCGACGGGTGGTGGCGTGAGGATCTGACGGCCATGATCCGGCGGGACCGGAACCATCCGTCGGTGATCATGTGGAGCATCGGAAACGAAATCCCCGAAAAGATCGACGGCGAAGGGGTACGGCAGGCCAGGGAGCTGGCGGATGCAATACACAGACTCGACTCGACCAGGCCGGTCACCGCCGGAGTCAACGCCATCAGGGCGGCAAACGAGAGCGGTTTCGGCGACGTCCTCGACATCGTGGGGTACAACGGCGGCGGCGGATCCTGTTTCGAGTACGAGGCCGATCACCGACGCTACCCGGAGCGGTTGATGTACGCCTCGGAGGTCCCCCACACTCTCCAGACCAGGGGCGTCTACCGCACGACGACATGGTGGCGAGACGCGGGAAACGAACGGATCGACGTCCCGGACCTGACCGATCGCGAGATCTTCCCGGATGCGGGAGAGCACTACCGCTCCTCCTACGACAACGCCCTGGTCCGCATCAGCTGCCGGGATTCCTGGAGGTTCTCCCGAGACCTGCCCTGGTTCATGGGCGAATTCCGCTGGACCGGCTTCGACTACCTCGGCGAATCGACGGCCTGGCCGCTGCGCGGTTGGCACTACGGGGTGATCGATCTCTGCGGATTCCCGAAGGACGCCTACTTTTTCTATATGAGTCAGTGGACCGATGAACCGATGGTGCGGATCCTGCCCCACTGGACCCATCCGGGGAAGGAGGGTGCGGAGATCCCGGTCGTCGTGTACACCAACTGCGGAGAATGTGAGCTCCTCCTCAACGGCCGGTCACTCGGCAGGAAGAGGTCGACGGAACCGGCCCACCCACCGATGAGCCTCCGGTGGGACGTGCCGTACGAAGCCGGGACGCTGACGGCGGTAGGGTATCGGAACGGTACCGAAATCTGCCGTGGGAGTTATCGCAGCGCGGGAGAACCGGACCGGATCGTGCTGGAGCTTGACGACGGGAACCCCCTCGAGACCGAGAACGGCTTCGGCGGGCCGTCACATACGCCGATGACGGTCGAATCGGACGGAAGCATGCTCCACGTGGCGGCTACGATAGTCGATAATTCGGGGATTCCGGTGCCTACGGCGAATGTGGAGATCGAGTATACCCTTCACTCCGCCGGGTCCGCCGTCATCGCCGCAGTCGAAAACGGCGACATGCCGGACCTATCACCCACGAAACCGTTCGACCCCGCACGATGCAGCCGGAGGACCTTCATGGGAAGGTGCATGGTCATGATCGACAGGGGCACTGTCGAAAGTGAGGAGGATGGTGGTTTTGCCGTAGAGATCACGGCACGGGGAAGAGGGCTCAAGGGAGAGACCACTCTCAGGCTTTGAAGAGCCCCGCGTTTAGGCTTTCGGCGGCGCGGCGGGAAGGCGGAGACGGAAGGTAGACCCCTCACCCGGGGTACTCTCCACCTCGATATCGCCTCCGTTCTTTTGGGCGAACTCCTTGCAGAGTATCAGCCCGAGTCCGTTTCCCTGCTCACCCTGCGTGCCGACGGTGGACTTGTTCCGTTCGATCTCGAAGAGGGTCGGTATCCGATCGG
>CAZAKE010000322.1:0-2824 GCA_964485495.1 uncultured Spirochaetales bacterium
ACTCCTCCGCGCCATTCGGACGTCCGCTCCAGCTTGCCTTCAAGAATTCGATGCCGGATACGATCGCTATGTCCCGCTTCACACGTTCCTGAAGCAACGTGAATAGGCCTTTCGGTGTATAGGTCGCAAGGTTGTCGGCCAGCCGCTCTTCTTCATGAAACAAATCGAGCAGATCAACGTGCTGTGATCCGGTCCGCGATGCAAGCCTACCTGCCCATTCCCGCTGACCGGAGTATTCGTGGGTCATGACCACGCACGCCCGGCCGCGCTTTCTTGCAGCAACTCCGTGAACGAAGTCGACGATGTCGATAGCATCAGCCACGTCGATCTCCTTCCGCGTCGTTCCTTTGAGGCCGACGTGCTTCGTAATACGCCTTGAGGAACTCCTCCGGCCCGTACCCGGGAATCAAGCGGATCTGGTCCAGATTATGGGTCGTCTCGTAGCGGAGCAGCCCCTCCGTATGGAGCGCCTCAACGAGCGTCCGCACCGAATCCGCATCCAGTCCAAACACCACGGCAGGGCTTCCCGGCAGCCGTGTCAACTCGGCGATCTCGAAGATCCTTCCTCCGTGCGATTCCACGAAGTCGTACAGCATCGCCGCGAACACCAGATGGTCGATCTGTCGGTGCCGCTGCAGCACTATTGCATCATCGTCGCCTAACTCGAGTATTCCGAGCACCTTGAGCTTCTGCTCAAGGTACCCATCGATGACGAAGTGCACCTCTTCTTGGACGACCTTCCGCATCGTGCGTTCGCTGTACTGCCCCGCCAGCTCCTTGCGGAACCACGCGTTCCATTCCGGATGCGTCATAGGATCTTCGTGCACGAGCAGTCGGTTGAACACGTCAAACCACACGAGGTTGCGCACCGCGCCTGCGCCCTGGTAGTGACACCACTCGAGAGTACCAGGACGCTCGAAGAAAATGTCATGCATTGCAACCAACGATCCAAAGGCAGTAGGCGTCTGGACAACCGGCCGGATCAATCCCATGGCGGAGGCGATACTCACAAAACTCTCGACCTGACTGTCCGGAAGTCCGGTCGACTCTACGAGAACAGCCCGGGCTATCCGGCTCATCGAGCGCTTCTCCCAACTCGCGCTTAAGACCCGGGTTATGTTGTCGAACTCGAGAAGATATCCGTTGGCCACCTGGAGTTTGCGTTTCAAGGGATGATTCAGGGGTTTGGAGGATGTATTTTTTTGATTCAATTCCGGAAATAGAGAGTTTTGTTCCATGCAATTCACTATATTCGTTTCTGACTTGACTGGAAATGAGAAATAGATTAATTTCCGGCACTCTTCCGACCGCCTGTGATATCCCGCATGATTGTACTCCTGGTGTCGCTTCATATCAACCCGGATAAGGATTCACAACAAATACAGTGTTTTGCCAATAGAATTGTCGGAAACTAATATTTTAAGAAATAGATAATATTCCCGTCACTTATAACATGTATCCTTCGCATCTAATCGTCCCCACACAATGGTAATAGTATACCCGCCGATCGTGCGGCTCTCCGTTTGTACCCCATCCAGACCACTCTCTCCATCTGCCTGACCTTCAATACTACGGGGTTCACTCCAATTGTATAAACTCGGCCCGAACCAATAGAGCCAGATCTCACAATACGCCGGCGCGCCTTTTACGAAGAACAAGTCTCCCGGATTCGCCGTGAGCGTATAGTTCATCCACCATCCGCTGCCGTCCCAGGCAATATATTCCATGTAATATGTGCCCTCTTCAGATTCATAATAGGTCCCATTGTAGAAGACCGACGGAATAGCCGGATTCTCGTCGTAGAAATACTGGGGAGCCGAGAGCCAACTGTATGCGAGATAGAGATCACCATCCTCGCCGATACATCCCGCAAGCAGAGACAGCACAAATACAACCACGATTCCGCATCCGATTTTTCTCAAGTATACGTCCTGCATGAGGGCCTCCTTTTTTGCAATGCACTTTTTACAATGCTGTTTTTAAATGAACCTTTTGGCAATCCGCGTTTTGAAATGGTCTCAGTATTAGTTATGTTGCGCATGCCTATATATTGCAGGTTCCGTGCCAACTGATAGAGAACGAAATCGAGGGTTTTATCGGAAAATCTGAAGAATTTTATGGGAAAGAGCTCGGATCCCGACCCGCCGGCATAAGGATTTTTATGAATATGCTATGTTTCTTGTATCTTTATACTACCGTAATTTTGCCCGGTTCGACTGTTTGGCAGCGCTGCAATATGCCTAACAATATCACTCGTTCGTTGAATCGCCATAATGGGCGGCTAAATTTTCAGCAAAATCACTAACTTGACCCGCAAGACAAGCCTTTACCCAGTTCATAGCCTGTATGAACTGGGCTCGGGACATCTCTTTTTTACCGACAACCTGCGAAATGACGGGGAATATGAGGAAATTAATACCTCGATTTGTAGTGTACACCTTTGCCTTACCACACGGACCATGCGCGGAGCGAAACATAGCGGCATGTCCTTTGCCGAACTGTATCTTGTAATCGTATCTCTCTTTACCGAACTTGCCGGGACCATACCAAGTATAGCCGAAATCCTTGCACCATCGCTTTACTGTCGACCTCATCTGTGAATTATCCTTACGATCTGCCCCAAAGCTTCAAAGCGAACCGGCGCTGGAGGTGTCCGGTTTAGTGCCTTGTTGGGCGGCTTTCCTGTTACTTGCCCAATCCATTAAGCGATCCGTGACCGGGTATGAACTGATCTCCTTAAACACTTCACGAACCTACTCGATTGCTGTTCCTATCAACAATAATATACCGCTTTTCCCGTTCCGTTAGGCGCCCCAAGCCACAT
>CAZAKE010000323.1:0-2689 GCA_964485495.1 uncultured Spirochaetales bacterium
GGGGTGTGGGAAAAAGCCCAGATGTCGTTATAACTCGTGCGTTTATACTGGATTGCGTTGGTGGAGAGCGAGAAGTAGGTCGCCGATGAGAAGGCCAATCCGGCAGGGTTGTAGTAGGCCCCCTCCGGGCCGTCCGCGATGGCGGTGTAGGCGCCGCCCATGCCGGCCGCCCGGTCGCCGACGAAGATGTTGATGAAATGGAACTCGTCGGCGGATACAACTCCGCAGAGCAGTGCGCCTATGATGAGAAAAAGGACCCGTTTCGATTGCCGCTTCATACCGTTTCCTCCGAGAAGTGTTGTGAATACAATACCGGACATCCGCATACCGGAATAGACGGCTGCGGAGGCTTTCATATCCGCTCATTCCAAACGCCGATCATCAGGGTACAATACTACTGCATTTCCCGAGCCGACGCAATCGAGTGAATTGTGCGTACGGGCGATTGTTCGCCCTTCGACCATCGAGCCGTTTCGTGCTATAGTGCGGCCGGATCATACTATGGCATACTATGGAGAGGGAGGACGGCTTCTGTGAGCGGTGGAACAGAGCAGTATATCGCGGCAATCGATCAGGGAACCACGAGTACCCGCTGCATCCTCTTCGACCGGGCCGGCCGGCCGACGGCGGTGAGTAAGGAGGAGCACCGGCAGTACTTTCCGAAGCCGGGGTGGGTCGAGCATGATCCGGCTGAGATCCTTCGGAAAACCGGCGCCGTCGTGGAAGGCGCGCTGGCCGCGGCGGGGGCAACGGGGAGCGACCTGGCGGCCGTGGGGATCACCAACCAGCGTGAGACTGTGGTCGCGTGGGACCGGGAGACCGGGGTTCCCTACTGCAACGCCATAGTGTGGCAGGACACGCGGACCTCCGACCGGGTGGCGCAACTGGCCGCGGAAACCCGGGAGGGTTCCGACCGGTTTCGCGGGAAGACCGGACTCCCACTGGCAACCTACTTTTCGGCAACCAAGATCGAGTGGATACTCCGCAACCAACCCGGGGTGCGCAAGGCGGCGGAGGCGGGACGGGCGGTCTTCGGCACCATCGACGCCTGGCTGGTGTGGAACCTGACCGGAGGACCCGACGGCGGCACGTTGGTAACCGACGCGACCAACGCCTCCCGGACCATGCTGATGGATCTGGCCGCATGCAGGTGGGATCCCGGACAGCTTGAGGTGTTCGGGATCCCCGCGGCCGCGTTGCCCCGGATCGTGCCCTCCACACCCTCCGGACCATACGGATATACGCTACCGAACGGCCCCTTCGGCGCGAAGGTGCCCGTGGCGGGGATCCTGGGTGATCAGCAGGCGGCGCTCTTCGGCCAGGCCTGTTTCGAGCCCGGCGATTCGAAGAACACCTACGGAACCGGCTGTTTCCTTCTACAGAACACCGGCGAGGAGATCATCGGGTCAAAACACGGCCTCATCTCCACGGTAGCCTGCGCGTACGGCGATGCCGACGGCGGGGCGATGGATCGCGTGACCTACGCCCTGGAGGGATCGGTGGCGGTGGCCGGGGCGCTGGTGCAGTGGCTGCGCGACAATCTGGGGCTGATCGGCTCCTCTTCGGAGATCGAGACGCTGGCCCGGAGTGTCGATGATTCGGGAGGCGTGTACTTCGTGCCCGCCTTCTCGGGGCTGTTCGCCCCCTACTGGCGGACCGACGCCCGTGGAGTGATCGCCGGGCTCACCGGATACGTGAACAAGGGGCATCTCGCCCGGGCCGTCCTGGAGGCCACCGCCTTCCAGAGTCGTGAGTTGATCGATGCCATGGCCGGAGACTCGGGCCTGAAGATCCCGGAGTTGAAGGTGGACGGCGGCATGACCGCCAACGGACTGCTCATGCAGTTCCAGGCGGACCTGCTGGACATTCCGGTGGTCAGGCCGGTGATACCGGAGACCACCGCCCTAGGTGCCGCCTATGCCGCCGGCTTGGCGGTCGGCTTCTGGGAGGGACGGGGGGAGATCGCCTCACAGTGGCTCGAGGACACCAGATGGCGGCCCTCCATGAGCGACGGCGCACGCCGGGAACGGATAGAATATTGGAAGAAGGCGGTTGAGAGGACAATGGAATGGATACCTACGACGTAGCGGTAATCGGCGCGGGAGTGAGCGGGGCCTCAATCGCCCGCAGGCTTTCGGCCTATAGACTCGGGATCGTCCTGTTGGAGCGGGAGGTGGACGTCTCCTTCGGCGTCTCCAAGGCCAACTCAGGCATCATCCACGGCGGCTTCCACCACGACTCGAGCGCCCTCAAGTCCCGCCTGGAGATCCGGGGTAACATGATGTTCGACCGGCTGCAGCGGGAGCTGCACTTCCCCTTCAAGCGGGTGGGCATTCTGGTAGCGGCCCTCTCCGTCGAGGAGATGAAGACGGTCGAGCGGCTCTACCTGAACGGAGTCGCCAACGACAGCATCGGCATCGAGCTGTGCAATCGTGAGCGGATCATGACCCTCGAGCCGAAGCTGAATCCGGATGTGGTGGGCGGGTTGCACGCTCCGTTAGGGGGCATCATCGAACCCTACCGCTTGGTGTTCAGCCTGGTGGAATCGGCTACGAAGAACGGCGTGGACGTGCGGACGAGTTTCGAGGTGGCGGCAGCGGAACTCGATGGGGAGACCTATTCTCTCCGCTCCGCAGCGGGCGAGGTGGTGCGGGCTCGCTGGGTGGTGAACGCCGCGGGGCTCTTCGCC
>CAZAKE010000324.1:0-2654 GCA_964485495.1 uncultured Spirochaetales bacterium
TCCGGTTTTCTTTCAGGATTTGCCGGGTAATTTTGAAAAAATGGTGACCCTTTACAGCCATTGCTATCGCCTCGGCAAATAAATTTTTCTTGCTGAAAAACGACTTCATAAGAAAAAAAAGATACCTGATGCCGTAACGGGAAAAGGTCTGCCGGAAGAGGGAAATAAAAAAACCGAATTTCCATTTTCGAGAGCTTTGTTGAAAACCGCTTATTCCGCGGTTTCTCTTCTAAGAGGGTCATGCAGCGTTTGAAGTACAGTCTCGGGGAAAAAAACTTTTTCATTTCAATCTTTTTTCTCGTATGGGCATAACGGACGTCTTCAGCTGAGCCGGGCGGAGGGTTCCTGATGCCCATAAGGGCCAGACGACAAGGTAGAATGGAGAGACGTCCCTACACCGAGACGTTGAAGGCCGGCTTCTGCTGGAAGACGTTGTTATGCAGATCCTTCGCGACCGGGCTCCGGATGTCGCAGTGCGAATTCCGCGTCCGCCGCTGCGGCAAATGACCGAGGCGTCCACGGCCCCGCGCCATATGAAGACCGTCGCGTCAGAGCTTTCCGTCAGCGAGGAGCGAATCGAAACTAAGGTAGATTCGGGCGCCCGGCGTGTATTCTGCATCGAAATCCGTGTTGATTCGGCCGTCACGGTGAGAGAGTACGATCACCTCACCTGTCGCGGACCCGAGTTCAGCAAAGTGCACGAAGTCGATGTACTCGGGAGGTTCACCGAGGTCTTCGAATCCTACGAGACGCATGGAATGTCCAGACTGGTGCCTATCGCCAGACAAGTTTTCATCTACTCACCAACCCCTTCCGCAAGACAGACGACCCATCCGATCAGTGCACCTCTCTTCCGCCGGAGATGTTGAAGGCCTGACCGGTACAGTATTCTCCACTCACGGTGAGGAACATAACGAAATCTACGATATCCTCAATTCGAGCGAGACGCTTTAGCGGCACCTTGGCCGTGAACTGCTGCACCACCTCCTCCTCGGACAATCCCAGGTTTTTGGTGTAACCCGAACTTACCTGGTTCCAGACACCGGTGTTGTCGATGATCCCCGGGCAGAGGCAGTTGACCATGATGTTATGCGGGGCGAGTTCGAACGCCACCGCATGGGTTAAGGCGATGACGGCGCCTTTGGCCGCCGAGTAGTGGGCCATCAGGGCCGAACCGGTCTTTCCCGACTTAGAGGACATGCTGATGATTCTTCCCTCACCCGTCTCGACCATGTCGACGGAAGCGGCCTGCATACAGTAGAGAGTGCCATTCACGTGCACCCGCATCATCCTGTCCATCTGCTCCGAGGTGATCTCGGTGAAGGGCCGCTGGTCCACGATGCCCGCGTTGTTCACCAGTGCGAACACGGGACCAAAATCGTTCCTGATTCGCCGGAAGGTTTTCATGACCGCATCACGGTCGGTGATGTCGAGCCTGAATCCACCAACGACGAGTCCCTCATCCTTTAGGCGTGCCGCCTGCGCCTCGAGTTCCTCTCCCCGGATATCCAGCAGTGCCGTTTTTGCCCCGGCCCGGGCGTACGCCTCCGCGATTCCCAGGCCGACCCCGGCGGCGGCACCGGTGACTACCACGGTACGATCTTTCAAATCTATTCCCATTGTATTCGTTTCCTTACTATTGCTTCTTTGCTTGTTTATTTCTCTGAGTGTTACGTGCCATTCTCCGACAGCCGGTTAAAGCGGGTTGATCTCCTGCACCATCGGCAGCAGAGTCACATCCAGCATCGCGAGATGCGCGGGCAGTTCGCAGATGTAGGCTACCAGATCACCGAATTCCTTCGGCTGGGTTTTCCTTGCTTCGATCTCCGGAGGAGAAGCCTCCATTCCCAGGGGAATACGAAAACTCGTGGCCCCCCAGGACGGCACCAGGGTGGTCACCTTGATCCCGAAGGACCGGACTTCGGTATAGAGTACTTCACCGAACTCGGCAAGCCCGGCCTTGGCCGCGGAGTAGACGCTGAATCCGGGCCACGCCTCACGCTGACAGATACTCGAGACGTTGATGATGGTCCCCGACTTCTGCTTCTTCATGATGGGCACCACCAGTTTGCAGCCGAATATCGGTCCTGCAAGATTCACCATCAAGGAGGTTACAATCTCGTCATAACTCTGTTCCTCCACCGGTGCGATATGGATTCCTGCACCGGCATTGTTGATGAGTGCGTCGATCCGGCCGTCCTCCTGCATCACCGTGTCGATGAGCCTCTCCCAATCCTCGCTCTTGGTCACGTCGGCGCGAATCTGCCTGACGCCGAGTTCCGACTCGGCCTTGGCCAACGCCGTCTCCTCTCTGCCCGTGATCCATACCGAGTAACCCTTCTCTTTCAATACCTGGGCACTTCCGTATCCATACCCCTTCGACCCTCCGGTAACCACCGCCGTCTTCTTCTCAGCCATCTCATCATCCTCCGTTCTAGTATGCCGGTTTATATGTCCGGCACATCGTTACATCTTCGAGTCCATGAGGTTCCACACGAGGATTCCACATAGCGATCACGATCGATATGGACTCTCCTTTTGGAACACTCACCCGTTTGTCTTCATGTTCATCCATTATGTAGGCAAACGGTAGTCATTGCCAAGCTCAATCGGAGTAATTTTTTCCAGTATCATCTCGAATCGAAAAGCAATCT
>CAZAKE010000325.1:0-2652 GCA_964485495.1 uncultured Spirochaetales bacterium
GGCACGAAAAACGAGCACCCGCCCCGGATCCGGTATTCCTTTCCCTTCGGGTCTCGCATCGTGATCTCGCCGTCCGTGGCGATCCCCACGTAGCCGCCGCCCTCGAGTCGGTAGGTGCCGTTCAGGTCCAGACGCCGGACCTCGAAGCAGCCGGTCCGCTGCCGGTCGAGAATCTGGAAAAGGCGGCCATCTTCCTCGTTACTTTCGCTCTTCGTTACCGATCGGTCTAACTCCATTGGCTCGATCCGCACATGCTCGAGCGTGGTCTCTAGATCGGCGGCGGCCTTGTAATCAAAGCAGGCCAGTCCTGTGTCGGGATCCAGGGGGCCCCACATGTCGGCGTCGGAGAGTTCCACCTCGCCGATGTGCTTTTCCGGCTGCACGACCCAGTCGGTGGGTTCCTGAATCTCCAGCAGGAACACGCCCGGTCCGATGGCGTGGGGAAAGCGGCCGGGGATGAAGTACATCTCCCCCGGCCGTACCGGTACCTTGTGGAGCATCTGTTCCATGGCCGGGATCTCCTGGCTCTCTACCGCCCGGCGGAATGCATCCGGCGTCACGTCTGGTTTGAACCCCATGAGAAGATAAGGCCTTGTCCCGTCGATCTCGCGGGTGCCGAGGATCATCCAGGCTTCCGCCTTGCCGTGGTCGGAGCCGTAGTGCTTACGGGCGAAGGGGATGTCCGGGTGGCATTGGATGGGCAGGCGGATGGCCGAATCGAGGAACTTGCAGAGCACGCCGACCCCCTCGTCCTCATGGTAGGAGGGCGTCCCCAGGGCGGCTTCGGGATCGGCTTTCAGGTACTCCCGGAAACTGATGCCCCGGGAACCGTCGGGATTCAGGATGTATGAAAGGCCTTCGTCCGGTGACTGTTGGTGTTCACGATTCTGGGCCGGCGTGGTGGATGCGAGCCAGTCCTCCGGGAAGCTGTCGTCCCGGGGATAGTCCATCCCCTGGAGCTTCTCGAGCAACTTGCCGCCGGTGTACACCCGCCACACCCGGTTGGTTTGGAAGAATACGACCCGTGAATAGTCCATCATCTGCTCCTACGATCGCGATATTAATGTGTTGATCTCTTCTCTCGAATGAAGCCCCATCTCCAGGGCCGCGGCCACCGCCGCGCCGATGGCCGCTTCTTCTATTCCCTTCGGTACGAGACACGGCAGTCCGAAGACGTCTGAGATGATCTTCGGCATCAGCGGATTCCTGCGGACGGCGTTTCCACTCGCCACCACCCGGGTCTTGCCGGCGATGAAGGGTGCGGCCATTTCGTGCAACTCGGTGACCATGCCACGGAGGAACCCATGTGCGAGGTTTGCGATGGTGAAGTTCGACGTGTCGATTCCTGTTATCTTCCCGCGAATCGTCTCGTCGCCCCGAATCCCCGCGAAGCGCGTATCCACCTGCGGGGATTCGTGTGGTGAGCCGTCACGCATGAACGTTTCCGCGGCCAGCCGGTTGAGTCCGGCGTAGAGGGCTTCGTCGTCGAGTTCGGTTCCGGCGATCTCGCGAATCAAGTCTCGGCAGAACTCCTTCAGGTAGGCGTAGGACCAGCCGCCGCACAGGCTCGCGCCGACGCGGATGAATCCGCCGCCGGGCATGGGTCTGGTTTCGAAGCTCCCATCGGCTGAGTCGGCCGGACCTTGGCCGGAGGAACTCCATTCCGCCGGCGGGATGGAGACCTGCCCGCCTGTTCCCAGGTTCACGACGATCGAGTCGGAGTCGAATCCCGCGGCGCCGATGACGGCGGCCTGGTTGTCCCCTACCGGTGCGCACACAAGGGTGCCCTCCGGGATTCCCGTCTCCTCCGCAGCCTCAACGGTTATCGTTCCCAGGGGAGCGGCCGAAGGCACCACCGGCGGAAGTACGCGCTCCGGGATTTTGAGTCGAGAGACGAGTTCCTCATTCCATCGGTTGGTTTTGATGTCGAGGATGCCCCAGCTCGCGGCGTGGTTGGTGTCGCAGGCGAGGACGCCGGAGAGTCTCGCGGCGATATAGCCGGCAAGGCTGAGGGCGAAGGCTCCCGCCGGGATCCCGTCCCGTTCCGCCAACCAGGCCAGGGTGGCTCCGCCGTACCCCGGGTGAAGACCACAGCCGGTACGCTGAGCGGCTGTTTCGGCCAATCCGGTCGAAAGTTCGGGGTAGGCGTCGGGTGAAGAAAGATTCAATGAAGACGGCCAACGGCTATCCCGCCACGTGATCAGATTCCCGACAGGCTCCATCGACGCGTCGGCCGGCATCACCCCGTGCATCTGCCCGGAGATGCTTAAGGCGTGAATGCGGGTCCGGTTCGGCAGGGTGACTGTGAGTCGTCGCAGCAGGCCGGTCACCGACTGCCATATCCGCCGTGGGTTCTGTTCGTGATGTCCGTTCGGCAGATCGGGGACGTCGGCGTCGTTGGGACAGGAGACCACCTCCACCGGACGTAGCGTGGCCGTATCGACGGCGACGGCGCAGAGCTTGGAGGTGCCCAGGTCGATGGAGATGAGACACTCGGACGGGGTGTCGGTTTGATTCACCTCGGCATTGTACTACAGGTGGGCAATCCTTTGGAGGGGATTGGCCACTTTCAAGAGGAGTAATTGCATGCGCTTCTGTAGTCTTTATTGTGTTGCACGCATCTCTCGCCGGAGTTTTTTCAGGCCTTCCTCC
>CAZAKE010000326.1:0-2597 GCA_964485495.1 uncultured Spirochaetales bacterium
ACGGCTGGTAGAAGTGGGACATGTCGTGATGATAGTGTCCCTCGCCGTAGACGAAGCGGCCGAATCCGCCCTTGGCGAACTTTTCGCGGCAGAATATTGTCTGAGGCCGATAATAACTCGTCTCACCGAGCATGTAGGTGAGTCCGGTTTCTTTGACCGTCTCCACGAGTTCCCGCAGCTCCTCGAGGCGGACGGCCGCCGGGACGGCACTATACACGTGTTTCCCCGCCTTCAGCGCCTGTACGGCCATGGGCGCATGAAGGTGCCGCTGGGTGAAGATGGCCACGGCGTCGACGTCGGATGCGAGTAACTCATCGAAGGAGTCTAACACTCGATCGATTCCCGCTTCTGCCGCCGCTTCCTCGGCCCGCTTGCGGACCGCGTCCACCAGCACAACCTCCTTCACCACCGGGTGTGCCTTGAACAGAGGCACGAACCTACTCCCGAAAAATCCTATCCCGCAGATGCCGATGGTGTATTTCACTTCAGGAAATCCTCCCGCTGGGGAGTGAACACGTCGAGAACCACGGAATCCGCCTCCAACGCCTTCAATCCATGGGTGGCGCCGGACGGGACATAGACCGAGTCTCCCGGTCCCAGCTCCGCCGATTCGCCGTCCACCGCGAAGCGGACCCGTCCCGCGGTGACATAGCTGATCTGCTCATGCGGGTGGTCGTGCAGCGCCCCCTCCGCTCCCTCTTCGAATACGGCCTCCACGGCCATCAACTTCCCGCCCCGAGCCAGGATCCTGCGGCGCATGCCGTTTCCGGTCCCGACGCTCTCGATATCACTTCCTTTAACAAACATGGGGTCTCCTCGTAGTGGCGAAAATTTTGTGGAAAGAGCCGGCAGGCTCATTTTCCGAATGTAGTCTATCAAAAAAACGACTCGATATGTATCGGATCGGCCAGATAGTGTCCTAATACCAGCAGGAACCGACGGAAACCGGCAATTTTACCGCAACCGGCCGTGTAACGTCGGTGCAACCCTTGGTTTCCACAATTTTCGGACCACTACACCTGTTGCCCAGCCTCGCGGGACAGGATATCATACCATCATGAACACGAGATCACACGACCGACCGAACATCATCCTCATCACCACGGACACCCAGCGGTGGGACACCCTGGGTTGTATGGGCTCCGGGTTCGCACGGTCGCCCAACCTGGACCGGATGGCCGCCGAAGGGGTCATGTTCACTCAGGCGCATACCTCCTCGCCGGTGTGCATGCCCACTCGCTGCTCACTCCTAACCGGGCTGCACACGCCGGTCCATGGCTGCATCGAGAACGGTATCGACCGGCGAGAAGACGTCCCCATCCTGACCGACGCGCTGGAAAAGGCCGGATACACCAATATCATGGTGGGAAAGACCCATTTCGGTCCGGTGCCGGCATCTTTCCACGTCACCAACATCACGAAGGGCGAGAAGAACAGCGACAACGACGACGAGTACGCCCGGCACATCAGGAACCACGGATACTCCCGCTCCTCCTCCCACCCGAATCCGATTCCGCCGGAGTTGTTCATGGACGCCTACTTGGCGGACAGGACCATCGAATCGATCGAACGGGTACGGTCGGCCGACAAGGGCCCTTTCTTCGCGTTCTGCTCCTTCCCGAGTCCCCACGGACCGATCGACCCACCCGGCGAGTGGGCGACCATGTACGAGGGCGCAGAACTGCCGCCGCTCAACTACCGCGAGGGGGAGATCTCCGAGCACCCCGCCCACCTCAGGCGCCTGGTCGGTACCTACACCCCGGACGAAGCCGCCTCATTGGGGATGCCCGAACCGGAGAGAACAGCTCGAAATGGCGGAAAATCCGATGGTAATACCGATCCTCCTGCCCTGCGGGAAGCTGCAGGCAATACGATCCAAAAGACGACGGAGACGGAAGTCGACCGGTATCGCAGGCTGTACTACGGTCTGACCGCCTATTGCGACGCCCAGGTAGGTCGGATTCTCGATTACCTCGATTCCTCCGGCCTGCGGGAGGACACCCTGGTGATCTTCACCTCCGACCACGGGCAGCAGTACTTCGACCACGGCTTCAACGACAAGCACAACTACTACGACGAGACCTGGCGGATCCCCTTCCTCATGCGCATGCCCGGAACAATCCCTCAGGACGAGACCCGGGACTTCGCCGGTTGGACCGACATCACCGCCACCATCCTGGCCGCCGCCGGAGCGGACGATCCATTCAGCCAGGGGTTCGACCTCTTCGGTCCTCTTTCTCAGGGCCAGGAGTCGCCCCGCCGCTGCGCCGTCGGAAGCCTCTATAAATCGGCGGCCGTTGCAACCATGCGGTGGAAGTTGGAATACTACATAGAGGAGCAGACGGGAAGACTCTTCGACCGATTGAACGACCCGGCGGAACAGCACGATCTATATGGGGCCGATGAACATCGGGAGGTGCGCGACACCCTCGTTGCCGCGCTGCTCGGGTGGCGGGCGGACCTGACCGACGTACACTTCCTGCACGACCACACCCACCGCGGAGGTCCGGTGGCACGACGGATCGCGGCACGCACTAAGGCAATGCGGGGGAACGATTCGGAGAAGAGGCTGAATCAGGCGGTTGCGGATCTGGAGT